>JANPJZ010000200.1:0-17798 GCA_031425795.1 Rhodobacter sp. | reverse complement strand
GGTGGAAGTCGCCGACCGGGCCGCGGCGGTAGAGGCCTTGGCGACCGCGCTGGCAGCCTACGGAACGGAGCAGGACCCGACCAAACTGGTCTATCCGATCTGGCGCGACGAGGATGTCCTAGACACCTGGTTCTCCTCCGGCCTTTGGCCGATCGGCACCCTCGGCTGGCCGAACTGGACCCCGGACGAACAGAAGTACTTCCCGACCTCGGTCCTCGTGACCGGGCAGGACATCCTTTTCTTCTGGGTCGCCCGGATGATGATGATGCAGCTGGCCGTGGTGGGTGACATTCCGTTTCACACCGTCTACCTGCACGGCCTTGTCCGCGACGCCAAGGGCAAGAAGATGTCGAAGTCGCTCGGCAACGTCATCGACCCGCTGGAGATCATCGACGAATACGGTGCCGACGCGCTGCGGTTTGCCAATGCCGCGATGGCCTCCTTGGGGGGCGTGCTGAAGCTGGATACCCAGCGCATCGCGGGTTACCGGAACTTCGGCACCAAGCTCTGGAACGCCTGCCGCTTTGCCGAGATGAACGGGGTCTGGGAAGGCCACGCGACCGGCCCCGCCCCCACGCCGACAGCCACCGCGAACAAGTGGATCATCGGCGAAACCGCCAAGACGCTGGCCGAGGTCAACCAGGCCCTCACCGACTTCCGCTTCGACACCGCCGCCGACGCGCTTTACAAGTTCGTCTGGGGCAAGGTCTGCGACTGGTACGTCGAATTTGCCAAGCCCCTGTTCGACGGCCCCGACGCCGCCGAGACGCGCGCCACGATGGCCTGGGTCCTCGACCAATCGATGATCCTCCTCCACCCCTTCATGCCCTTCATCACCGAAGAGCTGTGGTCCACCACCGGCAAGCGCGAGAAGCTGCTCGTCCACACCGACTGGCCGGAACTGCCGCAAAGCCTGATCGACGCAGACGCAGACCGGGAAATGTCCTTCGTCACCACGCTGATTGACGACATCCGCTCCGCCCGCGCGCAGGTCCACGTACCGGTGGGCCTGAAGGCCGACCTCGTGGCGACCAGCCTGACCGAAGCCGCGCGAAGCGCGTTCCAGCGCAACGAGACCCTCATCAAGCGCCTCGCCCGCATCGACCAGATCACCGAAGGCACCGCCCCCAAAGGCTCCATCGCCGTGGCGGCCGAAGGCGCGGCCTTCGCGATCCCGCTGCAGGGCCTGATCGACATTGCCGAAGAGAAGTCCCGCCTGCAAAAGGCCCTCGACAAGCTGGGCAAGGAAATCGGCGGGCTGAAGGGCCGGCTCGACAACCCGAACTTCGCCAAGTCAGCGCCCGAGGATGTGGTGATGGAGGCGCAGTCGAACCTGGAGGCGCGGGTGGAGGAGGCCGACAAGATCAAGGCCGCCCTCGCCCGCCTTGCCGATCTGGGCTAAGGCGCCAGTTGCGGCGCGGGTCCGGTGCCATACGCCTGCCATACGCGCGCCAGACGCTTTGCAGACGCCCGAATCCGGGCGCCTCGCCCCCTTGCGCCGGCCCCGGCCCCATGCCAGCTTTCGCCCCATGAGCCGCTTTCTGACCCCACACGCCGCCGCCCTGCCCTCCTCTGTGCCTTTCACCGGGCCCGAAGCTTTGGAGCGTCGGAGCGGGGTGCATTTCCGCGCCCGGCTGGGGGCGAATGAATCCGTTTTCGGCCCCTCGCCCAAAGCCGTTGCCGCGATGGAAGACGCGGCCAGCGGGGCCTGGATGTACGGTGACCCGGAAAATCATGATCTGAAACAGGCACTTGCCCGGCACCACGGCGTGACCCCGGCGCATATTGCAGTTGGTCCGGGGATCGACGGCCTTCTGGGCCTGATCTGCCGCCTCGTGCTTGAGCCGGGCACAGCCGTCGTGACCTCGCTTGGCGCCTATCCGACCTTCAATTTCCATGTCACCGGTTACGGTGGCGCTCTCACTCGAGTGCCCTACAAGGGCGACCATGAGGACCCGGAAGCCCTTGTTTCCACGGCACAATCCTTGGGCGCCAAGCTGATCTACCTTGCCAACCCCGACAATCCGATGGGCAGTCATCACCCGGCCGCGGTGGTGGAGGACATGGTTGCGAACCTGCCGGAAACCACGCTGCTGATCCTTGACGAGGCCTACGCCGACCTCGCCCCACCCGGCACGGTGCCCGCCATCGCGGCCGACCACCCGCAAGTGATACGGATGCGCACGTTTTCAAAGGGTTACGGCTTGGCAGGCGCGCGTGTCGGTTATGCGATCACCAACCCCGAGCTGGTGCTGGTCTTCGACAAGGTGCGCGACCATTTCGGGATGGGCCGCATCTCGCAAGCCGGGGCGCTGGCGGCGCTGCGGGATCAGGACTGGCTGAAAAGCGTTCAGGAACAGACTGTTGCAGCAAGGGATCGTCTTTCAGCCATCGCCCGAACCAACGGCCTGACGCCCCTGCCGTCGGCCACGAATTTCGTGACCATCGACTGTGGCCGTGACGGCGATTTTTCCCGAAAGGTCCTGGCCGAGATGGGCAGTCGCGGGGTGTTTATCCGTATGCCTGGTGTGTCACCGCTGGACCGCTGCATTCGCATCAGCCTTGGTGACGGGCAGGCGCTTGATATCGTGGAAGAAACCCTGCCAGAGGCGCTGCGCGCTGCTGGCTGATTACTCGGCTGCGAGGTCCGGTTTGGCCGGTCCAAGCGCAGGGGAAGCAGCGGGCATCGGCGCCTCGGCCGGTCCAAGACGGGGGGCGGGGGCCGGCACAGGGTCTTGCAGGGTCAGCCGCAAAGGCCGCTCTTCAACGGTGGCCGCTTCGATCACCCGGCGAAAGACCAGGACGTTCTGGAACGTCGTCTTCGTGCCGGTGAAGCCCACGCGTTCGTCACAAGGCAGGGCGTCGGCGCGAACGTAATCCCAACCCTCGGCGCCGAGTTCGTTCAACAAGAGGGTGAGGGCATGGGCGAATCGGTCTTCCGTGGATTTCACCCCACGCGCCTTTTCGCCCCGCCTGGGAGCGGGAATGACCTTGAATTCATAACGCTGCATCGGGTTTCTCCGGCACCTGAGGGCAAAGGAATATGAGATTCGGCACACAAGTTCAAATCACATAAGGCTTTTCGGCGAACCCGCGCCTGCCGCGCAACAGGCGCAAGATGTGGCGCCAGCGGCAAGTCCCCGCGCCCGGGCCTTTTCGCTCAGAGCCCGAGCTTCTGCGCGACCATGGCGTTCACGACCGCCGGGTTCGCCTTGCCGCCGGTCGACTTCAGCACCTGCCCGGTAAACCAGCCTGCCAGCTTGGCATTCTGCTTGGCCTTTGCCACCTGCTCGGGGTTGGCGGCGATCAGGGCATCGAGTGCGGCCTCGATCTCACCCGTATCGGTGACCTGCTGCATGCCGTGCTTTTCGGCCTGCGCCGCAGGGTCGCCGCCTTCGGTCCAGACGATCTCGAACAGGTCCTTGGCCATCTTGCCGGTGATCGTGCCCTTGGCGATGAGGTCCAGAACGCCTCCCAGCTGCGCAGCTGAAACCGGGGTTTCGGCAATCGTCAGCCCCTGCTTGTTCAACCGGCCAAAGAGCTCGTTGATGACCCAGTTCGCCGCCGTCTTGCCGTCACGACCCTGGGCCACGGCCTCGAAATATCCGGCGGATTCCAGGTCGGCGGTCAGCACGTTGGCGTCATAGTCGGTCAGGCCGAAGTCAGCCATGAAGCGGGCCTTCTTCGCGTCAGGCAGTTCGGGCATCCGCGCGGCGATGTCGTCGACCCAGGCTTGCTCGATCTCCAGCGGCAGGAGGTCGGGGTCGGGGAAGTAGCGGTAGTCGTGCGCCTCTTCCTTGGATCGCATTGACCGGGTCTCGCCCTTGTCGGGGTCATAGAGCCGGGTCTCCTGAATGATCTTGCCGCCGTCTTCCAGAATGGCGATCTGGCGGCGTGCTTCATAGTCGATGGCCTGGGTCATGAACCGCATGGAGTTCATGTTCTTGATCTCGCAGCGCGTGCCCAGGTGGCTGAAGTCCTGCGTCGCCTGATATTTCTCATACTGGCCGGGCTTGCAGACCGAAACGTTGACGTCCGCGCGCAGGTTGCCGTTCTGCATGTTGCCATCACAGGTCCCAAGATAGCGCAGGATCTGGCGCAGTTTGGTCACATAGGCGGCGGCCTCTTCTGGCCCGCGGATGTCGGGGCGGCTGACGATCTCCATCAGCGCCACGCCAGTGCGGTTGAAGTCGACGAAGGACAGGGTCGGGTCCATGTCATGGATCGACTTGCCCGCGTCCTGTTCCAGGTGGATGCGTTCTATCCGCACCAGGCGTGCCACGCTCGGGGACATTTCCACCAGCACTTCGCCCTCGCCGACGATGGGGTGGTAAAGCTGGCTGATCTGATAGCCCTGCGGCAGGTCGGGGTAGAAATAGTTCTTCCGGTCGAAGGCGGAGCGCAGGTTGATTTCGGCTTTCAGGCCAAGGCCGGTGCGCACGGCCTGTTCGACGCAGTATTCATTGATGACCGGCAGCATCCCAGGCATCGCCGCGTCAACGAAGGCGACGTTGGAATTCGGCTCGGCCCCGAAGGTGGTGGAGGCGCCGGAGAAAAGCTTGGCGTTGGATGAGACCTGGGCATGGATTTCCATGCCGATCACGAGTTCCCAGTCGGCCTTGGCCCCTGCGATCACCTTGGGCGTGGGCGGGGTGGGCATTTGGTCAAGCATGGTGCCTCCGAAGCGGGTCTTCGGGCCGGTTTAGGCCGGGTCTGGCCGGTGGGCAAGGGGTCTGTCAGTTGCGCGGAACCCTGGTCCCCAATCCGGCGCCGCGCGGGCCGATCCGAGCGCCCCTTTTCAGCGCCGGGCCGAAAATCTCGGCAAGGGCGAAGGCCAGGCTGTCCGCGCCGTCTTCCCACTGGTCGAGATGGACCTCGTGCAGGCGGTTCCACAGCACATCCGCCAGCGCCGCCTTGACCTTGGTCAGTTGGAACGCCGCCGCAGGGCCTTCCTTCTGGTATTCGCGCGCCAGGGCAGTCAGCAGATTGGCGGCGATGTTGGCGCGGTGCTGGCAGCCGGTGGCCACCTGATAGTCCGTGAGCCCGCGCAGGAACCGTTCCAGGTCAACCGACGGCATCATCACACCAAGCTCGGTGCGCGCAGCGATGTGGAAGATCGCATAGGCGGCCTGCCCGGTTGCGTCCTGGCTTTTCGCAGCGGCCCAGCGGGCCTCTTTCTCGAACGCGGGGACCGAGCCGAACCAGTCCGGGAGCATGTGAACCGCGTGGGTCGCATGGGCGGTGGCATCTTCGGGATCAATGTCGCACCAGTCTTCGTACCAGTCGCGGCAGACCGATTTGCCATCCTCGATCCCGCGCACCAGAAGATAGTGGGTTCCGGCCAACAGGGGCGACATCTCTTCGATCGGGTCGAAGAAATCCAGCAAGGCTTCGGCCGCGTTGAAATGGGCGACGCTTTCGGCCCAAAGGTCGCGGCTGAGCTGGCGATCGGTGGCAAGTGCACGCTTGGCACAGCCAAGGTCGATCAGAACCTGTGCCAGAAGATGTGCAGCGACATAGTCATCGGGAAACATTTCGAATACGGCTTCGAACCGGGTCTGTTCGGCGTCGGCCGCGGCAATATCCTTGCGGGCAATCGCCGCGTCGAAGGTTGCGCGGATGCCCTCGCTGATCAACGGTGCGACCTTGCGGCCGCCCGAGGCCATGGTCCGGTCCTGATCGGCAAAGCGCAGCGCTTCGATCAGGTCGGCCCATTGGCCAGCTTCCGCCATGGCGGCGTGATCCTGCCGGATGCACTGCCATTCCGTCATTTCCGGACCCTGCGCCAGCACCGGTGCATCCAGCCGCGCAAGCACCTGTTCGGCCGTCAACCCGTCCAGATCAAAGCGCAGATCGACGCTGACCCGACGAAGCGAAGCGGCAGTTTCCTGCCGACCGCGACCGGCCCGGGTTTTCACGTGAAGTAGCGACGGGGTAATGAGCATCAACTCGTTCCTTAAGCGGAACACATAACCGCCTTCTTAACGTGTGGCGGAAGATCAGGGCGGAAAGATGGAAATGCGGTGGATTTCGAGTGACAAGCGTGCGGGCGTGGCTGCAGTTTTGCTAATGATTGCGATGACTTCCCTCTCTGGTTGCGTCCAGACAGACCCAGCCGACGAAATGTCCTTCGTTGCCCCGCCCATGGGTTGGGATCACCATCCAGAGGGCGAGGAATGGACCGAATCTACCCTCGTGGCCCTGTCAAGCAAGGATGCGCTCCTGTCGCAGAACGTCCCTGCAGACATTGAAACCTGGTGTCCGGCCTACCCGGAAGCCGACCTTCCAGCCCGTCGGGCCTTCTGGTCGGGACTGCTTTCAGCGGTGGCAAAATACGAAAGCACCTGGAACCCGAGTGCTTCGGGAGGGGGCGGGCGCTGGATCGGACTGATGCAGATTTCCCCCAACACCGCCCAGAACTATGGCTGCGAGGCGACGTCGGTCGGGGCGCTCAAGGATGGCGAGGCGAACCTGGAATGCGCGGTCGAGATCATGTCGGAGCAGGTGGCCAAGGACGGCGTCGTCGCTGGTGGCGGCAATCGTGGCATCGGTCGGGACTGGGCCCCCTTGCGCAGCACCGAAAAGCGGACAGAAATGGCCGCCTGGACGCGCGAGCAGCCATACTGCAAGGCAGGCTGACCGACGCCGGGCCTGTCATCCGCAGTTTGATCACGGTACTGCCAGACGTCCAGCAGCTTACCCCGCCGCCAGCATGCGCTCCACCATCTCGCGCAGGTCGGAGCTGAGGCCAGGCGTCAGCAAAATGCGCTCAAGTTCCGATTTCGCGTGGCGCCGTCGCACGGCGTCATAGCGTGGCCAGGTCTCGAAGGCCGCTGATACCCGAGAGGCGGTCTGCGGGTTCAAGGGATCAAGCCGCATCAGCCAGTCAGCAAGCAAGCGGTATCCGGCCCCCGAACGGTGGTGAAAGCCCGCATGGTTGCCCGCCAGCATCCCGATGACCGAGCGGAAGCGGTTGGGGTTCTTCCAGTCGAACTCCGGATGTGCGGCCAGGCGGTCCGTCACCGCCGCCGCCTCGTCGGGTGCGGCATGGGCGATCTGCAGCGCAAACCACTTGTCCATCACATTCGCGTCCCGCCCCCAGCGCGTCGCGAACAGCTCCAGCTCTTCCTGTCCGGCGCCGACGTCGAGGAGCGCCGATAACGCGCCCACCTCTTCCGTCATGCTGGAGGCTGCGCGGTAGGCCACCGCCGCAAGCTTGCCGCCGTCCCGCCGCGTCAGCAAGCCCAGCGCCGCAAGCCGCAAGGCCCGCCGCCCCGCTTGTGCGGCCGATGGCGTGAAGGGTTGCCCGTCGTCCAGACCGTCGTAAAGCCGCTGCAACCCCTCGCCCAGCCGGACCGCCAGCGCGCCCACCATCTCGCGCCGGGCGGCATGGATCTTGGCGGGGTCCGGGATCCGGCCCATGCCGTGGATCGTCTGGGCCATATCGTCCTCGCCCGGCAGGCGCAGGCAAAGTGCACGGAAGGCCGGGTCCAGGCCGTCGTCGAAGGTCACGGCGGCCAGTGCGTCCAGCCAGGCGGGGTCCGGTGGCGCGCCTTTCAGAACCATCTCGGCCAAGATGTCCTTGGCCAGGGCACGCCCGGCCTCCCACTTGTTGAAGGGATCGGTGTCATGCGCCAGAAGGAACGCCCGCTCGGATGGGGCGACCTTGCGGTCCAGCACCACCGGAGCAGAAAACCCGCGCAGGATCGACGGGACCGGCCTTGCGCCCAGGCCCTCGAAGCGAAAGCTTTGCGTGGCGCGGTTCATCTCCAGCATGATCGTCGGCACGACCTCGTCCCCGTTGGGGCCAAGGAGGCCCACGTTGATCGGGATAACCTTTGGCCGCTTCACCAACTGACCGGGCGTCGGCGGGTTGTCCTGGGCAAAGGTCAGGGTGAAGACCCCGTCGGCCCAATCCTCCTTCACCTTGAGATGCGGGGTGCCGGCTTCGGAATACCAGAGTTTGAATTGCGACAGGTCCCGGCCCGTCGTATCCTCGAAGACCTTCAGCCAGTCCTCGATCGTGGCGGCATCGCCGTCGTGCCGGTCGAAGTAGAGGTCCAAGGCCCGCTTGTAGGCAGAATCGCCGACCAGCGTCTTGAGCATGCCGATCACCTCGGCCCCCTTCTCGTAGATCGTGGCGGTGTAGAAGTTGTTGATCTCGACAAAGCTTTCCGGTCGCACCGGATGGGCAAGCGGACCCGCATCCTCGCGGAACTGGCGGGCGCGCAGCGATACGACCTCTTCGATCCGGCGCACGGCTGTGGACCGCATGTCACCACTGAATTGGTGGTCGCGGAAGACGGTCAGGCCTTCCTTCAGGCACAGCTGGAACCAGTCGCGGCAGGTGATGCGGTTGCCGGTCCAGTTGTGGAAATACTCATGCGCGATGATCGCCTCGATCCGCGCGTAGTCGTCGTCTGTTGCGGTTTCGGGGCTGGCGAGGACGTAGCGGGAGTTGAAAATGTTCAGTCCCTTGTTCTCCATGGCACCCATGTTGAAGTCGTCAACAGCCACGATGTTGAACACGTCCAGATCATATTCCCGGCCGTAGACCTGCTCGTCCCAGCGCATCGATCGGATCAGACTGTCCATTGCATAGGCGCAGCGGTCCTCATCGCCCGGGCGCACCCAGATGTTCAGCTTCACCTTGCGGCCCGAGAAGGTCTTGAACTTGTCCGACCGCGCGCGCAGGTCGCCCGCCACCAGCGCGAACAGATAGGCGGGCTTTGGCCAGGGATCGTCCCATTCGGCCCAGCCCTTGCCCTTGGCCACCAGATTGCCGTTCGACAGCAGGACCTTCTGGCTGCCTTCGATCCGCACCTTGAACCGCGCCATCACGTCGGGTCGGTCGGGGTAGTAGGTGATCTTGCGGAACCCCTCCGCCTCGCACTGGGTGCAGTACATGCCGCGCGACATGTATAGCCCGTCAAGCGAGGTGTTCTTGTCAGGCGCAATCTCGACCTCGGTTTCCAGCACGAAGGGTCCGGCCGGAAGCTTCGCGGCCTTCAACGTCAGACCCTGCGGGTCAAGCTTGGGCGTGACCGGCTCGCCGTCGATCCGGGCCGAGATGAGCGTCAACTGCTCGCCATTCAGCCGCAGATCGTGGCGGCCTGGCCGGTCCGGGTTTGGCCGGAAGGCGATCCGCGCAACGACGCGAGTGGCCCCCGGTGACAGCCGGAAGGTCAGGTCCACCCCGTCGATCAGATGCGTGAACGGCTTGTAATCGGCCAATCGGACGTTGGTCTGGGCTGCTGGCATGCACGGGCTCCCTTTCCCGACAAGCTAAGCCCCTCAGCGCCGGGCGCAAGAGACAGGGTCGCAACAGTCTTTTGCCGCTTTACGAATCTGGAGGCTGGGCTATGTCTGTGTTCCATGAATGTTCTCGTCTGGCTCAAGCGTGACCTTCGCCTGCACGACCACCCCGCGCTGACCCTTGCGGCGGAGCTTGGGGCCGTGTTGCCGGTCTACATCGTCGAGCCCGGCCTTTGGGCTGGCCCCGATGCCTCGGCCCGGAAATGGGCCTTTGTGGCGGAAAGTCTGGCCGATCTGCGAGACGCGCTTGCACCGGTGCCCCTTGTCGTCCGCGTGGGTGAGGCGGTCAGCGTGCTGGAGCGGCTGTGCCGCCAGCACAAGATCAGCCGGATCGTCAGCCATGAGGAGACGGGCAACCTCTGGACCTACGCCCGTGACCGGCAGGTCGCCGCCTGGGCCTGCAGCGCCGGCATCTTCTGGACAGAGGTGCCACAGGGCGGGGTCGTGCGCCGGCTGGTGTCGCGCGATGGCTGGGCCGCAGGGCGGGACGCGGTGATGGCGGGGCCGCTCCTGCCGCCGGTGACCCTTGCGCCGGTCGGTCAGGTCGAGCCGGGTCCGATCCCCACGGCGCAGGCCTTGAAGCTTCCCCCCGATCCCTGCCCCCATCGCCAGCTTGGCGGCCGCACCCGGGGGGAGGAACTGCTGGACAGTTTCCTCACCCGCCGCGCCGAACCCTACCGCACGGCCATGTCCTCGCCCCTCACGGCCGAGCGGGCCTGTTCCCGTCTCTCGCCGCACCTCGCCTGGGGCACGCTTTCGCTGCGCGAGGTGGTGCAGGCCACTGCCACCCGACAGGGTGAGCGCCCCGGGGGGCGCTGGGGTGGCGCGCTGACCAGCTTTCAGTCGCGCCTCGCCTGGCGTGACCACTTCATCCAGAAACTGGAGGATCAGCCCTCGATCGAGACGCGCGATCTGCACGCCCTTGCGACCGCCCGCCCGCGCGACAGCGACCCCGCCCGCCTTGCCGCCTGGGCAAATGGGGAAACCGGCCTGCCCTTCCTTGACGCCTGCCTGCGCTATCTCGCCGCGACGGGCTGGCTGAACTTCAGGATGCGCGCCATGGTTACCTCCGTCGCCTCGTATCACCTCTGGCTTGACTGGCGCCTGAGCGGACAGCACCTTGCCCGGATGTTCACGGATTATGAGCCCGGCATCCACTGGCCACAGGTGCAGATGCAATCCGGCACCACCGGCATCAACATCCCCCGGATCTACAACCCGGTGAAGCAGGGTCTGGACCAGGACCCGACCGGCGCCTTCACCCGGCGTTGGCTGCCGGAACTTGCCCCGGTCCCGGATGCGTTCCTGCAAGAGCCGTGGAAATGGCCCGACGCGCGCCACCTTCTTGGCCGCCGCTACCCCGAGCCGATCATCGACCTCGCCACCGCCGCCCGTGCCGCGCGTGATGCGGTCTGGCAGGCCCGCAAGGTCCCGGCCTTTGCCGAGGCCGCCGCTCAGATCGCCCAGCGCCACGCCAGCCGCGCCGACCGGCGTTTCGTCAACGACCGTGCCCCGCGCCGCCCGCGCGCCACAGCCCAACTCAGCCTGGATCTGTAGATGCCGCGCGGTGTGAAGAAGGGTGACCTGCCCGAGAAGACCTGCGCCACCTGCGGGCGTCCCTTCAGTTGGCGCAAGAAGTGGGAAAAGGTCTGGGATGAGGTCAGGTATTGCTCGGACCGCTGCCGGTCCGAGGCCAAGCGCCCGCCAAAAGCCTGATGCTCAGGCCGCGCCGACGAACCGCGCGAGCTTGCCAAGGGTCTGCTGACCCAGTTCCACCGCGCCAAAGCCCTTGGCGTCCTCGTATTCCTTCGGCGTCGCAAAGATCATGCCCAGCGTGAGCTTCGTCGCCCCGCCCAGGTCGGTAAAGTCCACCGAAGCATCGGCGTGCTTTGGCCCGTTCTCGCCCCAATGCAGCGTGTATTCGATCCGCTCGGTCGGGCGCACCACGGTGTAGCGGTGGTGGTTCGGATAGACCGTCCCGTCTGGCCCAATCATGTCGAACACCCACTCGCCGCCCTGCCGCAGGTCGATCCTGGCGGTCCGGCAGGTAAAGCCGTCCGGCCCCCACCATTGCGGCAGGGTTTCCGCGTTCATCCAGGCCCCCCAAACCACCGCGACGGGTGCCTGGATCAGCCGGTAAAGCAGCATCGTACGGTCGGAAAGGTCTGTCATTTCAGCCCCTGCGCATAGGCCTCAAGCTGTGTGGCAACCGTGCCCCAGCCATCGAAGAACCCCATGTCCCTGTGCGATTTCGCGGTTTCCGGATTACGATGCCGGGCGATGGCGGTGTATTTCGTCCGCCCGCCACCGAGGTCTTCGAAAGTCACGATGGCAGTCATGAAAGGCTCGGCTGCGGGCTTCCAGCCGGTGCTGTAGGCGTCGGTGAAGACCAGCTTTTCGTTCGGGATGACCTCAAGATAGACGCCATTGTTCTGCATCTCGTTGCCGTCGACCTCGAAGGTCGTGTTGCAGGCCCCACCGGGGCGGACGTCAAGCTCGCAAGCGGTCACCTTGTGCGGTTTCGGGACGAACCAGTTGACCAGATGCTCGGGCGTGGTCCAGCAGGTATAAAGGAGCTCACGCGGAGCGTCGATTTCGCGCGTGAGGACGAGGTCGAGTTTCGGGTCAAGATCTGGGGTCATGTCTCGCGGTCCTTCAACAATTGCGTCACGTAGTCGTCCAGCCGGTCCAACCGCCCTTCCCAGATCACCCGTTGCTCCTCCAGCCAGTCGCGGATCGGGATCAGGGCCTGCGGCTGGAACGCACAGGACCGGACCCGCCCGTCCTTCTGGGTGGCGATCAACCCTGCCTCCTCCAGCACTGAGAGGTGGCGCATGATCGTGGGCAGGCGCAGACCCGTCGGGCCGGCAAGTTCGGTCACTGCCGCAGGCCCGCGGGCCAGCCGCGACAGCATCAGCCGGCGCGTCGGGTCGGACAGGGCATGGAACAGCAAGGACAGGTCTGCATCATGTTTAGCCATATCGCTAAGTATCACCGGCTGCAGCTTGGGTCAATAGATACTTCGTAGTTTGGCTAAGTTTATTTCCCGCATCTTCCCGCAAGTGCTTTCCGTTTTTTCGATACATTCTTTACCCGCCGGCGCTTGCCCATGCCCCCTCGGTGCCGATATTGTGTGCCGTTGCATACAAGGAGGCTCGTGATGGTGGCCCGCGTTGAAAGATCCGGTCTGAGGGTTGATGCCAGACTTGCAGCATTTGTCGAGGCGCAGGCCCTCCCTGGCACCGGGGTCACGGCCGACAGGTTCTGGGCGGGCTTTGCCGATGCCGTGGCGCAGCTTGGCCCCCGCATCCGCGCCGCGCTTTCCCGGCGTGCCGATCTGCAAGCCCGAATCGACAGCTGGCATGTCTCACGCAAGGGTCAGCCGCATGATGCGGTCGCCTACAGCGCCTTTCTGACCGCCATCGGTTATCTCGAACCGGAGGGTCCCGACTTTCGGATCGAAACCAGCGGCGTCGATCCCGAGATCGCGGTGATCGCAGGTCCGCAGCTTGTGGTGCCGGTGATGAACGCGCGCTACGCGCTGAACGCCGCGAACGCCCGCTGGGGCAGCCTTTACGACGCGCTCTATGGCACCGACGCCCTGGGGGACGCGCCCCAGGTCAAGACCTATGACCCCGAACGCGGCGCAGGCGTCATCGCCTGGGGCCGGGCGTTTCTGGACGATGCCGCGCCATTGGCTGCGGGCTCGCATGCCGATGCCGCTGTATACCGTGTCAAGGATGGGCAACTGTCCCCCGCCCTGCGCGACCCGTCCCAGTTCGCCGGCTACCGGGGAAATGCCGCCGCGCCGAATGCGGTGATCCTGCGCAACAACGGGCTGCACATCGTCCTCCGGGTCGACCCCGGCCACCGGATCGGCGCGCAGGACAAGGCGGGGGTGGCAGATATCCGGCTGGAATCCGCCATTTCCGCGATCATGGACTGCGAGGATTCCATTGCCGCCGTCGACGCCGAGGACAAGGTCCTTGCCTATGCCAACTGGCTGGGCCTGATGCGCGGTGATCTGGAGGAGGAGCTGGTCAAGGACGGCCGGACCCTCATCCGCCGCCTCGCCCCGGACTTCGACTTCATCGCGCCCGACGGGTCGGAGGCCCACCTGAAGGGCCGCGCGCTCATGCTGGTGCGGAACGTGGGCCACTTGATGACCACTCCCGCCGTGCTGGACGCCGAGGACCAGGAAGTTTCGGAAGGGCTGATGGACGCCTTCCTCACCACCCTCTGCGCGATGCATGACCTGCGGAAGGCGGACGGGCCGCGGAATTCCTCGCACGGGTCGGTCTATGTGGTGAAGCCGAAGATGCACGGCCCCGCTGAAGTGGCCTTGTCCTGCGAGATCTTCGATGCCGTGGAAGCCGTGCTGGGACTGCCTGCGAACACCGTGAAACTTGGGATCATGGACGAGGAGCGGCGGACCTCGGTCAACCTGAAGGAATGCATCCGCGCGGCGAAGTCCCGGGTGGCCTTCATCAACACCGGTTTTCTGGACCGGACCGGGGACGAGATCCACACCAGCATGGAAGCCGGACCAATGGTCCGCAAGGGCGAGATGAAGGGGCAAGCCTGGATCAAGGCCTATGAGGACCGCAACGTCGACATCGGCCTTGCCTGCGGGCTGAAGGGCCGGGCGCAGATCGGCAAGGGCATGTGGGCGATGCCCGACCTCATGGCCGCGATGCTGGAGCAGAAGGGCGCGCACCCGAAGGCCGGGGCGAGCTGCGCCTGGGTCCCCTCCCCCACCGCTGCTACTCTTCACGCGACCCACTACCACCGGACCGACGTCTCCGCCGTCCAGGACCGGCTGGCAGCCGGGGGGCCGAGGGCGACGCTGGACCAGTTGCTGACCCTGCCCCTTGCAGCGGGCGAAAACTGGTCGGAGGCCGAAGTGGCTGAAGAGGTGGAGAACAATGTCCAGGGCATTCTGGGCTATGTCGTCCGCTGGGTGGATCAGGGGATCGGCTGTTCCAAAGTGCCCGACATCCATGACATCGGCCTCATGGAGGACCGCGCGACCTGCCGGATCTCGGCGCAGGCGCTTGCGAACTGGCTGCATCACGGGGTGGTCAGCGAGGCTCACGTTGTGGCGGCCTTCCGGCAGATGGCGGCAGTCGTGGACCGCCAGAACGGGGGCGACCCGCTGTACCGGCCGATGGCGCCGGGCTTTCAGGGCGAGGCGTTCCGCGCGGCCTGCGATCTGGTCTTTCAGGGAAGGCAGCAACCGTCCGGCTATACCGAGCCGCTGCTCCATGCCTGGCGGCAGCGGGTGAAGGCAAGGTAGTGTCCCGGGCAGGGACAGGGCTTCCCCGTAAAAGAAATCATGAGTTATGCAGGAGCGGTAGGGGTCTGTTAGGAAATGTCCGTACCCATACGCGGGCTTTGCCTCGGCTTGCTCACTGAAAGGTCGAGGCCGAGACTGCCGCTGCACGAGGTCGCATCCAGACCGGCCAGAAACCTTACGGCAGGCCTTGCCTAGTAATCGTCAGGCGGGGCCTGGCCCATCAGGCCAACGTCATGGGCGCGTCTGGGGCGGAGGTAGGCCCAGTTGAGCAGGGCGGCCGGGACGCCGATCACCAGCCCTGCTGCAACCGCCCAGAGGAAGGTCGCAAGCTCGTAATGACCCAAGGCTAGGCCAGCGATCACAACGGCGCCGGCGACGGATGAAGTCCAGAGTGCAATGAGCCAAAGACGGAGGTGCGGAAACATGGGGCGGCACTCTCGTTGGGGGGGTATGGGATCAACGCGGGAAAGCTGGTCCGGTTCCCGACACAGGCCCTGGGGGATATCCAGGGGATTATCAGGGATGTGTTGTTCATGTCCCCAGCGTGGCTTGCCCCCAATGGTGACGGGAGGTGTTGATGGCAACCATCCGCCAGCTGCCGCTCGAACTGCTCCTTCTCCGGGGTCGGCCAACCGGATAGGCTGCACCCCACACCCGCGGCGCTTCGCGTGCGAGGGTCTTTGCTTCGGCACGCGTCTGGCAGCGAAGGTGGCGGCCACGTGCATCGGCTCGGCGATCCCGGTCGATTCGATCATGAGATAGTCAAACCGCCCCTCGGCTGCAGTCACCGCGCCTGATCGCAATCGACCCAGAGCGCGCGTTGACCCCTTTCGCCTTCCCCTTGCGGCCCCCCCCTGCCCTAGCCGATATCCAGCGCGATCGCGTGGATGCGCTGGTTCAGATCCCCCAGCGCGGCTTGCACGGCGCGGTGGCGGGCGACGCGGGTCATCGGTACAAAGGCGGGCGCGCGGATCACGATGCGGAAGTGGCTTGCGCCCGAGCCATCATCGCCCGCATGACCCGCGTGCTGGTGGCTTTCGTTGTGGATTTCCAGCGCGGTCGGCTGGAAGGCCGCGCGCAGCCGGGTCTCGATGTCATCAATCACAGCCATTTCAGTGCTACCCCCTTCAATCTGCCGCAGAAACACCTAGACTTACGGCCCCGAGTCGGAAAGGCCCGCTGCATGAACAACCGTCCGCCCTTCGAGTTCGATCTTCGCGTGTCAGCCGACAAGAAGCGCAAGAAAGTGACCCGTCGCGGCATGTCTGGTGCCTTCGATACCTCGGACCGGGGGTGCGACTATCCCGGCTGTCAGGAAAAGGGTGCCTACCGTGCACCAAAGTCCCCCGACCTGCTGGATGAGTTCTTCTGGTTCTGCAAGGACCACATCCGCGAGTACAATCTGAAATGGAACTTCTTCCAGGGCACCACGGATGAGGAATTCCAGAAGTTCCTCGAAAAGGACCGGCTTTGGGAGCGGGAGACAAAGCCGTTCTCACGCCTCGGGGATGGCAATTCCTGGGCGCGTCTGGGGGTGAATGACCCGATGGCGCTTTTGGGCGACAAGGCCACGCAGAACCCCGGCCGCACGCCCATGGGCGTGACGCGCAAGCTGCCGCCGACCGAACGGAAGGCGATCGAGATCCTCGATGCCCGCGACACCTGGACGAAGACCGAGATCCGCAGGCAGTACAAGGTGCTGGTCAAGGACCTGCACCCCGACATGAACGGCGGCGACCGGCGGGATGAAGAGCGGCTGCAAGAGGTGGTCTGGGCCTGGGACCAGCTTAAGGACAGCCGCTACTTCAGGGATTAGGCCCTGCTTCAGGCCGGTTTGAACACCAGAGCGGCGCCGTTCATGCAGTAGCGCAGGCCGGTCGGCTCTGGCCCATCCTCGAACACATGGCCGAAATGGCCGCCGCAGCGGCGGCAGTGCACCTCGGTCCGCGAGCCAAAGAGGCCGCCATCTTCGCGGGTGGCGATGGCGTTGGGCAGCGGATCCCAGAACGAGGGCCAGCCGGTGCCGCTGTCGTATTTCGTCTTGGAGGCGAAGGCGGGCAGGTCGCAGCCGGCGCAGTGGTAGGTGCCGGCGCGGGTTTCGGCGTTGAGACGGCTGGTGTTGGGACGCTCCGTCTCTTCCTCACGCAGGACGCGGTAGGCGAGATCGTCGAGGCGGGCGCGCCATTCGGCTTCGGTCAGCGTGATCTCGAAGGTCTGGGCGCTGGCCATCGGCGTGGCGAGCAAGGCGATGGTCGACAGAAGGAAAGAGCGGCGCTGCATGGGTCTGCCTTTGTGGTTCGGGGAAATCCTATGCCCGGAGCTACGCGTGACGAAGCGCGAAGTTGCGGGGTCACGCAAATGGGAAGCCGTGCAACAGTGGCAGTTCCAGGTCCGACGGCCTCCCTTCCCCTTGAACCCCCCGGCGTTATGTTCCAAGGATGGCGGGCTTGCGCAATCGGGCGGAGCGGCGAAGAATGGGCGATGCGATGCTGGATCAGGCGATGAAACCGACCGAGGAAATTTTGGTCCGCGATGTCTTCGGAATCGACACCGACATGCGCGTCAAGGGCTTCGCCGAGCGCACCGACCGTGTGCCGGATGTGGACCCGACCTACAAGTTCGATCCGGACACGACCTTGGCGATTCTGGCGGGCTTTGCCTACAACCGGCGCGTGATGATCCAGGGCTACCACGGCACGGGCAAATCGACGCATATCGAGCAAGTCGGCGCGCGGCTGAACTGGCCGACGGTGCGGGTGAACCTCGACAGCCATATTTCAAGGATCGACCTGATCGGCAAGGACGCGATCAAGCTGCGCGACGGCAAGCAGGTGACCGAATTCCACGAGGGCATCCTGCCCTGGGCCTTGCGCAACACGGTGGCGATCGTCTTTGACGAATACGATGCGGGCCGGGCGGATGTGATGTTCGTGATCCAGCGCGTGCTGGAGCATGACGGCAAGCTGACGCTGCTGGACCAGAACGAAATCATCACCCCCAACCCCTACTTCCGCCTGTTCGCAACGTCGAACACCGTGGGTCTGGGCGACACGACGGGTCTTTATCACGGCACCCAGCAGATCAACCAGGCGCAGATGGACCGCTGGTCCCTCGTCGCCACACTGAACTATCTGAGCCATGACGCCGAGGCGGCGATCGTGCTGGCGAAGAGCCCACATTACAACAC
>JANPJZ010000199.1:0-3441 GCA_031425795.1 Rhodobacter sp. | reverse complement strand
CCGCGATCCTTGCCGCAGCCGAGGCATCGCTTGCCGCCGGCGAAGCCGATCTGGGCTTTGTCCGCCTTGCGGCAGGGCCCTGGGCCGACATTCAGGACATCTCGGTCGATCATGCGATCATGGAACATGCCACGAACCTGTTGGTCGTGCGCTTTGGTGGCCGCTGGACCGACCTTGGCTCCTGGGCTGCGGTCTTTGCCGATACCCCTTGCGATGCCACCGGAACCGCGCTGCAGGGCCGCGCCACGGCAATCGCCTGCGAAAACACGCTGCTGCGGTCCGACCATGACGCGGTAGAGCTGATTGGCATCGGGCTGAAGAACGTCATCGCCGTCGCCACCCGCGACGCAGTTCTGGTGGCGGATGCCGGTTCGTCCCAGTCGGTCCGTCTTGCGGTCGAGACCCTCAAGGCCAAAGGGGCCGCCCAAGCCACCGCCTTCGCGCGCGAGCATCGGCCCTGGGGGTGGTACGAATGCATCGGCGCAGGCGACCGTTTTCAGGTCAAGCGCATTCATGTCCACCCCGGCGCCGCCCTCAGCCTGCAATCGCACCTCCACCGGGCGGAGCACTGGGTCATCGTGCAGGGCACCGCGCGGGTGACGGTGGGCGAAACGATCAGCCTCGTGACCGAAAACCAGTCGATCTATGTCCCCTTGGGTGAGGTTCACCGGCTGGAAAACCCCGGCCGTGTGCCGATGATCCTGATCGAGGTGCAGACCGGCAGCTACCTTGGCGAGGATGACATCATCCGCTACGAAGACCGCTACGCCCGCACCTGATCGCGCGTCCCCCCGCCGCCAATTGCTCTTTTCGAAAATACTCTCAGGGGGTCCGGGGGCAGACTGCCCCCGGGGGGCGGCACCGGCTGCGCCGCCAGCCCGGTCCGTCGCACCCCTTGCGTCGTCCCGCCTGAGGAGAAGGGCGCAAGCCCGACGACGAGGCAAAGGCCTTGCGCGCAAGCGCTCAATCTGGAAACCGCCCCCCACACCCGCGCGCGCGTGACCGGAACAATCCTTCCGGTCCCACCCCTCCAGCCCTCAAAATCCTTGATCCTTCCTTAACGCGCGCCCCAAGCTCTTGATAAAACTTGCAGCCTGTCCATGTCCCTGCCCGGGACAAGGCACCACCCGCCCGGTTTACACCGCGCCCCGCATCGGCGATAACCATCGCGTCCGGCCGAAGGGTTCCCTCCATGCTCCTCCTGATCGACAACTATGACAGCTTCACCTACAACCTCGTCCACTATCTGGGTGAGCTTGGGGCCGATGTCACCGTCAAGCGGAACGACGCCCTCCTGGTCCAGGACGTGATCGCCATGCGGCCCGAGGTGATCGTCCTCTCCCCCGGCCCCTGCGACCCCGCCGCCGCCGGGATCTGCCTGCCCCTGACCCGCGCCGCCGCAACCGCCGGCATCCCCCTTCTTGGCGTCTGCCTCGGTCACCAGACCATTGGCGAGGCCTTCGGCGGCAAGGTCGTCCGCTGCCACGAGATCGTCCACGGCAAGATGGGCACGATGCACCACGCCGGCAAAGGCGTCTTCCGCGGCCTGCCCTCGCCCTTCCAGGCCACCCGCTACCACTCCCTGGTCGTCGACCGCGACACCCTTCCGGCCGAGCTCGAGGTGACCGCCTGGCTGGAGGACGGCACGATCATGGGCCTGCGGAACCGCCACCACCTGATCGAGGGCGTGCAGTTCCACCCCGAAAGCATCGCCTCCGAACACGGCCACCAACTGCTTCGGAACTTCCTCGACGAGGCCCGCACCAAGGTCCCCGCATGAGCGACGTGCTGAAGCCCCTGATCGGCATCGCCGCAACCCGCCCCCTGACCCGCGCGGAAGCCGAGGCCGCCTTCAACGCGCTGTTCGAAGGCGAAGGCACCCCGGCCCAGATGGGCGGCTTTCTCATGGCGCTCCGCACAAGGGGCGAGACGGTCGACGAATACACCGCCGCCGCCAGCGTCATGCGCGCCAAGTGCAACCCCGTCAAAGCCCCCGAGGGCGCGATGGATATCGTCGGCACCGGCGGCGACGGGAAGGGCACTCTCAACATCTCCACGGCGACGGCTTTCGTCGTTGCGGGCGCGGGCGTCATCGTGGCCAAGCACGGCAACCGCAACCTTTCGTCCAAATCCGGTGCTGCCGACGCACTCACGGAACTTGGCCTGAACGTCATGGTCGGCGCCGAGGTGGTGGAGCGGTGCCTGACCGAGTCCGGGATCGGCTTCATGATGGCACCCATGCATCACCCGGCGATCCGCCATGTCATGCCGGTGCGCGCCGAACTTGGCACCCGGACGATCTTCAACATCCTCGGGCCGCTCACCAACCCCGCCGGGGTCAAGCGCCAGTTGACCGGCGCGTTTTCCGCCAGCCTGATCCGCCCGATGGCCGAAACTCTTCTGGCCCTCGGCACCGAAAAGGCCTGGCTGGTCCATGGCTCCGATGGCACCGACGAAATCTCGATCTGCGGGCCAACCAGCGTCTCAGCGGTAGAAAACGGCACGGTCCGCGACTTTACAGTCCATCCCGAGGACGCAGGGCTGCAGCCCCACCCGTTCGACGCGATCCTCGGCGGCACGCCCGCCGAGAACGCCACCGCCTTTCGCGCGCTTCTGGAGGGTGCGCCGGGGGCTTACCGCGACGCTGTCCTTTTGAATGCCGCCGCGGCCCTGATCGTGGCCGACCGCGTCGGAACCCTGACCGAGGGCGTCGCGTTGGCCAAGGCATCCATCGACACCGGGGCCGCGCGCTCCAAGGTCCAGGCCCTCGCCCGCCTGACCAATGCCTGAAAGGCCTCTGATGAGCACGATTCTGGACCGTATCAAGGCCTACAAGCTGGAAGAGGTGGCGCGCGCCAAGGCCGCCACCCCCCTGGCAGAGCTTGAAGCCGCCGCCAAGGCAGCCACCCCCCCGCGCGGCTTTCTCCGCGCCCTGCGTGACGCGGCTGCAACCGGCTATGGCCTGATCGCCGAGATCAAGAAAGCCAGCCCCTCCAAGGGCCTGATCCGCGCCGACTTTGATCCGCCCGCCCTCGCCCGGGCCTATGAGGCCGGGGGGGCCACCTGTCTTTCAGTCCTGACCGACGGCCCTTCCTTCCAGGGGGCGGACGACTATCTGCTGGCAGCCCATGCCGCCGTCAGCCTGCCCTGCCTGCGCAAGGATTTTCTCTATGACACCTGGCAGGTCACCCAGTCGCGCGCGCTGAACGCCGATTGCGTGCTTCTGATCATGGCCTCGCTGGACGACACCCAGGCGGCCGAACTTGAAGCTGCTGCGTTTGACCTTGGCATGGACGTGCTGATCGAGGTGCATGACGCCGCCGAACTGGACCGCGCCGCGCGGCTGAAGTCCCCGCTGATCGGCATCAACAACCGCAACCTTCACACCTTCGAAGTCTCGCTCGACACCACCCGCACGCTGGCGCGGCGCGTGCCGGAGGA
>JANPJZ010000198.1:0-10259 GCA_031425795.1 Rhodobacter sp. | reverse complement strand
GCTGACGTAAAGGATGGGCAGGCCAAGCTCATCGCGCAGCGCCTCGACGTAAGGCAGGATCTCGGCCTTGCGGGCGTCGTCAAGGGCGGCAAGGGGTTCGTCCATCAGCAGCAGCCGCGGATCCGACAGCAGCGCGCGGCCAATGGCGACGCGCTGTTTCTCGCCGCCCGACAGGGTGCCCGGGCGGCGCGGAAGAAGGGGTCCGATCCCGAGGAGATCGACGATACGCTGCAGGCCCGTGGCCTTCTTCCGCCGGATGCGTGCAGCGTAGGTCAGGTTCGCCTCGACTGTCATGTGCGGGAAAAGGCGCGCGTCCTGAAACACATAGCCCACCCGACGGCGATGCGTGGGCAGGTCCTGCAGCGGCTCGCCGTCCAGAGTGATCCTCGCCCGGTCGGGGCGGAGAAGCCCGGCAACCGCGTTGATGATCGTGGTCTTGCCCGAGCCTGAGCGCCCGAAGAGGCAGGTCAGACCCGGTGGCGCCGTGAAATCGACCTCAAGCTCGAAGCTGTCGAAGTGATGGGTGATCTGGACAGAGAGGCTCATCTGACGACCGCCCGCCGCGCCAGCCATTCCGACAGGACCAGGGCGCCCATCGCAAGGGCTATTGAGATCAGCACCAGCCGGAAGGCCGAAGCGTCACCGCCCGGCACCTGCAGAAAGGCATAGATCGCCGAAGGCAGCGTCTGGGTCTGGCCGGGGATGTTGGCGACGAAGGTGATCGTCGCCCCGAACTCGCCCATTGCCTTGGCGAAGGCGAGGACGGCACCGGCAATCACCCCCGGCAGGATCAGCGGCAACGTGACGGTCAGGAACACCACCGGGCGCGACGCGCCCAGCGTCGCCGCCGCCTCCTCCAGCTTCGGGTCCACCGCCTCGACCGCCAGCCGGATCGCGCGGACCATCAGCGGGAAAGCCATGACAGCGGCGGCTAGGGCAGCGCCGGTCCAGCGAAAGGCAAGCGTGACGCCGAACCAGTCATGCAGCAGGCCCCCGACCGGCCCGGTCCGCCCGAAGGTCAGCAACAGAAGATAGCCGGTAACCACCGGCGGCAGGATCAGCGGCAGGTGCACCAGGCCGTTGAGCAGCGCCTTGCCGGGAAAGGACCACCGCGCAAGCGCCACGGCCGCAAGGATGCCCAAGGGCAGGCTGAGGACCGTCGCCCAAAGCGAGACACGCAGCGAAAGCGCCACGGCCTGCCATTCATCCGGCGACAGCCAGTCGCTCATGGCGCTTCCGGCAACAGGAAGCCCTGCGCGCGGAAGATGTCGGAGGCGGCAGCGGACGAGAGGTAGGCAAGGAACGCCTCGGCCCCGGACCCGGCGCTGTCGGCGACGATGGCGGCAGGGTAGACGATCGGCGCGTGGGTGGTCTCGGGGAAGACGAAGATCACGCTCACGCCCGGCTCTGCCAGGGCGTCGGTCGCGTAGACGACCCCCAGCGGGGCCTCGCCCAGCGCCACCAGTTGTAGGGCCGCGCGCACGTTTTCGGACTGCGCGACACTGCCTGAGACCCGGTCCCAAAGGCCCAGCGTGGTCAGCGCCTGACGCCCGTATTGCCCGGCCGGGACCGAGTCGATCATCGCCATGGAAAGTTTGCCCCCCGCCAGCAGCGCCACAAGATCGGTGCCGGCGTCGAGCGTGATCGGCGCCGCGTCGCCATGGGCCACCAGAACCAGCCGGTTGCCCAAGAGATCGTGGCGCGTGCCCTCCTCCAGAAGACCCGCGTCTTCCACCAAGTCCATCCATTCCGGCGAGGCCGAGATGAAGATGTCCGCCGGGGCGGCGGCAAGGATCTGCCGGGCCAGTGCGGGGCTCCCGCCGTAGGAGAGGGCGGCGGTCTGGCCGGTCTCGGCCTGCCAAAGCGCCGCAATCTCGTCCAGTGCGGTCTTCAGGCTGGCCGCCGCAAAGACCGTCACATCCGCCGCGCGGGCGGGGGTGGCAAGCAGGATCGCCAGCAGGATCACCCGGAGCATCGGCACCCTCCATATGGTTTGCCGAACATATCGGGGCAGACCGGGCAGGCTGGCAAGCGTTATTTCCGTTCGGACATATCCCGCAGAAGCGCGCCGATCGCCGCCACATCCGCCGCACAGGCCCCCTCGGTCGCGGCAAGCATGGAACGGTAGGCCTCGAGCACGGTGACGCCGGCCCCGGTCAGGAATGCGCCCCCGCCGCCCGCCCCGCCCCGCGCGCTGGTCACCAATGGTTCGCGGAAGGCTGCGTTCATCTCCTCGACCAGCGACCAGGCGCGCTTGTAGCTCATCCCCATCGACCGGCCCGCAGCGGAAATCGACCCGGTCTCGCGGATGCCGGCCAGAAGCTCGGCCTTCCCCGGGCCAAGCACCAGCCGGTCGCCAAAAAGCAGTCGCAGGCGCAAGGTGGCGTCGGGTGTCATGGGCCAAGGATCACCGCAGGCGCGGCGCGTGGCAAGTCCGGCTGGCGCTGGACCCATAGAATGTCGACGTCCTGTCTCCGGGACCGCGGCCAAGGATGGCCCCGGCGATGTCCGGCGCCGCAGTGCGGCTTGCCCCCCGACCGGCAAAAGTTACCGCTTCAGGCGTCCGCCCCAGCGGCCCCGGACCACGCACCAATCCACGGATCGGCGACGGGCCCTGTTCCGAAAATGGCCGAGTTCGCCCAGGTAACGAAGGTTTGCCCTTGCCCCCCGGCCCGGCCACCTGCATCGCTTCATGCCGAAGGGCCAGACCCTCACCCTGCACCACGCCGCATCAAGGCGCAGCAAAGGAGACAACCCATGACGATCCGCGTCACCGTCTGGGGCGAACACGTCCACGAACGGAAGAACAAGGTGGTGGCCGGGGTCTACCCCCTGACCATGCACGGCACCATCGCCGCCGCCCTGAACACCCAAGACGGCATCAGCGCCAGCACCGTCACCCTCCAGGACCCCGAACACGGGATGACCGCCGCGAAGCTGGCGGAAACCGACGTGCTCATCTGGTGGGGCCATGCCGCCCATGGCGACGTCGCCGATGACGTGGTGGAGCGGGTGGCCGAGGCGGTCTGGGCCGGGATGGGGGTGATCTTCCTGCACTCCGCCCACTTTTCCAAACCCTTCAAGCGCCTGATGGGCGCGCCCTGCAACCTGACCTGGCGTGAAGCCGGCGAGCGTGAGCGTCTCTGGGTCACCTCGCGCCAGCACCCGATCGCCCGGGGCATCCCCGACCATTTCGAGCTTGAAAACGAAGAGATGTATGGCGAGCCCTTCGGCGTCCCCGAACCGCTGGAGACCGTGTTCATCAGCTGGTTCGCCGGCGGCGAGGTGTTCCGCTCCGGCCTGACCTACAAGCGCGGGGCCGGCAATATCTTCTACTTCCGCCCGGGCCATGAAACCTACCCGACCTACCACCAGCCGCTGGTCCAGCAGGTCATCGCGAATGCCGTCCGCTGGGCGCACAACCCCGAAGCGCGGCTGCAAGGCCCGACCGACGCGCCGAACACCACAATCGCTAACGCGCTGGAGCCGATCGAGGAACGTGGCCCCCGGCTGCACCATGACGGCGAGGCAGGATACCGCTGATGCAACCTGTCCGGCTTCTGATCCTTGGCACCGGCGGCATGGCGCGCAACCATGTCGAAGGCTTCGCCGCCATTCCCGGTGTCACCCTCGTGGGCGGCGTAGACACCCGCCCCGCCCAGCTTGCGGCCTTTCAGGAAACCCACGGCATCCCGCAGGGCTTTGCCTCGGTGTCCGAGGCGCTGGCCTGGGGCGGGTTCGATGCGGTGACCAACGTCACCCCCGACGCGGCCCACCACGCCACCACCCTGCCCCTCCTAGCGGCGGGCAAGCACGTGCTCTGCGAAAAGCCCCTCGCCACCAACGCCGCCCATGCGACCGAGATGGCGAGCGCCGCCGCAACTGCGGGGGTCGTCAACATGGTCAACCTCAGCTACCGCAACGTGGCAGCCCTTCAGCACGCCGCCCGGATGGTGCGCGAGGGGGCCATCGGCACGATCCGGCATTTCGAGGCCTCCTACCTGCAAAGCTGGCTGACCCAACCCGCCTGGGGCCACTGGGACCGTGAACCGCAGTGGCTCTGGCGCCTGTCCACGGCACATGGGTCCAAGGGCGTGCTCGGGGATGTCGGCATCCACATCCTCGACTTCGCCACCTTCATCGCCGGGATGGAGGCGGTTCAGGTGTCCTGCCTCCTGCAAACCTTCGACAAGGCCGAAGGCGGGCGGATCGGTGACTATGTCCTCGACGCCAACGACAGCGCGACGATGCAATTGCGGCTGTCGAACGGCGCGCTTGGCACGGTTGCCGCCACCCGCTTCGCGACCGGCCACCTGAACGACCTGCGCCTGCGGCTTTACGGCCTGGACGGCGGGCTTGAGGTCAGCTTCGAGAATGCGACCAGTCGCCTGCGCAGCTGCCTTGGTGCCGATGTCCAGACCGCGACCTGGACCGACATCGAGTGCCCACCGGTGCCGACGATCTACCAACGCTTCATCGCCGCCATCCGCGGCGAAGGTCCGGCCGAACCCGATTTCGCCCGTGGCGCGGCCCTTCAGCGCCTCCTCGACCAAGCCGAGGCTTCTGCTTCTCACGAGGGCAGGCTGCTGGCGGTCTGACCACGCCTTCGATTTCTTTCTGCAAAAATATCCCCGCGCGGCGCGCCCTTCGCCCGAGCCGGTTGCGCGCCCTTCGCGCGCAGAGGCGAGACAAAGGTCTTCGCGCGGCACGCGCTCCGCTTCGCAACTGCCGCAGCAATCCCGGACGCTGGCGGCCCCGCGCAGCCAGATCCTTACGAAATCGTAAATTTCCGCAACCAAGTGCCTGATATAACTGCCTTTCATTTTTGTCCCTGCCCGGGACACGCCCCCTTTTCCCGCGCCCCGCTCCCGTCTATCCTCACCCGGCAATGCGAGGGGCGCCCATGCAGACCATGCTCGGAGTCATCGGCGGATCGGGGGTCTATCAGATCGACGGGCTCGAAGGGGCCAGTTGGGTCAAGGTCGCCACCCCCTGGGGAAAGCCCTCCGACGAGGTGCTGGTCGGTCGCCTGTCGGGCGCGCCGGTCGCCTTCCTTCCCCGCCACGGTCGCGGCCATGTGCATGACCCGGCCACGGTCCCGTACCGCGCCAACATCGACGCGCTGAAGCGGCTGGGCTGCACCGACATCGTCGCCGTCTCGGCCGTGGGCTCCCTGCGCGAGGATTTCGCGCCGGGCGATTTCGTGATCGTCGACCAGTATATCGACCGCACCCGCAGCCGGCCGATGTCCTTCTTCGGCCCCGGCTGCGTCGCCCATGCCAGCCTCGCCGACCCGACCTGCCCCCGCCTCTCCGCCCTCTGCGTCCGCGCGGGAAAGGCCGAGGGCCTGACGGTCCACCAGGGGGCCACCTACCTCTCGATGGAAGGCCCGCAGTTCTCCACCCGGGCCGAGAGCCGGATGTACCGGGGCTGGGGGGCCGATGTGATCGGGATGACCGGCATGTCCGAAGCCCGCCTCGCCCGCGAGGCCGAGCTTTGTTATGCCTCCATCGCGATGGTCACCGACTATGACTGCTGGCACGAGGGGCATGGCGCGGTGGATGTGGCGCAGGTCATCGCGGTGGTCCATGCCAACGCCGCAGCCGCCCGCGCTCTCGTGGCGCGGTTGCCGGGCGGACTTGAGGCGCTGCGTCAGCCTTGCCCGCATGGCTGCGACCAGGCGCTGACCCATGCGATCATGACCGCGCCGGACAAGCGCGACCCCGAGCTTCTGGCCCGGCTGGACGCCGTTGCCGGTCGGGTCCTCTAGGCCTCGCGCATGGCAAGACGCATCGCCCCCTGGCTTTTGGTCGCGCTGCTCGCCACTCCGGCGCTGGCCGATCTGGTTCCGTCCGATGGCATCGCCTTCTCCGGCCACCTGTCCGACCGCGACCTGCACCGGCTGGTCACCTGCGGCGCGCTGCCCGGTGGCGACTGCCGGAGCCCGGAACTCCACTGGCCGGAGCGTCCGCTGACGATTCGGGTTGCCCCGGCCAAGGGCTCCACCCCGCCCGGCTTCAGGACACGTCTGATGGCTGCCACCCGCCACGCCATTGCCGAGGTGAACGGTGTCGGCGCGGGCATCACGCTTGTCCTGACCGACGCTGCTCAAGCCGATGTCACTGTGCGCCCGACCGACATCCCGGATGGCACCCTGCTGCCCGACGAACCGGGCTTTTCCGGCCCCGGCGTCATGGGCGTCGGCTACATGACCGTATGGTCCGACCCGAAGAACCAGATAATCGAGGGGTCGATCCTGATCTCGACCGCAATCACCGATGACGACCTTACCTCTGTCGTGCTGGAAGAGGTGACGCAGTCGCTTGGCCTGCTTTACGACATCGAAAGCCCGGCCTACGAAGGCGTGTCGATCCTGGCGCAGGGCTCGAACCTGACCACCCGGCTGGAGGGGCAGGACGCTGCCATCCTTCGGCTGCACTATCCCCCAAAGGACTGAAGCCGGATGCAGCGACCGAAAGAGCCCCGTGACATTCCCCCTTGCCGGCACTCGGCACTTTCGCTTCACTGCCGCACGCCCAAGAATACGTCACCGTCACAAAGCGGCTGTCAGACCCGGAATCGGCTGGTCACCCGCCCGGCAACGCGCTGATCCGGTTGGGAGATCAGGATCTGACCGCCCTCCGCCGACACTGTCGCCGACACAATCAATGAGTCTTGCAAGGCAATGAACTGATGAAGAAAACCGTCAAGGACTACATCCGCACCATCGTGGATTTCCCGCATGAGGGGATACTCTTCCGCGACGTGACCACGCTTTTCGCCGATCCGCGCGGCTTTCGGATGTGCGTGGACCAGCTTCTCGCCCCCTATGCCGGCATGCGGATCGACAAGGTCGTGGGGCTGGAGGCGCGGGGCTTCATCCTGGGCGGCGCCGTGGCGCATCAGCTCTCCACCGGCTTCGTCCCGATCCGCAAGAAGGGCAAGCTGCCCGGCCAGACGATTTCGCAGGCCTATACGCTGGAATACGGCGAGGCGGTGGTCGAGGTGCATGACGACGCGATGCAGCCGGGCGAGAAGGTGCTCCTCGTCGATGACCTTCTGGCCACCGGCGGCACAGCCGAGGCCGGGATCAAGCTGATCGAACGGCTGGGCGCCGAAGTCGTGGGCTGCGCCTTCGTCGTCGATCTGCCCGACCTCGGCGGCCGGACGAAGCTCGAGGCGATGGGCATGGAGGTCCACGCGCTTTGCGCCTTCGAGGGTCTGTGACGTCGGACAGGCCGGAGTTTTCAAAAACTCCGGACCGGAGCCTTTGAAGGCTCCGGTGCGATTTCTTCGAAGAAATCGCCTTCCGCACGCCGGGGACCGGTTCCGTTAACCCCGTTGAAAGGGAATCACCCGTAGACAGGTCCAGTCAGGCCTACCCAGCCTGGCCGCGCTGCTACCCACAGCGTGTTCCACACACCCCCAAAGCACCCCGTCGCAGGTTTCTTGCGGCGGGGTATCTCATTGGCAATCGTCAGCCCAGCACCGCACCGGGGTTCATGATGCCATGCGGGTCAAGCGCGTCCTTGATCGCGCGCATCGCCGCAATCTTGCCGGGATCACCATAGCGCCTCAGGTCCGCAACCTTGAGCCGCCCCACGCCATGCTCGGCCGCGACCGACCCGCCAAGGGCATGGACCAGGTCATGCACCGTCGCCTTGATGCGCTCCCGCACATGTTCATGGTCACGGCGGGACTGCCCGGTCTGGGGAAAGACATTCCAGTGCAGGTTGCCGTCACCGAGATGGCCAAAGCAGTTGACCCGGAAGCTGCCGAAGGTTGCCAGCGCAGCCGGGGCGGCGGCGATGAAACCGGGGATCTCGGACAGCGGCAACGAGATGTCATGGCTTGAGACCGCACCGATCCTGCGGTTCGCCTCGGGGATCATCTCTCGCAGGTGCCACAACGCGGCGGCCTGTGCTTGCGACGTGGCGATGACGCCATCGGTCACCAGCCCGGCATCATCGGCGGCATCGTAAAGGTTGGCCATCGCCACTTCCGGCTCCAAGCCGGCGGGCAGGCCCAGTTCGACCAGCACCATCCACTCCGGCAAGGGGTCGAAGGGGGCGCGGACCTCGGGCATCGCCTGGCCCATGAAGTCAAAGCCCATCCGGTGGATCAGCTCGAACGCCGACACCATGCCCGGCAAGCGCCCTTGCGCCAGCGTCAACAGCTCCAGCGCGGCCGAGGGAGAGGGCACCGCCAGCAGCGCCACCACCGTTGCCGCCGGAACCGGGTGCAGCCGCAGGCTTGCGGCGGTGATGACCCCCAGCGTGCCCTCGGACCCGATCAGGAGGTGGCGCAGGTCATAGCCCGCATTGTCCTTGCGCAGCCGCGTCAAGCCGTTGAACACCGTGCCATCGGGAAGCACCGCCTCCAGCCCGAGGCAAAGGTCGCGCGCATTGCCGTAGCGCAGCACATGGACGCCCCCGGCATTGGCGGCAAGGTTGCCCCCGATCGAGGCGCTGCCCTGGCTGGCAAGCGTCAGAGGAAAGACACGGTTCAGCTTTGCCGCCTCGGCATGGACATCGGCCAGGATCATCCCGGCTTCAACCACCAGCGCGTTTTCCTGGGCGTAGGCGCCGCGCAGTGCGGTCATCCGTTCCAGCGACAGGAGGAGAGGCGCGGGCCCGTCGGGCATGATCTGCCCGCCCACAAGCCCGGTGCCCCCGCCCCAGGGCACAAGGCCGACGCGGGCGGCATGGCAGGCCCGCACGATCACCGCCACTTCCGCTGTCGTGGCGGGGCGGGCAACGGTGCCCGCCTGCCCGTGCCAACGGCCGCGAGGTTCTTCCAGGTGGCGGGCGTCGGGGGCGACAAGGCACCCCTCGGGCAGCCTGGGGCGCAGCTGGGAAAGAAAGGCTTCGTCGCAGGGGTTCAGCATCGGGTGCCTCCTTGCCCGCAGTGGTAGCGGGAGGCAGGCCGCTTCGCCAGTGCCCGCCTAGTCGAGATAGGCCGGCTCCAGTACCATGATCGTCGGCTGTCCGGGCAGATCATCCAGCGAAAGGGCCAGCTGCGCGCCACCGGTTTCGACCACAGCGAATTCGGCCGACATCTCGGCCAGGAAGGCCTGCAGCGAGCCCTCGCTGAACCAGTGCATCGGGATCACCACCGACGAACGGAAGCGACGCACCACGCCCGCCATATCCTCAAGCCGCAGGGTGTAGCCGCCGTCCACTGGGACCATCACCACGTCCAGCCGCCCGATGGCGGCGTATTGCTCGTCCGAGGGGATCTGGTGCAGATGGCCGAGGTGGCCGATGCAAAGCCCCCCCGCCTCGAAGATGAAGATGGAATTGCCGTCCCTCCGCGCGCCCTCGCCAAACGGGCCGCGCGTGTCGGTCGGCACATTGCGCACCAACATGGAGCCAAGGTCCAGCCGGTGGTCGGCAGCGCCTTCCGCCGACCAGCCGGGCAGCACGTTGGCAATGCGTGGGTCAGGGCTTGCCGTCCAGTGCGTGGAATGGGCGTTGTTCATTGTGACCACGTCCGGCACCACGTCCTGCGTGCCGATGTAGCCGGTGTAATCGGTGACGGCGACGGTGCCGTCATGCGTGACGATGGCAAAGCTGGCGTGGTCGATGTAGCGGATCAGCACCTCACCGTCCTCCAGCCCATCGTTCAGCGCTGCGGGCTGGACCGTCGCCTCAGCCTCCGCAAGGGCGATGCAGTGTGACGGGATGCGGTCCTGCGCGGCAGCAGGCGTGGCGACAAGGGCAAGCAGCATCAGGGCGTGGCGCAAGGGTCACCTCCGGGGTCTGTGGAAGGGTAACCCGGATTTCCCCTGCGTCACGCTCGTTGCTGATCACGGATGCGCGAGAAGGGCGTGAAGGGCCGCGATGGTGCGCAGATTGCGGGCGGTCATCGGGGCGGGCAGGTGTTTCGGCAGCTGTGTGGCAAGCTTCGAGGTGCCGAAGCCGCCGGGAGTATGCAGCGTGAAACGGCGGGGGCCGATGTGCCAGCCATCACCGGGCAGCGCCAGCGCTTGCAGCGCGGCATCGTCCGGGGTGGGGATTTCGCGCAGAAAGCAGACGTGGACGCGGGCGGGGTCGGCCCCGGCAAAGGGATGTTCGGTCAGGGCGGCTGCGATCTCGGCCGCGTCGCGCACGAAGGTTTCCGGCGCAAAGCCGAATCGGGCGGCAATGGCGTCGCGGATCCTCGCCTCAAGCCTGGCCGGAGGCACGGTGCTGTGGAAGACCGCGTTGCCGGACTGGATGTAAGTGGTCACGCGTTCAAGGCCCAGACCGGTGAGAAGC
>JANPJZ010000197.1:0-2853 GCA_031425795.1 Rhodobacter sp. | reverse complement strand
CAGACACGAGGGCCTGGAGGGCAACGGCTTCGATGGGCAGGCGGAAGCCCGCCATCTCGGCCAGCTGGCCGGAGTGGCCGGCGACGACCATCCCGAGCTTCTTGCAGCCGATGAAGCCCTTGGTCGTGTCCACGCCGGTGACCTGACCGGCTTCGGAGCGGACGCCCTTGACCTCGCAGTTCTGGATGATGTGCATGCCCATGGCAGAACAGGCGCGGGCATAGCCCCAGGCTACGGCGTCATGCCGCCCGGTGCCGCCACGGGCTTGCCAGAGCGCGCCGAGGACGGGGTAGCGGGGGCCGTCGATGTTGAGGATGGGGCAAAGTTCCTTCACCCGCTCGGGCGTGATGAATTCGGTCTGCACGCCTTGCAGCGCATTGGCGTGCTGGGTTCGGAGGTAGCCGCGCACCTCGTGGTGGGTTTGCGCCAGCATCATCACGCCGCGGGGGGAGAACATGACGTTGTAGTTCAGGTCCTGGCTGAGCGTCTCATACAAGGACCGCGACTTTTCGTAGATCGCGGCGGAGGGGTCCTGCAGGTAGTTCGAGCGGATGATCGTGGTGTTGCGGCCGGTGTTGCCGCCGCCGAGCCAGCCCTTTTCGATGATCGCGACATTGGTGATGCCGAAATTCTTGCCAAGGTAGTAGGCGGTGGCGAGGCCGTGGCCCCCGGCACCCACGATGATCGCTTCATAGCTGGCCTTCGGCTCGGGCGAGGCCCAGGCGCGGTCCCAGCCCATATGGTCACGAAAGGCCTCGCGGGCGATGGCAAAGACCGAATAGCGCTTCATCGGAGCCTCATGTCGGCAGGCGGGGCGGCTGTGGCGATGCCGGAGGGGTCCGGCAGCCCCGTCTTGGATCGGTTGCCGGTTATAGCCGCACCCACCAGCGGCACAATCGGGAAATTTGCGACATTTGCTGCACGCACCGTGCCGCTGCGCTGCTGGGTCGCAGGCGGTGGGACGATGCGGCCGAATGCCCCTTTCTTGAGCGGGCCGGAACCACTATGTGACGGCCAGACAGAGGGGTGATCTTACAGGATGGCTAATCCGGGCTTTTGGGGGATCGCGCTGGCGCTGGCAGCGGTGGTGCTGGCTATCCTAATCCGGGCCGCATGGCGCGCGAGCGGGCGGAAACCGGCGGGCACTGCGGACATCATCGTCTACAAGGACCAGTTGGCCGAGGTTGACCGCGACCTGGCGCGGGGCACGATCACGGCGGACGAGGCGACGCGGTTGCGAAACGAAGTCGGCCAGCGCTTGCTGGAAGCCGACCGCACCCGGACAGCGGCAGAGGGAGTTGCAAACGGACCGGAGAGCGCCCGCACCCCTTGGCTGGCTTTGGGGCTGATCGCGGCGACGGTGGTTGCGGGGTCGATCTTCGCCTACGACCGGCTTGGTGCCCCGGGCTATCCTGACATGCCGCTGGAGGCGCGGGTTGCGGGGCTGGACGCAGCCATCGCCAGCCGGCCGTCCCAGGCCGAGGAACTGGTCCGCCTTGGCGTTCAGCCAAATCCGGCAGCAGAGGCGCTGCGAACCGAGATTGAGGGACAGACCGACGCAGCGGCGCTGCGCCAGGACTTCAGCGACCGGTTCGGTGCCGGGGCCGTGTCCGAGGCTGTGGTGACGGCCGCTCGGTTGCATGCGGTTCTGGGCGATGATGCGACTGCCGCCGATCATGCGAACTATGCCCTTGCGCTGGTTGCCGAGGCGCAGGGCTATGTCTCACCCGAGGCGGAGGTCGAACTTCGGCAGGCACTGACGCTGGACATGACCAACGAGGTGGCGCGCTACCTGGTGGGCGAGATGTTCCTGCAGGGCGGCCGCTTTGACCAGGCCTTCAGGTTCTGGCGGCCGCTGGCCGAAGATGGAAATCCACAAGCGCCATGGGTCGCCTCGATCCGCGAGCGGATTGGCATGGTCGCAGAGTTGGCGGGAGAGCGCTATGACGCCCCGACAGCGGGCGGGCCGAGCGCGGGCGACATGGCGGCTGCGGCGGACATGACGCCGGAAGACCGGCAGGCGATGATCGAAGGCATGGTGGCGCAGCTGTCGGACCGGCTGGCGACGGATGGCGGATCGGTCGAGGATTGGGAACGGCTGATCCGGTCGCTGGGCGTGCTGGAGCGGCTGGATGAGGCGCAGAGGATCTACGACGAGGCGAAGACGAAGTTCGAGGGCCGGCCTGCGGAACTGTCGTTTCTGCGGATGGCTGCGGTGGAAGGCGGGTTGAACCCGTGATCTGCGCCACGATCGAGGAGCTTGTGGCCGCCCTGCCCCCGAACCGCGCCATTGCGGGGCTGGACCTTGGCGACAAGACCATCGGTGTGGCGATCTCTGACCTGCGGCGGCAGGTGGCGACCCCGGTCGAGGTGATCCGCCGCGAGAAGTTCACCCTCGACGCGGTGCGGCTTCTGGACCTGCTGACCAGGCGTGGGGCGTTCGGAATCGTGTTGGGACTGCCCTTGAACATGGACGGATCGTCCGGTCCCCGGGTGCAGGCGACGCAAGCCTTTGCGCGGAATTTGGAGAAGCTGACGGCGCTGCCGATCGCCTTCTGGGACGAGCGGCTGTCGACGGTTGCGGCAGAAAGGGCACTTCTGGAGGCGGATACGTCGCGGAAACGTCGGAAAGAAGTGATCGACCAGGTGGCGGCAGGCTATATCTTGCAGGGCGCGCTGGACCGGATGGCCTATCTTGCGCGGGAATGAGCCTGGGACCGAGCAAGGGGATGACGGGGTGAAGGACGACGTCTGGAAGCGCGACGAGATCGCCAGCCCCTGCGTGAAGCTGTGCGTGGTGCATCCCGAAGCGCGGCTGTGCGTCGGCTGCCTGCGCAGCATCGACGAGATCAC
>JANPJZ010000196.1:0-17096 GCA_031425795.1 Rhodobacter sp. | reverse complement strand
GATCATCGCCACGCGTGCCGGAGGGTTTGCAGTAGGGCTACTGATGGCCCCCTTCGCTACCCGCCTACCGCCAGAGATCTCCGCCTAAATCCTGCCCGGTGCAGGTCGCGTCATCGGGCAGATGGAGCGCGGGCTGATCTTCGCGCTCGTCCTCCTCGGCCAGCCGCAGGGCGTGGGGCTTCTGATTGCGGCCAAGTCCATCCTCCGCTTCGGGGCCGTGCGCGACGACCGCGCGCTGTCGGAATATGTGATCTTCGGCACCCTCGCCTCGTTCGGATGGGCGCTGATCGCGGCTTATGCGACACTTGCGGTCCTCGACCATCTGCCACCGCTTGGAATCCTGCCCGTCTCACCCTAGATTGGCTGCAAAGGAGATTTCCTCATGTTCGGCATTCCCGGCAAGGCAGCCGTCACCCTGACCCCCGCCGCCACCCGCCAGATTGCGCGGTTGATGCAGCGGCAGGGCTCAACCGGCTTGCGCATCGGCGTCAAGAAGGGCGGCTGCGCGGGCATGGAATACACGATGGACTACGTCAGCTCCGTCAACCCGCTGGACGAGGTGGTGGAACAGGACGGCGCCTGCGTGATGATCGCGCCGATGGCACAGATGTTCCTGATCGGCACCGAAATCGACTATGAGGCGGGCCTTCTGGAAGCCGGCTTCAAGTTTCGCAACCCCAATGTCGTCGAGGCGTGTGGCTGCGGCGAGTCGATCAAGTTCAAGGACCAGCCCGCCAGCTGACCCCGCCCCCGACCCGAGAGTTGCGACATCACCGATTCGCTGGTACTTTTTCCCCATTTTTCGGGAGATTGCCGCAATGCTCGATTTTCGCCGGGAATATGAGGCTGTGCCTCGCAACCACCAGGGAACACCGGTCTCGCCAAGCTGGAACACCGGGCAGAACAACCTGACCGTCTCCAAGGATGATGCACTGAACTGGCACCAGTATACCTGCCATCTCACTATCGACGAGTGGGTGGCCAGCGGTCAGAACAATGTAAGCAAGAAGATCAGGAAGTTTCATTTCTCGTTCAAGAAACGCGCGGGCCAGCCGATCCTGGGCGCGCAGCCCGGATGCAGGTGGGAATGGCGAAACGGGCGCTTCGATTTCATCCAGTGGTTCGGGGTGCCGTCCCTGAACCTGCAGCCCCCGGATCGCCCGCTGGTCGCCACGCACGTCAAGGCCTTCATCAAGCGGCACTCGAAACTTCTGTTTGCGGATTCGCTCAGCGATCCCACGATGTGGGCCACATTCGACATGCAGTTGCAAAGCCCGACCGTCCCCTGAAAAGGGCTTCGCGAAATCGCAGCCCGTTCCCTGTCGTCGTGCCTTCTGCTAACACCGGGGCCAGCACTTGGACAGGAACACGAAAATGCGCAGGCTCGCCGCCGGAAACTGGAAGATGAATGGCACCAAGGCCGCGCTGGCCGAGGTATCGGCGCTGCTTGCCGGCCATCCCGCCCCGGCTTGCGAGATGCTGCTGTGCCCGCCAGCCACCCTGATCGACCGCATGGCCGAAGCGGTGAAGGGCTCGGCACTTAGGGTCGGTGCACAGGATTGCCACCCGATGCCGCAAGGTGCGCATACCGGCGAAATCTCCGCTGCCATGCTGAAGGAGGCGGGCGCGACCCATGTCATCCTGGGCCACTCCGAACGCCGCGCCGACCATGGCGAGACGGACGCCCTCGTGCGGGCAAAGGCCGAAGCCGCCATCGCCGCAGGTCTTGTCGCCATTGTCTGTATCGGCGAAACGGAAGCAGAGCGCGACGCAGGCCAGACCCTTGCGGTGATCGGCGGCCAGCTTGACGGCTCGGTGCCCGTGGGCGCGACTGCCGCCACCCTCGTCGTTGCTTATGAGCCGGTCTGGGCCATCGGCACCGGCCGCACCCCGACCCTCGCAGAGATTGCCGAGGTCCACGCCTTCCTGCGCGACCGACTGCACCAGCGGATCGGGGCCGAAGCCGATGGCGTACGGCTCCTCTACGGCGGGTCGGTCAAACCCTCGAACGCGGCCGAGATCTTTGCCGTGCCGCATGTCGACGGCGCGCTTGTCGGGGGGGCCAGCCTCAAGGCCGCCGATTTCGGCGCCATCGTCGCCGCACTTTCTGCCTGACGACATCGCGGGGTCGCTGCCGGATCAGCCGCGCCCCCTGCCCCATGCATAACCTGACCCGATGACAGTCCTTTCCCCCGCCGCGCGCCGGTCGCTCCTGACCGCAAACCTGATCTGCCTCGCCTCGATGGTGATCTGGGCCTCGGGTCTGCCTGCCGCCGACCTCATCATTCCCCACATGCCCCCGATTGCCCTGACTGCCGGACGGGCGGTGCTCGCGGCGCTGGTCCTGATGCCGATCTGGTGGGTGTTGGAGGGGCGCGGCACGGTGCTGAACGCCGACTGGGCGACCGGGGCATGGGTCGGCTTCGTCACCCTGGGCCTCGCCTCGTTCTTCGTGATCATTGCGCTGCAGTTCAACGACCCGGTTACCGTGGCCATCGTCACCGCGGTGATGCCGGTGGCCGGGATCCTGCTGGAATGCGTGGCCGACAAGCGCCCCTTTACCCGTGCCCTGGCTCTGGGCCTCCTCCTCTCGGTCGCGGGCGGTCTGATCGCGGTCAGCGGCAGCGAAGGCAATGTCGATTTCGGCATTGGCGTGCTTGCGGCCCTCGCCTCGGTTCTCTGCTACACCTGGGGCAGCCGCGAGACGGTGCGCGCCCTGCCCGAGCTTACCCCGCTTGGCCGGAGCGCCGTGACCGTGACCGGCTGCGCCGTTGTCGCCCTGATTGCAGCCCTTGGCGATGGTCTTCTGCGCGACGCCTGGCCCGATTGGTCCGCCATCGGCCCGACCGAATTTGCAGGCCTTGCGATCTTCGGCATCGGCTCGATGGCGATCAGCCAGTTGTTGTGGATCATCTCGGTCGGCCGGATCGGAATTGGTGCTGCCTCGATGCACATGAACGCGGTTCCATTCTACGTGATGCTGATGGTCTTCCTGCTTGGCGGACCGTGGAACTGGGCCCAGACGCTTGGCGCGATCATCGTCGTCGTGGGCGCACTGGTGGCGCAGGGCTTGATCGGGCGGCAGCGGTAGGGCCATGGATACGCTGCAGCAATCGCCCAAGGACCCGGCATTCGTTCAGAACCCCTACCCGTTCTACGAACGCGCCCGCGCCGCCGGTCCCTTCTTTCATTGGCAGGACTATAACCTGACTTGCACCGGCAATGCCGCCGCCGTGAACGCGATCTTCCGGGACCGCCGCTTCGGGCGCGAACCCGTTACGCCGCCGACAATCCCGCCGCACCTCGCGCCCTTCTACGCGGTCGAGGCGCATTCCATGCTGGAGATTGAGCCGCCCCGCCACACCCGTCTGCGCAATCTTGTCCTGCGCGCCTTCACCTCCCGCCGGATCGCGGCGCTCGGGCCAGAGATCGCCAGCCTTGCTACCGAACTGGTCGAGGCCTTCCCCACCGGAGAGTTCGACCTGCTGCAGGCTTTCGCCCAGCCCCTGCCGGTCCGCATCATCGCCCGCCTCCTTGGCGTGCCGGAAGAGATGGCGCCGGACCTGCTGCGCTGGTCGAACGCGATGGTCGGCATGTACATGGCGGGCCGCACGCGCGATGCCGAAGACCGCGCCATGGCCGCCACCACCGACTTCGTCACCTTCCTGCGTGGCTATGTCGATCAGCGCCGCGCGCGGCCTGCCGATGACCTGATCACCCAGCTTATCGCCGCCGAGATGGAAGGCGAAAAGCTTACCACTGATGAACTCATCTCGACCTGCATCCTGCTCCTCAATGCCGGCCATGAGGCGACGGTGCATACCATCGGCAATGGGGTGAAGGCGCTGCTGGAAACCGCAACGCCTGTCGCCGCCCTAATGCCCACAGCCATCGACGCCACGGTCGAGGAAATCCTGCGCTTCGATCCCGCGCTGCACATGTTCACCCGCTGGGCCTATGACGAGGTCGAGGTGATGGGCCACAGCTTCCAGCGCGGCGATCGGGTGGGCCTCCTCCTCGCCGCCGCCAACCGCGATCCCGCCACCTGGGACCGGCCCGGCCTGTTCCTGCCTGACCGTGTTGCAAAGCCCCATGCCAGCTTCGGCGCGGGCCTGCACTTCTGCGTCGGCGCGCCGCTTGCACGCCTGGAACTGCAGATCGCCCTGCCAATCCTCTTCGCCAGGCGTCCCGCCCTGCGCCTGGCCGCCCCGCCCCGCTACGGCGACGTCTACCACTTCCATGGCCTTCAGAACCTGACCGTCGCCTTCTGATCTGCTCTTTTTCCAAATACTCCCGCCGGAGGCCCGCCCGAGCCGGTTGGCGCGCCCTGCGCGCGCCAGAGGCGAGACAAAAGGCTTGCGCGTCAGCGCTCCACAGGAAAACCGCCTGGGGATGGTCACAGCGGCAGCATGGTGGTCGACTTGATCTCTTCCATGCTCAAAAGTGCCGTGACGTTGTAGATCCGCACTTCCGAGATCAGCGCCTGATAGAAGGTGTCATAGGCCCGCGCGTTCTTCACCCGCACCTTCAGGATATAGTCGATATCCCCGGCCAGCCGATGCGCCTCCATGACCTCGGGCCGCTCCTTCAGCGCCTTCAGGAACCGGCGCTGCCACTCCGCCTCATGCTCGCTGGTGCGGATCAGCACGAAAAAGCAGGCCTCCAGCCCAAGGGCCTCCGGGTCAAGGATCGCGGTCGTCCGGGTGATCACGCCCTGCTCCCGCATCCGGCGGATCCGGTTCCAGACCGGGGTCTTCGACGAGCCCACCTTGCGCGCGATCTCGTCCAGCGATTGCTCGGCATCGGTCTGCAACTCGGACAGGATTTTCCGGTCAAGATCGTCCAATTGGGCCGCCATTCGCCATCCCCCTGTTTTGCCGGAACCCTGTTCCGGTCCGGCGCAGTATCGGAACGATCATCCTTATCTGCAAGCGCCTCTGGCCGTGAGGGGGGAAAATATTCTATATATTGACAAGAAAACCCGGGACATTGCCATGCCGCACGCCCTTGCCCATCCAGTTGTGTTCGTCGGTGCCGGTCCAGGGGCCGCCGATCACCTGACGCTGGGCGCGCTGCGGGCGATCACCCTTGCCGATGTGGTGGTCCACGACCGCCTGGTCGGGCCCGAGGTCCTGGATCTCGTCCCCTCCCACACCCGCCGTATCGACGTCGGCAAGGAGGGTTTCGGCCCCTCCACTGCCCAAGCCAAGATCAACGCCACCCTCGTCGCCGAAGCCCTGACCGGCGCACAGGTCATCCGCCTGAAAGGCGGCGATTGCGGGATATTCGGCCGTCTGGACGAGGAGATCGAGGCGCTGGAAGCCGCCGGCATCGCCTTCACCATCCTTCCCGGCCTCACCTCTGCCAGCGTCGCCGCCGCCCGCATCGGCCAGTCGCTGACCCGCCGTGGCCGCAACGCCAGCCTCCGCATCATCACCGGCCACGACATGGCGGGCTTCGCCGAGCAGGACTGGCGCGGCCTCGCCCGCACCGGGGAAGTCGCGGCGATCTACATGGGCAAGCGCTCCGCTCGCTTCATCCAGGGCCGCCTGATGATGCACGGCTCGTCTCCCGATACGCCGGTCACGCTCGTTGAAAACGTCAGCCGCACCGACGAACGGGTCCTCGCCGCCACCCTCGCCACCTTGCCCGAAGCCGCCGCGCAATGCGACGGCCCCGAAGTCATCCTCTTCGGCCTGGCCCCGCGCCGGGCCGCCTCCGTCCTTTCCGCCCTCAAGGAGGCCCGCGCATGAGCCGCCGCTTCACCCCCAAGGTTGTCACCGCCAACCTTCTGCGCGAGGGCGATGTGGTCTACCTGACCACCGACGACCTCTGGTCGCCGCACCACCACGAGGCGGAATTGATCGAGGACGAGGCCCACGCCCAGATGCGGCTTCTCCACGCCTCGGCGCAGAAACTGCTTGTGGTCGGCGCCTATCTCGCCGATGCGAAGCCCGGCGCCAACGGCCCGGAGCCCACGCATTTCCGCGAGGAATTCCGCACCCGGGGCCCGTCAAACTACAACCACGGCAAGCAAGCCGATTACGCGAGCTGACGATGTATTCCTATTCCGACTTCGACGAGTCCTTCGTCCGCGCCCGCGTCGCTCAGTTCACCCAGCAGGTTGAGCGCCGCCTTGACGGCAGCCTGACGGAGGAGGAATTCCGCCCCCTCCGCCTGATGAACGGACTTTACCTGCAGCTGCACGCCTACATGCTGCGGATCGCCATTCCCTACGGCACGCTTTCCCCGCACCAGATGCGCCAACTAGCCTACATCGCCGACACCTGGGACAAGGGCTACGGCCACTTCACCACCCGCCAGAACATCCAGTTCAACTGGCCGAAACTGCCCGACGTGCCCGCCATTCTCGGCGCGCTGGCGGATGTCGAGATGCACGCCATCCAGACCTCCGGCAACTGCGTGCGCAACGTCACCGCCGACCATTTCGCTGGTGCCGCCGCTGATGAGATCGCCGACCCGCGCCCCTATGCCGAGCTTTTGCGCCAGTGGTCTACCGACCACCCGGAATTCCAGTTCCTGCCCCGCAAGTTCAAGATCGCCATCACCGGCTCGCCCAATGACCGCGCCGTGACCCGCGCCCACGACATCGGCCTCCGCATGGTCCGCAATGCCGCCGGAGAGCCGGGATTTGAGGTCATGGTCGGTGGCGGCCTTGGCCGGACCCCGATGATCGGCGTCACCGTGCGGGAGTTCCTGCCGGAAGCCGACCTGCTCCCGTATGTCGAGGCGGTCCTCAGCGTCTACAACACGCTCGGCCGCCGCGACAACAAGTACAAGGCCCGCATCAAGATCACCGTGCACGAGACCGGGGCCGAAGAAATCACCCGGATGATCGAAACGCGGTTCAGTGAGCTTCGCCCCCTCTTCGGCGGCAACGACCAGAAGCTCCTTGCCGAAATCCGTGAGGCCTTCGCGCCTCCCGCCTTCCGCAATGCGCCCACCGACGCTTACGACGCCTTCTACAACGCCGACCCGATCTTCCGCGCCTGGGCCGACACCAACCTCACCCAGCACCGCAACGCGCAATACGCCATCGTCACTATCAGCCTCAAGGCCCACGGCGAGACCCCCGGCGATGCGACCTCGGCGCAGATGAGGTTGATGGCCGATCTTGCTGAAACTTATGGTCATTCCGACCTGCGCATCAGCCATGAGCAGAACGTCATCCTGCCCCATGTCCACAAGTCGGACCTGCCGACGCTGCACGCGGCCTTGGCGCAGGCCGGTCTTGGCACGGCAAACGTGGGCCTGCTTTCCGACATCATCGCCTGCCCCGGCATGGACTATTGCGCCCTCGCGACCGCCCGCTCGATCCCCGTCGCGCAGGAGTTGGCGACCCACTTCGAGGCGCTGAAGCTTGAACACGAAATCGGCCCGCTGAAGATCAAGATCTCCGGCTGCATTAACGCCTGCGGCCATCACCATGTGGGTCATATCGGTATCCTCGGGCTGGACCGCGCGGGGGTGGAGAACTACCAGATCACCCTCGGCGGCGACGGCACGGAAGACGCGGTGATCGGCGAAAAGACCGGCCCCGGCTTCGCCTATACCGAGATCGTCCCCGCCATCGAGCGCATCCTGCGGGCCTATCTCGCCCTGCGGGTGGAGCCGTCGGAGACTTTCCTGCAAGCTTTCCGCCGTGTCGGGATGGAGCCTTTCAAACTGGCACTCTACGAAGCCGAAGGCGCACAAGATGCCGCGTGATCTGCACTCCGGTCCGGTCGCGGAGCGTGTTGCCACGCTCAACGCCCGCTACAAGCACCACTCCGCTACCGCGGTGCTGGAGCATGCGCTGAGGGATGACGACCTGGGCCGCGTAGCCCTTGTGAGCTCTTTCGGGGCGGAATCGGTGGTGCTTCTGCACCTCGTCAGCGTGATCGCGCCGGAAACGCCGGTGTTGTTCGTCGACACTAAAATGCTGTTCCAGGAAACCCTCGACTACCAGCGCGAGCTGGCCGAGAAACTGGCGCTTTGCGACATCCGCACGATCCGCGCCAATCCGACGCGGGTGAATTTCGAAGACCCGGATGGCACCCTGCACCAGTTCTCGACCGACAGCTGCTGCAACGTGCGCAAGGTCGAACCGCTGGAACGTGCCCTTTCGACCTTCGATGGCTGGATCACCGGGCGCAAGCGCTTCCAGAACGCCGACCGGGGGACGATCGACTTTTTCGAGAACGAGGGAGATTTCCGGATCAAGGTCAACCCCCTTGCCCATTGGGGGCGTGAGGACCTTGAGGAATACATGGTTGAAAACCGTCTGCCGCGGCATCCGCTGGTGGCGAAGGGCTTCCCGTCCATCGGCTGCGCGCCGTGCACCAGTGCGGTGAAACCGGGTGAGGACCCGCGCGCAGGCCGTTGGCGCAACTCACAAAAGACGGAATGCGGCATCCACTTTCTTGACGGCAAGGCCGTGCGCACCCCAAAGGAGAACGCGGCATGACCGTGATCGTCACCGACGCGGGCTTTGCCCCGGGCACGCAAGCCGAGATTGTGACCCTGGCCGAGCTTTCAGACCAGACGGCGGTTGACCTTGCCAACACCGACGACCCGTCTGCACTGGTTGGCCGTCTGGACCAGCTGACCCTGATCCGCGTCGCCTTCCCCGCCTTCAACGACGGCCGCGCCTTCACCATCGCCCGCCGCCTGCGCGAATTTGGCTATACGGGCCAGCTGCTGGCCTTTGGCCCGGTGATCGCCGACCAGTACGCCATGATCCGTCGTGTGGGCTTTGACGGGGCCGAAATCCCAGACGACCTCGCCGCCCGCCAGCCCGCCAGCCAGTGGCACTTCCGCGCCGCCGACTGGCGTCAGCATCACTATCAGGCCCGGCTCCGCGCCTGACTTCCGCTTGACCTCAATCAACGCTAGACAAGGAAAGCCGGTCTAGGCCGGGATGATCCTCATGACCGAAGCGACCGCCATGACCGAAGCCAGCCCGATCCAAGCCAAGCCCCACCTGCCCGACGCCCAGACCGTGACCCAGGTCACGCATTGGACCGACCGTCTCTTCTCTTTCCGCGTGACCCGCCCGCAAAGCCTGCGGTTCCGGTCGGGGGAGTTCGTGATGATCGGGCTGATGGGCGAGACCGGAAAACCCCTCCTCCGCGCCTATTCAATCGCCTCGCCCGCCTGGGATGAGGAGCTGGAGTTCTATTCGATCAAGGTGCCGGATGGGCCGTTGACCTCGAAGCTCCAGCATATCCAGCCTGGCGATGAGATCATCCTGCGGCCAAAGCCCGTGGGAACGCTCGTTCACGATGCGCTTCTTCCAGGCAAGCGGCTCTGGTTCCTGGCGACCGGCACCGGCCTTGCCCCCTTCGCCAGCCTGATGCGGGAGCCGGAGACCTATGAGAAATACGACCAGATCATCATGATGCACACCTGCCGCGAGGTGGCCGAGTTGGAGTATGGGCGGCAGCTGGTGGAAAGCCTGAAGGACGACCCGCTGATCGGAGAGATGGTGGGAGACAAGCTGGTCTACTATCCGACCACGACCCGTGAGCCCTTTCATCACATGGGGCGGGTGACCGACAACCTTGCCTCGGGCAAGGTGTTTGCGGACCTTGGCCTGCCACCGATGAACCCGGCAGAGGATCGGGCGATGGTCTGCGGGTCGCTGGCCTTCAATGTGGACGTGAAGGCGATCCTCGAGGGGTTCGGACTGCGAGAGGGGGCGAATTCGGAGCCGCAGGAGTTTGTCGTCGAAAAGGCTTTCGTGGGCGACGGGATCTGAGGCTGTCCCGGGCAGGGACAGACATCCGCCCTTGTGAAATCAAAGGCTTGCGATCTGAATTTCAGACTTTCTTCACAGATTGGCGAAAAGAAAAGGCCGCAGGATCGCCCCTGCGGCCGGTGTTCTGGGCGTCCGGTCTGGCTTAGAGGCCAAGCGCCGTACGGACCTGGGCCACCGTGTCGGCGACCAGCGCGGGGTTCGCGCGGGCGGCTTCCACGGCGGTGCGCAGCGTGGTCTTCGTCGCGTCATCCAGCGCCGAGCCGTCGATCAGGGCGACAACGGCATCCGCGTTGAAGTTGGCGGGGTCGAGTGCTGCGGCAGCGGCGTCGGTCACCGCTGCGGCACCTTCGGTCACAGCTTCGGTCGCGGCAGCGGCGCCTTCGGTGACGGCTTCGGTCGTGGCGGCGGCAGCTTCGGCTGCGGCAGCTTCGGTGGCGGCGGCCGCTTCGGCGGCGGCAGCAGCGGCAGCTTCAGCCTCGGCGGCGGCAGCGGCGGCAATCTCTGCGGCCTTGGCCTCGGCCTCGGCGACCATGGCAGCCTCTTGCTGTGGCTTGTAAACGAACTGGTAGTAACCCCCACCAGCCAGAAGGACGACGATTGCGCCGATCAGTACGGATCTGTTCATGTCAAAAATACTCCATTGCCCGGAACTTCGACCCCGGATGCGGCCCATATGGCAGTTGATGCCCCAAATGAAAAGACCGGGGCCCCGACCCTTGCGCTAAAACGCGAGACCTGCCCGCGTTAAAACGTCAGAACCGGCCGAATTCACGCGCAATCCCGACTGGCCGGGTTGCAGGACGCCGCCTGCAGGTCTAGATTGCCCGCGCCGACGCAACCACACAAGGACGTACACCATAGCCCGCCGCCCCCACAATGCCCCGCCGCAACGCGAAACCGGCCCTCGGATCAATGACCGTATCCGGTCGCCCGAAATCCGCCTGATCGGCGCTGACGGTGAGAATGTCGGGGTCGTGACCCCGGCCCGTGCGATGCAGATGGCCGAAGAGGCCGGGCTTGACCTGGTCGAGATTTCGCCGACGGCGGAACCGCCGGTCTGCAAGATCATGGACTTCGGCAAGTTCAAGTACGAGACGCAGAAGCGCGAGGCCGAGGCCCGCAAGAAGCAGAAGATCATCGAGATCAAGGAAATCAAGTTCCGGCCGGGCACCGACACGCATGATTACGATGTGAAGATGCGGTCGGTGGTGAAATTCCTGGAAGAGGGCGACAAGGTGAAGGTCACCCTGCGCTTTCGGGGCCGCGAGATGGCGCACCAGGATCTGGGGCTGGAGCTGCTCAAGCGGGTCGAGACAGATGTGGCCGAGATCGGCAAGATCGAATCCTTCCCACGGCTTGAAGGCCGTCAGATGGTGATGATGATCGGCCCGAAGTAAGCGGGCGCATCGCTTTGTGGTTTGCGGGGGCCTTTTGGCCCCCGTTTTCATTCCGGCGGGGCGGCGCGGGGTCGGCCCCGGGCCCGACTTTCCTTCAGGAGGCCCCCCACTCCCATGGCCGCGATGTCGGCCCCGGTGACGGGGACGCCGCAGATCAGACGCTCCATCACCCAGTCGGCCCCGTTCAGCGCGGGACTGCGCACGCAGCCGGGCAGGCCGATGACGGGCGTCTTGCCGAGTTGGCCAAGGAAGAGGAGGTTGCCTGGATCGACCGGCATGCCAAAGCGGTGCACCTGCCCCCCTGCCCGGCGCAGCGCGGCGGGGGCGACGTCCTGCAGGTCGGAGGTGGCAGAGGCGGTGAGGATCAGGATGAGGTCAGCCCCGGAAATGCCGGTGAGGGTGGCCGCGAGGTCAGCCTCACGGTGCGGGGTCAGGCGCTTTGGGTCCATCCGGACGCCGAGTGCCGAAAGACGGTCCTGAATTGCGCGATGGCCGGATTCACCAGTATCAGCGTCGGTGACCGTCTGGATCAACGCCGCGCGGGTCATCCTGGCCGGGTGCATCTGCAGGGCGCTTGCCCCGGCGTCGCAAGCCGCTTGGACCGCGGACGCCTTAACCCCGTAAGCGATGATCTTGACGGTGGCGACCATGTCGTCCGCAGCGACGCGCTGCCAGCGATTGGCGGTGGCAAGGGTGATCATCGGGTGGACGGCGTTCAGGGCGTTGACCTGGTCGGCCAGCACTTCGAAAAGGCCGGTCACGCCAGCGTGGATATTGACGCGGCCGGTGCCGACGGGTTTCAGACACAGGCCAGAGGCCGCCCCATCCGGAACAAGCGCGTGGGCGATGGCAAGGGCGGCTGCATCTTCGTGCAGGTCTTGCGCATCCAGCAAAGCGACGGTGACCTCGGTCAGCCCGGCGGCGTGCAGGCGGTCAAGGTCAGTCGGGGTCAGGATGCAGCCCTTGCGCAGCCGTCCATCTGGAAGGCCTACCGAATGGGCGAGGATCGCGCCTTCGGCATCTGCAAGGGGAACCGGGCCGAAGCGCATTACTGGCGCAAGGTCTGGGTGATCTGGGCCATGACGCTGACCGCGATTTCGGCGGGGGTCTTGGCCCCGATGTCAAGGCCGACGGGGGCGTGGATCCTGGCGATCTGGTCGGGGGTGAAGCCGGCGGCGGTCAGCCGGTCCAGCCGCTTGGCGTGGGTTTTCTTCGACCCGAGACAGCCAAGGTAGAAGGCCGGACTGCGCAGGGCGGCCTGGATGGCGGGATCGTCAAGCTTGGGGTCATGGGTCAGCGTGACGATGGCGGTGCGGGCATCGGGGCTCAGGACGGCGAGTGCCTCATCTGGCCAGTCGTCGAGGATGGTTTCACCGGGGAAGCGGTCAGCAGAGCCGAAAGCGCCGCGCGGGTCGATCAGGGTGGGGGCGTAGCCGCAGGTGCGGGCGATGGTGAGGAGCGGCTGGGCGATGTGGACGGCGCCGACGACGATGAGGCGGAGCGGCGGGTTATGGACGGCGATGAAGCGGGTGTCGTCCTCAAGCCCGGAGCGGTCAGAGCGGAGGCGGGCATCGGCGGCGGAATCGTCGCCTTCGTGCAGGAGGTGGCGGGTCCAGGTGGCAAGGTCGGTGGCGAGGGCCGCGGCGCGGGGGGTGGCGCGGGCAGCGGTCAGCGCGGCGAGGAGGGATTCCGGCAGGGCATGGGGGCCCTCTCCCACCGGTTCGACGAGGATCCGGATGGTGCCGCCACAGGCGAGGCCGGCCGCAAACGCGGTCTCGTCGCTGACGCCGAAGGTCAGTAGGCGGGGCTGGCGGTCGGCCAGGGCATCCAGTGCCTCGGTGACGACGGCACCCTCGACGCAGCCGCCGGAGACGGAGCCGACCATCGCGCCGGTGCCGGAGATGGCGAGCTGGCTGCCGGGCTGGCGGGGGGCGGAGCCCCAGGTCTCCACTACGGTCGCAAGGGCCGCGCCGGTGCCGTCGCGGTGCCATTGAAGGGCGGCCTCGGGGATCAGGTCATGCGCGGCGCCGGTCATCTGGGTCTCCCTTGCGTGGGAGTATGAGACGCGGCGCGGCGGTTTGCCACTGAAATGAGAACCGCCGCCGGGGTGAACCGGCGGCGGGGTCAGTCTGGTGCTGCGGAGCGATCAGCGCAGTTCGGCAGTCCGCATCAGAGGGGTGACCACCCGGACTTCGACGCGCCGGTTCTGGGGCTCGTTGGCTTGGGTGTCGACCAGAAGCTCGGTCTCGCCATAGCCCTGGATCACCATGTTTTCTGGCGGGATGTCGAAGTATTCCGTCAGCGCAAGCGCCACGGATTCCGCACGCCGGTCAGAAAGCGCGAGGTTCAGTGCCGATTTGCCGGTCGCGTCGGTGTGACCTTCGATCAGGAAGATCTCGCCGGGGTTGACGTCCAGCAGATCCTGCATGACGCCGCCCAGTTCGGCCAGGTCGCGCGCTTCTGCGGCCGGTATCGCGGCCGAGCCGGAGGCGAAGGTCACGTTGTTCGTGTCGATCACCGCCGCGAGGGCGCGGACTTCGGCGATCTCACGGATCTGGCGCAGGGAGAACTTCCGGCCGGCACGCTCTGCCGAGACCACCGCAAGCTCGCGCTTCAGCGCAATGTCGGTGTCCATCGACGAGAAGACGATGCGACGCTCCGGCACTGGCAGTTCACGAACGACAACCCGCTCTTCGCGTTGCAGGTCGTCGATCAGCACCAGTTCACGGCCCTGGCCGTCATAGGTTGCGCGGCGCAGAACGCGGCCGGTGGCGGCGCGAATGGTGACGACCTGGGTGCCATCCTCGCGTTCCACGATCGTGCGGGTCGAACCGTCATTGAAGGTTTCCGTCCGCACGGTCGAGCCGGGCTGGCGGATGATCGTGTCGTCATCCTTCAGCACGCGGTAGTTCCCGTCGGGCTGCAGCACGACGACCCGGTCACCCGTGTTCGACACCACGCGGGTATCTTCCTGGCGCTCGTTGTTCGACTTGATGATCGAGCCGACAACCAGCGCGCCGAGCACGACGAGGCCCGCCTTTTCCAGGTTGGACAGGCCGCTCTTCTTGCCTTCGGAGGTTGCAACCGGAGCGGCGGCGAACTCTTCAGCCGAAGTGCGAACACTGTCCTCGGTGATGGTCTGCGTCGTCGTGGATATGACGTTCACGGTCACATTGGGTGCCGCAGCCGCGCCGGCATCCGGAGCAGTGCCGTCCTCAGTCGCCGCAGGTGCTTCGGTTCCTTCAGTCGTGGGGACCGCAGCGGCCGCCGCAAGGGCAGCAGCAGCGCCAAGAGCTTCAGGTTCGATTGCGGTCGGATCGCTGGTCAGAAGTTGAGTCAGGCTTTCCACTTCGGTTTCCGAGACCACCGGCACATCGACAGGTTCGACCTCGGCAACTTCGGGTTCTGCAACCTTCAGACCAGCCGCAGGATCTTCAACTTCGCCGTCAGCGCCAATGTCCAACTCCGCTTCGGCCGCAGCAACGGCTGCAGCAGCTGCGGCCGGGTCGATGATGTCACCACTGGCGGGATCAACCACACCTTCTGCGGGGACTTCACCGGCGACTGCGGCTTCTGGATCGGCAGCAACTTCGCCCTCGGCCACAGCGTCGGCTTCGGCTTGGGCGGCAGCGTCTGCTTCTGCCTGAAGTGCTGCGTCAGCTTCCGCCTGGGCGGCAGCGTCAGCTTCGGCCTGGAGTGCAGCGTCTGCTTCGGCTTGGGTGGCAGCGTCGCCTTCAGCAGCAGCTGCGGCATCCGCTTCTGCTTGAGCGGCGGCGTCAGCTCCGGCCTGGATCGCGGCATCGGCTTCTGCTTGAGCGGCAGCGTCAGCTTCGGCCTGAATTGCGGCGTCGGCCTCTGCCTGAGCGGCAGCGTCGGCTTCGGCCTGGATCGCGGCGTCGGCTTCTGCTTGGGCGGCAGCGTCGGCTTCTGCCTGAGCGGCAGCGTCGGCTTCTGCTTGAGTGGCTGCATCGGCTTCTGCTTGAGTGGCAGCGTCGGCTTCTGCCTGGATGGCAGCATCGGCTTCTGCCTGAGTGGCAGCATCGGCTTCTGCTTGAGCGGCAGCGTCTGCCTGTGTGGCAGCGGCGGCATCAGCTTCGGCCTGCGCGGCGGCATCGGCGGCGGCAGCGACAGCAGCGTCGGCGGCTGCCTGGGCTTCGGCCTGGGCGGCTGCGGTGGCGTCAGCTTCCGCCTGAGCGGCAGCTTCAGCGTCAGCAGCGGCCTGGGCAGCGGCTTCGGCCTCGGCAGCGGCCTGAGCAGCGGCGGCGGCTTCGGCGGCAGCAGCGGCTTCGGCTTCGGCGGCAGCCTGAGCAGCGGCGTCGGCTTCGGCCTGTGCAGCAGCGTCGGCCTCGGCAGCGGCCTGTGCGGCAGCCTCGGCTTCGGCGGCGACCGTTGCGGCGGCGGCATCTGCTTCGGCCTGGGCGGCAGCGGCCGCATCGGCTTCGGCCTGCACGGCGGCAGCAGCGGCGGCCTCAGCCTCGGCGGCGGCCTGCACGGCGGCGGCTTCAGCGGCGGCGGCTTCGTCTATCGCCGCGATGATCGCGTCCAGATCACAAGCCGCATCACCTGACGGCACGCAGAGAACCGTTCCGTCCGTGCCGACGACCGAACCATCTTCGGCAAGCGTTTGTGCGAAAGACGGAATGGTGCCGAACGGCGAAAAGGCGACCGAAAGCGCCGTGGTGGAGATCAGTAATTTTCTCATTTTTTTCCTCATCCTGAAGGACATTGGGGAAACCCGAGCGAGACGTTCCGGTTCCCTTCGTCCTGACCAGAGCTAACAAACACATCCTTTCGCTGCTATGCGATATCAGCGCCACGCCATGTGATAGCCGCGCCTAAACTGGCGGCTATTCGCGCAAGAGTGCGAGGAGCCGGGCCTTCTCGCCCTGGTCGCCCGCCTGCGAGATTGCTGCGCCAAGCGCTTGAAGCGATGCGATATTGTGGCCGGCACGAAAGCTGTCGACATGGGGAAGCATTGCGCGGATGCCAGCGGCCTTGGGCGCGAACCCGGTCCAGCGCAAAAGCGGATTGAGCCAGATCAGGCGGCGGCAGGAAAGGTGCAGGCGCTGCATTTCGGCCCCGAGCGCGCCTGAGTCGTCGCGGTCCAGCCCGTCGGTGATCAGCAGGATGACCGCCCCCTGCCCCAGAACCCGGCGCGACCAATCGCGGTTGAAGGCGTGCAGCGAAGGGCCGATTCGGGTGCCGCCGGACCAGTCCTGCGCTTGGGCTCCGGCGGCGTTCAGGGCGGCGTCGACATCGCGGCGCGCGAGGTGGCGGGTTATGTTGGTCAGCCGGGTGCCGAAGGTGAAGGCGTGAACCTTTGCCCAGCCCTGGCCTTTGCGGTTGGCGACGGCGTGGACGAAGTGGAGGACCATGCGCGAGTAGTCGGCCATGGAGCCGGAGATGTCGCAGAGGACGATGAGGTTCGGCCAGCGGGTGACGGGCGATTTGCGCGAAAGGGAGGTGATCTCGCCGCCCTGGCGCAGGCTTTGGCGCAAGGTGCGGCGGAGGTCTATGGCCCGCCCCTGGATGGAGGCCTGAAACCGGCGGGTGCTTAGGGGTTTGACGGGGAGGGAAAGGGTCGCGAGCATCCGTTTCGCCTCGGCCACTTCGGCGGTGGACATGAGTTCGAAGTCGAGGGTGCGGAGGCGTTCCTCGGCCGACTGGGTGGCGGTGGCGTCGATGGTGATCTCTTCGCCCTGTGCTTCGCCGGCTTTTGGCAACGGAGTGGCACCGTCCAGAAGCGCCTCGGCTGCGCGGCGTTCTGCGGGCGCTGCCGGGCGGTCCTCCTGCACGCCCTTCACCTGCGGGATGAGGAGCGTCATCATGTGTTCAAGAAACTGCGGGTCGCGCCAGAAAAGGCGGAAGACCTCGGCAAAGGTGGTGCGGTGTTCGGGGCGGCTGACGAGGCAGGCGTGGAGGGTGTGGTAGAAATCCTC
>JANPJZ010000195.1:0-2804 GCA_031425795.1 Rhodobacter sp. | reverse complement strand
TGCCGGCCATTGCCCTGTCGGGCAGTATCGCCCTGGCCGAGGCGAGTTTCGTCTCTGGCCCCACGCAATACATCGCCGCCTTGGGCGACCCGGAGGCGACCTCGGGCGACGACGCGCAGGACTGGGGGTTCTGGGAGGTCGATCCCGGACCGCGCGGGGTCTGGTCCACCGACTATGGTCAGCTGCTCGCCAATGGTGGCACAGCCCCGGCGGGGTGGCAGTTCGATGCAAATGCCTGGTGGCTGGAGGAGCACGGGCTGATCATGGAAGCGCCCAGCTTTCCGCTGCCCGAGGGCCAATATGTGGTCACCGGCGGGCGTGAGACGACGGCGGTGCTGACGGTGGCGGCCCCGGATGCTGAGGGCAAGCAGGCGTGGAGCCTGTCGGACGGGGCGACGATCTACGACGTGACGCACCTGCGTTGCCGGGCGGCGGTCTATACGGCGGTGGCGGGCCAGTCCTGTACGCCCGACAAGACCCCGACCGGAGTGTTTCCGATGGACCCGGGCCGGGCGATGCCGTCAGTCGAGGGCTGTTCGAAGCGCGACTATCAGGTGCTGATCGTGACGGGCCGGATGGTGGAGGGCTGACGTCGCCGGCCCGTCTGGCAACCAGTCCAGTGAGCCGTCTGGCGGGTGGTTCGGCAAGCCACTAAGCTGCGCGCGAAAAGCGAGGCGCCCATGGCAGAGCACGAGTACACCACCCGCATCCTCTGGACTGGCAACCGGGGCGAGGGGACGGCGCATTACAAGGCCTATGACCGGACCTGGGACATCGCGGTTCCGGGGAAGGCGGTGGTGCATTGCTCCAACGATCCGCTGCTGGGCGGCGACCCGGGGAAGATGAACCCGGAGGATCTGCTGCTGAGCGCCCTCTCGGCATGCCACATGCTGTGGTATCTGCATTACGCGAGCGAGGCAGGTATTGTAGTGACGTCCTACTTGGACACCCCCCTTGGTGTGGGAGAGGTCGGGCGGGGCGGCGCGGGACGGTTCCTGCGGGTGACCTTGCGGCCGCATGTCGTGGTCAGGCCAGGCGCGGACCTTGGGGTCGCGGAGGCGATCCATCACCGGATTCCCGAGGTCTGCTTCATCGCGAGGTCGGTGAACTTTCCGGTCGATCATGCGCCGACCTTTGCTTTGGAGGGGTGACGGGGCTGCTCGTCGATGACTTCGTCACTCCTCGCGGGGCGATGAGGAGACGAAGTCGAACGAGGAGCAGACCCGCGCGCGACATTCGGTGTCGCAAACCGGACTGTCCGGGCGCGGTCTCGCCGCTAGGGTCGCGGGCGGTTCCCCGGGGGCAACATGGACGAGACCGATTACATCATCGTGGGCGCAGGCAGCGCGGGCTGCGTGCTGGCGGAGCGGCTGTCGGCCAATGGCCGGCACCGGGTGACCGTGCTTGAGGCGGGAGGGTCGGACCGCCGGTTCTACGTCCATCTGCCGCTGGGCTATGGCAAGCTGTTCTACGATCCGTCGGTGAACTGGCTTTACAGGACCGAGCCCGATCCGGGGCTTGCCGGTGCGCGCGATCACTGGCCGCGCGGACGCGTTCTGGGCGGCTCCTCCAGCATCAACGCGATGGTCTGGATCCGGGGGCACCGGGAGGATTACGAGGACTGGGGCCGCGAAAATCCCGGCTGGGGCTGGGAAGAGTGCTTGAGCGCCTACCGCGCGCTGGAAGACAACGAGGCGGGCGGGGATGAGTGGCGGGGACGAGGCGGGCCGCTCTTCATCTCGGCCAACCGGTCGGGGCTGCATCTCCTTGTGAATCAGTATGTTGCGGCTTGTGGCGCGGCGGGCTTGCCCGAGACGCCGGACTTCAACGGGGCGGCGCAAGAGGGCGCGGGCGTCTACCAGATGACGATCAAGGGTGGACGCCGGAACTCAGCAGCGCGGGCGTTTCTGCGGCCGGCGATGAAGCGGGCGAATGTGCGGGTCATCACCGGGGCACTGGCCACGCGGGTGGTGATCGAGGGCGGGCGGGCGGTGGGCGTCGAGTACCGGCGCGGTGGCGAGACGCGGGTGCTGCGTGCCAAGGCCGAGGTGATCCTGGCGGGGGGTGCGATCAACTCGCCGCAGCTGTTGCAGCTGAGCGGGATCGGGCCGGGGGGCCTGTTGCAGGGCCTGGGCATTCCGATCGTGCGGGAGAATGCGAATGTCGGGGACCACCTCAGCGACCATCAGGGGATCAACTACAGCTGGGCAATGACCGTGCCGACCTACAATGACGTGCTGCGCCCCTGGTGGGGAAAGCTGCGGGTCGGGATCCAGTACCTGCTGACGCGGGGCGGGCCGTTGGCCAAGTCGATCAACCATGCCGGCGGGTTCTTCCGGACCTCGCCCGACTTGGCGCGCCCGAACATGCAGTTGTATTTCCAGGCATTTTCCACCCTGATCCCGCGTGAGGGCGAGCGTCCGGTGCTGGACCCGGACCCGTGGTCGGGGATGAGCATCGGCCTGTCGAACTGCCGCCCGACCAGCCGGGGGCACATCCGGCTGCGATCCTCCGATCCGGGGGAGCATCCCGTGATCACGGCGAATGCGTTTTCCACCAATCATGACGTCGAGGAGATGCTTGCAGCGGTGAAATTCCTGCGGACCATCGCGGCCCAACCGGCGCTGGCGCGGCTGATCAAGGAAGAGCTGCGGCCGGGGCCTGAAGTCGTGACGGATGAAGCACTTATCGCCGACTTCCGGGCGCGGTCGGGGACGGTGTATCATCCGAGCTGCACCTGCCGGATGGGGCCGGATGCGTCCAGTTCGGTGGTGGATGGGGGGCTGCGGGTGCATGGGGTGGGG
>JANPJZ010000194.1:0-1971 GCA_031425795.1 Rhodobacter sp. | reverse complement strand
CTGTCCCGTGGCAGGCGAGATGCCGGGCTGGGTCGCCGATGCGGTGGAACCCCTGCCGGGGGTGAAGCATGTCGATGTCCACATGACCTTTGACCCGCCCTGGGGCATGGACATGATGTCGGACGAAGCCAAGCTTGAACTGGGGTTCATGTAGCGTCTACGGTCTTGGGACTTGATTTTATCGATTTAAAGCTCTAGGACTTGATAAATCCATCATCAAGGCTTTAGAGCGTGCCATCTAACCCTATGGCAGTCCTGACCGGCGATCTCGTCCGCTCCACGCGCCATTCGGCTGCGGAACTGGATGCCGCAATGGCAACGATCCGTGCGGCAGCTGACGGGATCGCCGCATGGCAGGACACCCCCAGGGACCCTCGCTTTACCCGCTTTCGCGGCGACGGTTGGCAGATGCTGCTGGACGACCCCAGCCTTTCCTTGCGCGCGGCGGTGGTGATCCAGGGCCGCCTGATCGCCCTGGGAATGGAAACCCGCATCTTCATCGGCGTAGGTTCGGTGGACAGCCTTGGCACCACCAACCTGTCAGACGCGGCAGGCAAGGCCTTCGTGGCCTCCGGGCAAGGCCTCGATAACATGGGCGATGCTTGGCGACTCGGGATCGACGGCGACGATGTCCGTGTCGAAGACCAGCTGATCGCTGACCTCCTGGGTGAGCGGATGGGCCGCTGGACAGCGGCACAGGCCGAAGCGGCAGCCTTGCAGTTGGCATCGCCGTCGAAGGCCAGGACCCTGTTCGAGATTGGCAAAGACCTGAACATCAGCCCGCAAGCCGTGAACGACCGGGTTCGCGGCGCAGGCTGCGCCACGATTGCATCCGTGCTGCGTCGGTGGGAAGCTCAGAAAGCCCGGCAAGGATGGGGACCGACACATGGCTGAAACCCTCGTCGCGCTTATCTTCGCGCATGTCCTTGCGGATTTCATCCTTCAAACCAACTGGATGGCCGCGAACAAGCATAAGCCCCTGACCCTCTCCCTGCACTTCGCCACGGTCTATGCCACGCTCATTGCCGCCACAGGGTCGGTGCATCCCGCACTTCTGGCGCTGGCGCTGTTGCATATCGGCATCGACGTCGGCAAACTCGCCGTCTCTGCCGCGCTGAAAAGTACCCATGCGCTAGGTCTCTTCCTTCTTGATCAGGCGCTCCACCTCGTGACCCTTGCGGCCCTCGCGCTTTTTCTGCCCGGACTTTGGGAAAGCGGCCTCTGGTCGACCGGTGTGATGGTGACGGGGCACGATGGCGGCGTTCTCGGAACCGGTTTCTGGGCCAAGACAACGGCGCTCCCCGTCACTCACTTTCCCGGCCTGATGGCCTTACTTTCCGGTGCGATCATCGCCACGCGTGCCGGAGGGTTTGCAGTAGGGCTTCTGATGGCCCCCTTCGCTACCCGCCTGCCGCCAGAGATCACCGCCGAAAGCCTGCCCGGTGCAGGTCGCGTCATCGGGCAGCTGGAGCGCGGGCTGATCTTCGCGCTCGTCCTCCTCGGCCAGCCGCAGGGCGTGGGGCTTCTGATTGCGGCCAAGTCCATCCTGCGCTTCGGGGCCGTGCGCGACGACCGCGCGCTGTCGGAATACGTGATCATCGGCACCCTCGCCTCGTTCGGATGGGCGCTGATCGCGGCTTATGCGACACTTGCCGTCCTCGACCATCTGCCACCGCTTGGAATCCTGCCCGTCTCACCCTAGATTGGCTGCAAAGGAGATTTCCTCATGTTCGGCATTCACGGCAAGGCCGCCGTCACCCTGACCCCCGCCGCCACCCGCCAGATTGCGCGGCTGATGCAGCGGCAAGGCTCAACCGGCTTGCGCATCGGCATCAAGAAGGGCGGCTGCGCGGGCATGGAATACACGATGGACTACGTCAGCTCCGTCAACCCGCTGGACGAGGTGGTGGAACAGGACGGCGCCTGCGTGATGATCGCGCCGATGGCACAGATGTTCCTGATCGGCACCGA
>JANPJZ010000193.1:0-2115 GCA_031425795.1 Rhodobacter sp. | reverse complement strand
GGTGACATGCACGAAGGTCGTGCCCACCCGGCGCTGGATCGCCTTCAACTCCTCCTGCATCTGCCGCCGCAGCTTCAGGTCCAGGGCCCCCAGCGGTTCGTCCAGCAGAAGGACCTCCGGCTCCACCGCCAGCGCGCGCGCTAGGGCGACGCGCTGCCGCTGCCCGCCCGAAAGCTCATGCGGCCGCCGCTCCCCGCGCCCCTCAAGGCCCACCAGCGCCAGCATGGCATCCGCCTTCCGCACACGGGCATCTCGGGAGATACCCCGCATCCGCAAGCCGAATGCCACGTTGTCGCGCAGCGACATATGCGGAAACAGGGCATAGTCCTGAAACACCGTCGTCGTCGGCCGGCCCCTGGGTGCCACCCCCGCCATATCGCGCCCGCCGATCAGCACGCGGCCCTCGGTCGGCTCCGCAAACCCGCCGATGATGTTCAAAAGCGTGGTCTTGCCGCAGCCCGAAGGGCCGAGGAGAACCACAAACTCCCCCGCCTCGATCTCAAGACTGACCGCCTCCAGCGCGGTGGCGGTGCCATAGCGTTGCGACACTTGCTCAATCGACACGGCAGCGGTCATTTCGCCCTCCGGAACACGAAGATTTCGAGAAGGATCACCAGCGTGACCGACACGAGAAACACCAGCGAGCCCACGGCGTTGGTGGCAGGGGAAAGGCCGGATTTCAGCATCGACCAGATTTCAACAGGCAGGGTGACGTCAAAGCGGGTAAGGAGGAAGGCGATGATGAACTCATCCCACGAAAACGTCACCGACAGGAAGAATGCCGCCGCGAGAGGTGCCGCCAGCATCGGGGCCGAGACGTGCAGCAGCACTTGCCACTCTGCCGCGCCAAGGTCCCGCGCGGCGCGCTCGGCAGCCTTCTGGTGGTCGCCCATCGCCGCATAGCTGATGGCAAAGCACAGCGGCAGGTTGATGACGACATGGCCGATGCCGGTCGCCCAGAGGGAGGGACGGATGCCCAGCTGGTTGAACACCGTCAGAAGGCCCAGGGCGATGATCAGGTAGCTCACCGTCATCGGCGCGATGAGGACACCCCGCAGCAGGGCCGACCCCGGCAGCCGCACCCGCGCGAGCGCATGGGCCGCAAGGAACCCCAGGATCAGCGCCACCGCCGAGGATACAAGCGCCACCATCAGCGAATTGACCAGCGCGGCCATCAGGTCCTCGTCACCCAGCACCTTCGCGTACCAGTCAAATGTCACGCCCTTGAACGGCGGTATCGGCAGGCGACCGTCCTGAAAGCTGAACACCACCAGCACGACGACCGGCAGGAAGACGAAGCCATAGGTCAGCGCCAGATAGGCCCAGGACAGGACGCGCATTATGGCGACATCCTCCTCGTTCGACTGCGTCTCCTCGTCGGAAGGGCGCCAGCGAGGAGTGACGAAGTCATCGACGAGCGCCCTCTCATACCCGGTCCAGCCGCAACCAGCGGCTCGATGCGACATAGGCCAGCGTCACCACCGCCATCAGCACCACCGAAAGCGCCGAAGCCAAAGGAAAATTCCCGCTCCGCCCCAGCTGCAGCATGATCAGCTGTGGCAGCGTCAGCTCGGCATTGCCGCCCAATATCTGCGGAGTGATGTAGTCGCCAATGCACAAAACGAACGTCAGGAACGCCCCCGTCACCACCCCCGGTAGGGTCAAGGGCAGGATGACATGGGTAAAGGTCTGCCAGCGGCTGGCCCCCAGGTCCTGCGCGGCGCGGGCGTAGTTGGGTGAGAGCTGGATCAGATTGGCATAGATCGTCAGCGTCAGCAGCATGACGAAGAAATGCACGAAGCCTATAACCGTCGCCGCGCGGGTCGAGGCGATCTCCAGCGGCTCCGCCACCAACCCAAGGCCGAGAAGCGCCTTGTTCATCACCCCGATCTGCCCAAGCACCAGAAGCCACGAGTACGACCGCACCACATAAGACGTCCAGAACGGCAACACCGCCAGCAACAGCGCCAACCGTTGCCAGCGCACGGGCACCCGAAAGGCGATGATCGCGGCCAAAGGATAGGCCAGCAGGACCGAGATCACCGTCACAACGACCGTGATCTCAAGACTGTTCCACAGCGCCCCCAGCATCGTGGGGTCGGTGAAGATCCTCAC
>JANPJZ010000192.1:0-14301 GCA_031425795.1 Rhodobacter sp. | reverse complement strand
AAACCTCATCGAGGTCCAACAAGAGGAAGCGATCTTGACCTATGTGATTTTCGCGGCAAGCCTCGTCGCGCTGTTCTTTGGTGCCGAGTATCTGGTGCGTGGCGCTTCCGCCATTGCCCGGACCTTCCGGCTCTCCCCCCTCCTCATCGGCCTCACCATCGTCGGCTTTGGCACATCCGCGCCCGAGCTGATCGTCTCGGTCGAGGCGGCGCTCAGCGGTCAGCCCGCAATCGCCATCGGCAATGTGCTGGGGTCGAACATCGGCAACATCCTTTTGATCCTCGGCATCTCGGCCCTGATCGCCCCGCTGATCATCCCAGCCCGAAGGCTCTGGCGCGACCTTGGCTTCATGCTGCTGGCGACCGGCACGATCTGGGTGATGCTGCTGGATGGCCAGGTCACGCGGCTGGACGGAACTGTCCTTTTTGCGGGCCTGCTCGTCTTCCTCGCCGTGGCGTTCTTCTATGGCGGCAACCACCCGCCAGACCTGAACGCCCCGCCCGAAATGCCCCTCTGGCGGTCCTGGGCCGAAACGGTTGGCGGCCTGGTGATCCTGGTCATCGGCGCGCGCTTCCTTGTCGACAGCTCGACCACCATAGCGCGCGATTACGGGATCTCCGAGGCGGTGATCGGCCTTACGATCGTGGCCGTCGGCACCTCGCTGCCCGAGCTTGCGACCAGCGTTGTCGCGGCCTGGCGGAAGCAGACCGAGATTGCCGTTGGAAACATCGTCGGCTCGAACATCTTCAACATCTTCGGCATTCTCGGCATCACCGCCCTGCTTTCCCCGATCCCCGCCGAGGCGCGCTTCGCAAGCATCGACATGCCTTGGGTCGCAGGCTCAGCCGTCGTCCTGACGCTGATCGCCTTCCTGATGGGCGGCCTGCCACGTCTTGCCGGGGCTTTCCTGCTGGCGGCCTATGGTGGATATCTCTGGATGATGACCTGACGCCAAAACAGGGGCGGTCGCCCGCTCCTGCTCAAGTCAGACGAGCCCTTCAGCCTTCATCGCGGCCTGCACGGCGGGCCGCGCTGCGACCTTCTCCCGCAGGGCGGTCACAAGGGGGAAGGCAGCCAGATCATGCCCAATTCCCTTGGACCAGTTGGTCACCGTGAAGAGGTAAGCGTCCGCGGGGGTATAATCCGCCCCTGCAAGCCAGGCGCGGCCATCCGCCAGACGGTCTTCCACCACCTTCAGCCGCGCGTTCAAAAGGTCGATCTGCTTCGCCTTCGCCTCGCCCTCAAGCCCGCGGAAGAACGGCGAATAGGTCTTGTGCACCTCGGTCGAGACATAGTTCAGCGCTTCGGCCAGACGGGCGCGCGCAAGGGTGCCGGGTGCGGGCAAGCTGCCGGGCTTGGCGCTGTCCATCACGTGCTGCATGATCGCCACGCCCTCGGTCAGCACCTCGCCACCGTCCAGCACCAGCGTCGGCACTGCCCCGCGCGGACTGACGGCCAAGAAATCCGCCCCGGTCTCGGTGCGCTTGTCCTTAAGGTTCACCTTCTCGGCGGTGAACTCCACCCCGGCTTCGTTCAGCGTGATGTGCGAGGCCAGCGAACATGCCCCCGGCGAGTAATACAGCTTCATGATAGGTTCCCGTTCAGGGCCGGCCGGGCCGGCGTTGCGTCGCCAGGCTTAACGCCGCTTGGGGGAACTGTCCCCGCAAAAAGGTCCACAGCACCGCACAGGCACCCTGCCAGAACGAACGTTTTTGTGAAAGTTGCGTGATGTGCGGGCTTCCGGCAAGAAAAGTTCACAAATGACCCGCACCTGCGACATTTTCTGTTTGCAAATCAGGTTGACGCCCGGCATATGGCACCCTACTTTCCAACCGAACATGAAGGAGAGCGGCAATGGCCCGGATTCTTGTCATCGTAGGAAGGACGCGCATGGGCCGGTAACGGTTTGACCATTCAGGTTCCCATGCGCCCCCGAGATGAACTCCGGGGGCTTTTTGTTGCGCGAAAGAAGGATGAAGACGGATGTCGATGCAGATGACCTCAAAGCAGATGCCCTCGAACCAGATGACTGGTGCAAGGATGGTGATCCAGGCTCTCAAGGAGCAGGGGGTCGAGGTGATCTTCGGCTATCCCGGCGGCGCGGTATTGCCGATCTATGACGAGCTTTTCCAGCAGAACGACATCCGCCACATCCTCGTGCGCCACGAACAGGGTGCAGTCCACATGGCCGAAGGCTATGCGCGCAGCACGGGCAAGCCCGGCGTCGTCCTCGTCACCTCCGGCCCGGGCGCGACCAACGCCGTCACCGGCCTGACCGACGCGCTGATGGATTCGATCCCGCTGGTGGTCCTGACCGGCCAGGTCCCGACCTTCATGATCGGCACCGATGGCTTCCAGGAGGCCGACACTGTCGGCATCACGCGCCCCTGCACCAAGATGAACTGGCTGGTGAAGGACACCGCCAAGCTGAGCGAGACGATCCACCAGGCCTTCCATGTTGCCACCCACGGCCGCCCCGGCCCGGTCCTGATCGACATCCCGAAGGACGTGCAGTTCGCCACGGCCGACTATGTCGCCGCCGACACGATGAAGATCTCGCATTACCAGCCGCGCACCGAAGGTGAGCCGGCCCAGATCGCCCGTCTGGTCGAACTGATGGAACAGGCGGAACGCCCGATCCTCTATACCGGCGGCGGCGTCATCAACTCCGGCCCGCGCGCCAGCCAGTTGCTGCGCGAACTCGCGGCCGAAACGAACTTCCCCGTCACCTCCACCCTGATGGGGCTGGGGTCTTACCCGGCATCCGGCAAGAACTGGCTGGGAATGCTGGGGATGCACGGCCTTTACGAGGCCAACCTTGCGATGCACGGCTGCGACGTGATGATCAACATCGGCGCGCGCTTCGATGACCGGATCACCGGGCGGATCAAGGACTTCTCTCCCGGCTCCAGGAAGGCGCACATCGACATCGACCCGTCCTCGATCAACAAGGTCATTCGCGTCGATGTCCCGATCGTCGGCGACATCGCACGCGTGCTGGAAGAGGTCCTGCGCCAATGGCGTGCGCGTGGCAGCCGCACAAGGAAGGACGGCCTGGCAAGATGGTGGGCGCAGATCGCCGAATGGCGGGCGGTGAAATGCCTGTCCTACAAACCCTCCACCACCACGATCAAGCCGCAATACGCGCTGGAACGGCTTGAGGCGCTGACCAAGGGGATGGACCGCTACATCACGACCGAGGTCGGCCAGCACCAGATGTGGGCCGCCCAATACCTCGGCTTCGAGGACCCGAACCGCTGGATGACCTCCGGCGGCCTCGGCACCATGGGCTACGGCCTGCCAGCCTCCATCGGCGTGCAGATCGCCCACCCCGAAGCGCTCGTCATCAACGTGGCGGGTGAGGCGTCCTGGCTGATGAACATGCAGGAGATGGGCACCGCCATCCAGTTCCGCGCTCCGGCCAAGCAGTTCATCCTGAACAACGAACGCCTCGGCATGGTCCGCCAGTGGCAAGAGCTTCTGCATGGCGAGCGGTACTCTTCCTCCTGGTCCGAAAGCCTGCCCGATTTCGTGAAGCTGGCCGAGGCGTTTGGCTGCAAGGGCATCCAGTGCAAGGATCCCAAGGACCTGGACGACGCCATCATGGAGATGCTGCGTTACGACGGCCCGGTGATCTTCGACTGCCTGGTCGAAAAGCACGAGAACTGCTTCCCCATGATCCCGTCCGGCAAACCGCATAACGAAATGCTCCTCGGCGACGCCGACACGCAAGGGGTGATCGGGGCAAAGGGCGCGGTGCTGGTGTAACGATGCAGACCCGCGACGAGCGCCTTGCGGCCGACGCCCGGCTGCAACCCTTCGCCGGCCGGGCGGGGTTTCTTGTCGCGGGTATCAGCACAGCCGCCGCCCTGTGCTTTGCGGGTCTGGTCATCACCATCTCCTTCCTGCTGACAGCACAGCCGGACATCATGGCGATGAGCATCGACTTCCGGGTCTTCTGGGGGGCCAGCAAGCTTGCCCTCGCCGGAGAACCGCTGGCAGCCCATGACCTTGCCCGTCTTGGCGCCACCCACGCGGCCTATCCCGACGCTTACATGCCCTGGCTTTACCCACCGGGCTACCTGCTCCTGATCACCCCGCTTGGGACCATGTCGTTTTCGGTGGCCTACCTCGTCTGGACGGTGCTGTCCTATGCGGCACTGGCCCTGGCACTCCGGCCCTTCGCGGGAGGGTATTGGCAGGTCTGGCTTATCCTGGTGGTAGCACCAGCCTACTACCCCTCGGTACTTCTGGGCCAGAACGGCATGTTCTGGATGGCGGGCCTGCTCGCAGCTCTCGCGGCCTTACGCTCGGAACGCTGGATCCTTGCCGGCGTGTTCATCGGCTGCCTTACCCTGAAGCCCCAGCTCGGGTTGATGATTCCCGTAGCACTTCTGGCGATCGGCGCCTGGCGGACGATACTGTCGGCCACGGTGACGGCCGTGACCCTGATCGTGGTACCCACCCTGTTCTACGGGGTTGAATACTGGACGCTTTTGCGCGCCGGACTGGCCGAACACAGCGCAAACATGATCCATTCCTTCCCCAACATTGAGCTGATGGTCAGCCCGCTTTACACGCTCAGCTTCTTCGGGGTCGGGCGCGACCTTGCCATGAACATCCAGCTGGCGATCATCGCACTGATGGTCGCGGTGGTCTTTGCCTTCTGGCGCTCCTCCCGGGTGGGCTTTGACCTGAAGGCGGCGGTACTGGTCATCGCGGTGCTGCTGACCGCCCCGTACATGTGGTATTACGAGGCCGGACTGCTCGTGGCCGTCGCCCTCTTCCTGCTGCGGGCTGGCGTGCTCAACCTTCGCTTCCCGCTTCTTGTCGTGGCCGCGCTGTTCTGGATCGGTTGCGGCCCGCAGGCGCTGAACGTGCTTGGCGAAGTGATCGACCCGCGCTGGCTTGGCGCGGCCTTCGTCTCGCCCCTGCTGTTTGTCTGCCTCGGCCTGTGCCTGCGCCACCTGCTGCAACGCCCTGCCCCATCACCTGCCCTGACCTGAGCCGCAAAGCCCCAATCCCCCACGGACCGCACAGCAGTCGAGACATGAATGCCGGCACAGACCTTCCTGACAGCGCGCCCCATGACAGATCCCGTCGCCCATCAGGCCGGCGATGTCCGGCTGCAAGGCTTTGCCGGCGGTCCTGGCTGGACGGTCGCTGTGGCTGGCGCCGTCGTCACCCTTGGCTTCGTGGGGATCATGCTGGCAGCGGCCGTCATCGCAACATCGATGCCAGGCACCGTCGCGCTGGATGTGGATTTCAAGGTCTTCTGGGCCGCGGCCAAACTTGTCCTTGGGGGTGAGCCGCTTGCCGTGCTCGATGTGGACCGGCTGGCCGCTATCCACGCCCGCAGCCCCGAGGTGTGGATGCCCTGGCTTTATCCGCCGGGCTACCTCTTTCTGGTCGCCCCCCTCGGCGCCTTTTCGTTTTCGACCGCGTTCATTCTTGCGACCGCGCTTTCGACACTCCTTGCCGCCCTTGCGATCCGGCCCTTCGTGGCGCAGGTGACGCCGCTCTGGATCGCGGTCGCGCTGGCCCCGGCCGCGATGCCCGCGCTGATGATCGGGCAGAACAGCCTCCTCTGGATGGCCGGGTTGCTGGCAGCCCTCGTGGCCCTGCGGTCAGAGCGCTGGGTGCTGGCCGGGTTCCTGATCGGCTGCCTCACCCTGAAGCCGCAGCTTGGCCTTATGCTCCCCCTCGCCCTCCTTGCCATCGGCGCATGGCGCAGCATCCTTGCGGCCACCGTTACGGCCCTTGTTTTGCTGCTCCTGCCGACCCTCGTCGTCGGGCTGCCGTTCTGGGACGGTCTGGCGGACAACATCGCGCGGCAGGGCAGCCAGGTGCGGGCAGATCTCGCGGGGCTCGAGTTGCTGGTCGGCCCCGTCTCGCTCTTCACGACGCTGGGGTTTGCCCCCGGACCTGCGATGGCACTGCACCTCGGCATCACCATCGCGGCGGCGGTCTCGGTGGTCCTGCTCTGGCGGGAACGGGCCGTTTCTTTCGATGCACGGGTCGCCGGGCTCTTGACGGCGATGCTGCTGTCGGCCCCCTTCCTGTGGTACTACGAAGCCGCGCTGATGCCGGTGATCGGCCTTTTCCTGCTCCGCGCCGGTATCCTGACCTTCCGGCCCGTCCACCTCATTCTTCTGCTTCTCCTGTGGATCGGGGCCGGTCTGCAGGCGATCAGCGCATTCCTCCACCTGGATGCCGAGCGGCTTCTCGGGGCCGTGCTCATCGCCCCGGCGCTGCTTGTCAGCCTGGCGCTCTGCCTGCGCCATCTCGTCCTTGTCCGGTCGCGAGGGCTGCCATGACCCAGGCGCGCCCGCTATACGCGACAGGGCAATCGGTGATAAGAACAATGCCGGCAGTTCCCCCAGGGCCTGGCCGGCAGGCGAGGCTCTTCACGCAAGACGCAGCACACGCAACAACCGCCTACCGCTCGGGGGCCGCAAAACGGGAAACCAAATGTCAGCACTGAACATCAAGAAGGGCTCGTCCAGCCACTCGGCCTATGACCTGCGCGACAGCCACTCCGAGATCGAGGAAAGCCACACCCTGGCCGTCATCGTTGAGAACGAACCCGGCGTCCTTGCGCGGGTGATCGGCCTCTTCTCGGGACGCGGCTACAACATCGACAGCCTCACCGTGGCCGAGGTCGACCACACCGGCCACCGCAGCCGCATCACCATCGTCACACGCGGCACCCCCGCCGTGATCGACCAGATCGAAGCACAACTGCGGCGGATGGTGCCGGTCCATGACGTCCACGACCTCACCGCCGAAGGCCCCGCCGTCCAGCGCGAACTGGCGCTCCTGAAAGTTGCGGGCAAGGGGCCCTCCCGGGTCGAGGCGCTCCAACTGGCCGAGATCTTCCGCGCCAACGTGGTGGACAGCACGCTGGAAAGCTTCGTGTTCGAGATGACCGGCACTCCGGAAAAGATCGACGCCTTCGCCGAACTGATGCGCCCGCTCGGCCTGCTGGAGATTGCTCGCACCGGCGTTGCCGCCCTGTCTCGCGGCGTGTAACCGCGTGCAGGACCGGTCATCGATCCTGGAAGCGGACGCCCGGTTGCTGGCCTTCACCGGCACGGGTGCCAAGATTGCGGTGGCCCTCGGCGTTGCCTTGACGCTGTTCATGGCCCTCCTGGTGGTGATGACCGCGTTCATCCTGACCTCCGAAGACGGGGTCCGCACGCTGGATTCGGATTTTCGGGTCTTCTGGGCGACAGCCCGGCTGATGCTGGCGGGCGAGCCGATGGCCGCCTTCGACTCGGCCCGGATCGACCTTGAGTACAACGCCGTCTCCGGCGACTGGATGCCATGGCTTTACCCGCCGGGTTACATGTTCCTCGTCGCACCCTTCGGCGCGATGCCCTACGCGGTGGCCTACCTCACCATGACGCTGCTCTCCATCACGGCGGTGGCGCTTGCCGCCCGTCCCTTCGTGGGCGAGGCAAAGCCGGTCTGGGCCGCCATGGCGCTGGCCCCGGCCTACATGCCCGCGCTCATCATCGGCCAGAACAGCCTGATCTGGTTGGCCGTGCTGCTTGCTGCATTGGCCGCGATGCGGTCCCGCCGCGCGGTGCTGGCCGGGGTGATCATCGGCTGCCTCACCCTGAAGCCGCAGCTCGGGCTGCTGATCCCCATCGCCCTTCTCGCCGCCGGGCAATGGCGCACGATCTTCGCAGCCGCCGCCACGACCGTGGCGCTGGCGGTGCTGCCGACGCTCGTCGTCGGGCCGGAGTACTGGCCCGCGTTGGCCGAACGTATCGGCCAGCAGGCGGACCGCATGATGGAACTGGTCAACGAACTCGTCATGACCGTGGGCCCCTTCTACCTGGCGACATTTCTCGGCCTCGCCACCCCCGTTGCGCTGATGCTGCAATGGGTCATCACCACCGTCGCCGCCCTGTCGGTCTTCCTGTTCTGGCGAACAGACCGGATCAGCTTTGATGCCAAGGTGGCCTTCCTGCTGATCGCGATCCTGCTGTCGGCACCCTACCTCTGGTATTACGAGGCCGCGATGATGGCGGCGATCGGCCTGTTCCTCGTGCGGGCCGGAATCCTGACCACATGGCTTCCGCACCTCGTCCTCCTGACCCTGCTCTGGATCGGCGCCGGGTTGCAGTCGCTGGATCTGGTGTTTCCCCTGTTCGAGGATCGCTACCTTGGCGCAGTCATCGTAACGCCGGTGCTGTCGATCTGCTTCGTGCTGTGTTGGCATCACTATCTGCAAGCCCGCCATGGGCTGCCAATGCGGCCGGACTGACCCCGACCTCACGTGACCGACCTAAGCCCCGGTGAACCGCGGCTTCCGCTTCTCCAGAAATGCGGCAACTCCTTCGCGAAAGTCCGCACTGGCACCGCAGCGGCCCTGCAACTCCGCCTCCAGCGCAAGCTGCGCCTCCAGTGGCTGGTCGAACGCCCCGCGCAGCACCTGCTTCAGCGCCGCGTAGGCGCCCGTCGGCCCCGCCGCCAGCTGCGCTGCACGGGCGGCCACCACCTCGGCAAAGCGGTCATCCGGCACGGCTTCCCAGATCATCCCCCAGGCCTCAGCCTGCCGCGCGCCGACCGGCTCCGCCAGAAGCGCCGCCCCCATGGCGCGCTGCAAACCCACCCGGCGCGGCAGAAAGCTCGTGCCGCCTGCATCCGGGATCAGCCCGATCCGCGTGAAGGCCTGGATGAAACTGGCACTCTCCGCAGCGATCACCAGATCACAGGCCAGCGCCAGATTCGCCCCCGCCCCCGCCGCCACCCCGTTCACCGCCGCGATGACCGGCACCGGAGCCTCGGTGATCGCCCGGATCATCGGCACGTATTCGTCGTTCAGCACCGCCCGGAAATCCACCGCGCCCAAAGCCTGCGCATCGCCCAGATCCTGACCCGAACAAAAGGCCCGCCCCGCCCCGGTCAGCACGATCACGCGCGCCCGATGCCCTGCGCGCAGGGCCGCCGTCAGCTCGACCCGCATCCCCCGGTTCAGCGCATTCATCACCTCGGGCCGGTTCAGCGTGATCGTCGTCACGCCCCCGGCTTCCGCTACCGTGATCCAGTCCATGCCCCGCCCTCCCGCTTTTGCGGCAAGGCTAGTCGGGCGCGGCCCGAGGCCAAAGCCCGACGCCGCGTCACTCCTTGAGGATTTCGCGCAACCGCGCCTCGTCAGCCTCGCTCAACCGTTGCTCGGGCACCACGCGGCGGCGCTGTGCGGCCACCGCAATGCCAACCCCTGCCAGCAGCAGCGCCGGGCCTGCCAGCCACAGGATCAGGTTCGACCCCTCGGCCCGCGGGTTGAAGAGGACGAACTCGCCGTAGCGCGCCACAATGTAATCCACCACCTCTGCGTCGCTGTCTCCCGCCACCAGACGCTCGCGGATGATAAGCCGCAGGTCGCGGCTGATCGGGGCGGAACTGTCGTCGATGGACTCGCCCTGACAGATCGGGCAACGGATGTCGCGGCTGATCTCGCGCGCCCGGGCCTCCAGTCCCGCATCCGGCAGCACTTCGTCCGGCTGCACCGCAAGAACGGGCGAGGCGAGCAGGACAAGGGCCAGCAGAAGCCGCCTCATTCCGCAGGCACCCCGACCACGGTAGGCAGCTTGCGCGCCCCCGCAGCCACCCGGTAGCGCCGGTCGGTAAGGGACAAGAGCCCCCCGAAAGCCATCAGCAGACAGCCTGCCCACAGCCAGTTGGCAAAGGGCTCGATATAGCTCCGCACCGCCCAGCCGCCGGATTGCTGCCGGTCGCCCAGCACGATGTAGACGTCGCGCAGGAAGCCATAGTCGATCCCCGCCTCGGTCGTGGGCATGCCCGCCACCGGATAGACGCGCTTTTCCGGGGTCAGCTCCGTCACGACGGCCCCGTCGCGCAGCACGGTCATGAAGCCCATGGTCGACATGTAGTTCGGCCCCTCGACATCGCGCACGTCGTCCAGCCGCACCTCATAGGACCCCAACGGGAAGGTCTCGCCAATCTGGACCACGCGGATGTCCTCGATCTTCCAGGCCAGCATGGCCGAGACGGCAAAGGCCGTGATGCCAAGCCCGCCATGCGCCACCGCCTTGCCCCAGTCGGCGCGCGGCAGCCGGGTCAGGCGGGCGAGGCGGTTGCCAAACCCGCCCTGCCCGGTGCGCGTCCAGAGATCGGTCAACGCGCCGAACAGCACCCAGGCCCCAAGCACGAGGCCGATCGGACCCAGCGCCGTCTGGTTGGTCTGCATCGCAAAGGCCAGCGCCCCAAGCGCCAAGGACAGGATCAGCGCCGGCAGCAGCGAACGCAGCCCACGCGACAGGGTGCCACGCTTCCAGGCCAGCATCGCGCCGGGAGGCAGGATCAGCGCAAGTGCCACCACAAAGGGCGTGAAGGCCGCGTTGAAGAACGGCTCCCCCACACTCAGGCTCCGGCCCAGTAGGAGTTCCGCGATCAGCGGCCAGATCGTGCCGATGAACACCACGAAGGCCGACACTGCCAGCAGGATGTTGTTCGCCACCAACGCACTCTCGCGGCTGACCACAGCAAAGACGCCCCGCGCCTCCATGGCTCCCGCGCGCAAGGCGAACAGAATCAGCGCCCCCCCGGTGAAGAAGGCCAGGATCATCAGGATGAACACGCCCCGGTCCGGGTCATTGGCAAAGGCATGAACGCTCGTGATCACCCCCGACCGCACGATGAACGTGCCTATAAGGCTGAACCCGAAGGCCATGATCGCCAGAAGGATCGTCCAGGCCTTCAGGCTTTCGCGCTTTTCCACCACGATGGCGCTGTGCAGCAGCGCAATCGCCAGCAGCCAGGGCATGAAGCTTGCGTTTTCCACCGGGTCCCAGAACCAGAACCCGCCCCAGCCCAGCTCGTAATATGCCCACCAGGACCCAAGCCCGATGCCGATGGTCAGGAAGATCCAGGCGGCAAGCGTCCAGGGCCGCACCCAGCGGCCCCAGGCGGCATCGACCCGGCCTTCGATCAGTGCGGCTACGGCAAAGCTGAACGCCATGCTGAGGCCGACATAGCCAAGGTAAAGGAACGGCGGATGGAAGGCGAGGCCGGGGTCCTGCAGCAATGGGTTCAGGTCCTCGCCATTCAGGGGCGGGCTGACCAGACGCCAGAACGGGTTGGACGTAAGCAACATGAACAAGAGGAACGCCACCCCGATCATGCCCTGCACCGCCAGCACCCGCGCCTTCAGCGTCATCGGCAGGTTGCCGCCCCAGATCGCAACCGCAGCGCCGTAAACCGCCAGGATCAGCACCCACAGCAGCAGGGACCCCTCATGGTTGCCCCAGACACCGCTGATCTTGTACAATAGGGGCTTTTCGGTATGCGAATTCGCCACCACGACCGCCAGCGAGAAGTCCGAGGCGACGAAGGCCCAGGTCAGCACGGCAAAGGACGCCGCCACCAGCACCAGCTGGATCAACGCCGCCGGCTCGGCCAGGGCCATCAGCCGGGCATCGCCACGATGCGCGCCCCAAAGCGGCAGCGTCGATTGCACCAGCGCCACCATCAGCGCCAGGATCAGCGCGAAATGCCCAAGCTCGATGATCATCAGCGGCTCCCTCTTTTGCAGCATGATAGGGCTTCGGGGCCTCCAGCGAAATCCCCTGCGCCCTTCCGCCGCGCCAATCGGCGTTTCGCCGAAAGCCTGCCTGTTTCACCGGCCTTTTGTGCATTGCAACGCGCCATCCGTCCCCGCTACACCACTTCATCCCAGCAGGCGAGCCTCCCATGACCAAGACCATCCTCATCGGCGCCCCCATCGACAGCGGCCAGCAGCGCCCCGGCTGCCTCATGGGGCCCGCCGCCTACCGTGTCGCGGGCCTGCACCGCGAGATTGCGGCCGAAGGTCACCTGGTCGAGGATTGGGGCGATCTGACCCTGCCCCCCCTCCTTGCCGTCGCCTGCCCAAACCCCGTCGTCCACTCCCTGGCCGAAACCGTCGGCTGGACCGTGGCGCTGATGGACCGCGTCGATGGCGCCCTCTCCCAAGACGCCTTCCCGATCATCATGGGCGGCGACCATTCGCTGGCCCTCGGCTCCGCTGCCGGGGCCGCCGCCTTCGCCTCCCGACAGGGCCGCCCGCTGTTCCTCCTATGGCTCGACGCGCATTCCGACTTCCACACACCCCTGACCACCACCACCGGCAACCTTCACGGCACGCCGCTGGCCTATATCGCCGGGCGCGACGGCTTTGACGCCTTCCCAGCCTTCCCGGCCCCGGTTCCCGCGCACCGGATATGCATGTTCGGCATCCGCTCCGTCGACCCGGAGGAACAGGCCGCGATGCTGGTCCATGACATCCAGGTCAACGACATGCGGGTGATCGACGAACGCGGCCTCGTCGCCCCCTTGCGCGAATTCCTCGACCTTGTCCGCTCCGAAGGCGGCATGCTCCACGTCTCCCTCGACGTCGATTTCCTCGACCCCTCAATCGCCCCGGCCGTCGGCACCACCGTCCCCGGCGGCACCACCTTCCGCGAGGCGCACCTCGTCATGGAACTCCTCCACGAATCCGAACTCGTGACCTCCCTCGACCTCGTCGAACTCAACCCCTTCCTCGACGACCGCGGCATGACCGCCCGCCTGATGGTGGACCTTGTGGGCTCGCTCATGGGCAAGAAGGTCTTCGACCGACCCACCAGATCGAAATGACGAGGTCCAAATGACCCTGAACCTCGTCCCCTTCATCTCCGTCGACAAGATGATGCGACTGGTCCTGCACCTCGGCATCGAACGCGTCCTGATCGACCTCGCGTCCGAGATCGAGGCCGATTTCCGCCGCTGGCCGCTCTTCGACAAGACCCCTCGCGTCGCCTCTCACTCGGATGTCGGCGTGATCGAACTCATGCCCACCTCGGACGGTGTCACCTACGGCTTCAAATACGTGAACGGCCACCCCGCCAACATGAAGCAGGGCCTCCAGACCGTCACCGCCTTCGGCCTTCTCGCCGACGTCGCCACCGGCTACCCCGTCCTCCTCAGTGAGATGACCATCCTAACCGCCCTGCGCACCGCCGCGACCTCCGCCATGGCTGCCAAACACCTCGCCCCCCCGAACGCCACGACGATGGCCCTCATCGGCAACGGCGCACAGGCGGAATTCCAGGCCATCGCCTTCAAGGCGATCTGCGGGCTGACGGAGGTCCGCCTCTACGACATCGACCCGGCCGCCACCGCGAAATGCGCGAAAAACCTCGCGGGATCAGGCATCAACGTCGTCCAGTGCCCCACGCCCGAAGACGCGATCCTCGGGGCGCAGATCATCACCACCGTCACCGCCGACAAGACCAACGCCACCATCCTGACCGACAACATGGCGGGCCAGGGCGTCCACATCAACGGAGTCGGCGGCGACTGCCCCGGCAAGACCGAGCTTCACCGCGACATCCTCCTGCGCTCGAAGATCTTCGTCGAATACCCGCCCCAGACCCGGATCGAGGGGGAAATTCAGCAACTGGACCCCGACCACCCGGTCACAGAGCTTTGGCAGGTCATCACCGGCGCCACCCCCGGCCGCACCAGCGCCAGCGAAGTCACCCTCTTCGACTCTGTCGGCTTCGCGATCGAGGATTTCGCGGCCCTCCGCTACATCCTCGCCCAGTCGCAAGCCACCGGCCTCTACGACAATCTCGACATGATCGCCGACCCCGACGATCCGCGCGATCTCTACGGCATGATCCTGCGCGCGACCTGACGCCTTACTGGTCGCTGTAGGCGTGCTCCACCCCCTGCGGGTCGGTGACTACCCAGGCCTCCCCATCACGCCGCAGATACCCCGGCCCGACCGGCACCTTTCCGTGCCCGCCGGGAATATCCAGCACATACAACGGCTGCGCGATCCCGGTCAGCCGCCCGCGCAATTCCGACATGACCCTTTGCCCCTCGGCCAGCGTCACCCGGAAATGCCCGGTCCCCTTCGCCAGGTCCGGATGGTGCAGGTAATAGGGCTTCACCCGGTTGCGGATCAGCTTGCGGAACAGCGCCTCCAGCACCTCCGCCTCTGCGTTCACCCCGCGCAGCAGCACCGTCTGCGACAGAAGCGGCACCCCTGCCCGGTTCAACCGTCGCAGCGCTGCAGAGGCGGCGGGCGTGATCTCATCCGCATGGTTCACATGCACCACAACCCAGATCGGCAACGCCCGATCCAGCGCCGCCACCAGCGCTTCGGTCACCTTGTCCGGGGCCACCACCGGCACGCGGGTATGGAACCGCACCACGTCCAGCGTCCCCAACGCCTCCAGCCGGTCCAGCATCGCCCGCAGCCGCCGTGCCGACAGCACCAGCGGATCGCCTCCGGTGAAGATC
>JANPJZ010000191.1:0-5303 GCA_031425795.1 Rhodobacter sp. | reverse complement strand
GGGGATAGTCACCTTCGAGCCCCACCCCCGCCAATTCTTTGCCCCGGCCACCCCGCCCTTTCGGCTGATGAACGCCGAGGCGCGGGCAAACCGGCTGGCCAGACTTGGTGTCCAGCAGCTCTTCCAACTGCCCTTCGACGCAACCCTGTCCAGCCTGACCGCAGAGGCCTTCGTGCAGGATGTGCTGGCTGACGGGCTTGGCGTGTCGCATGTGGTCGTTGGCGCGGATTTCTGTTTTGGCAAGGGTCGCCGAGGCACGGCTTCTGACCTTGCAAGCCTCTGCAATGCAATGAACATCCGCACGACAATCTCACCGCTGATCACCCATGACACGGCCGAGATATCCTCTACCAGCATCCGCCGCTTGCTGACCGAAGGCCGCCCGCGCAATGCCGCTGCGATGCTGGGCCACTGGCACCGGATCGAGGGCGAGGTGCTTCACGGCGAAAAGCGCGGGCGCGAGCTGGGCTATCCGACCGCCAACATGTCGATGGACGGCCTGCACCTGCCGCGCTTCGGCGTCTATGCCGTACTGGTCGACATCCTGACCGGCCCGCAGAAGGGCAGCTACCAGGGTGCCGCCAGCCTTGGCGTGCGGCCGATGTTCGGGGAAAACCGGCCGAATCTGGAAACCTTCCTCTTCGACTTCAAGGGCGACCTTTATGGCCACCACCTGTCCATTGCCCTGGTGGACTTCCTGCGCCCGGAGCTCAAGTTCGACGGCCTCCCCGCCCTCATCGCCCAGATGGACGCCGACTGCACCACCGCGCGCAGCATCCTGTCCGCGCTGTGACCCCTTCCCTTTTCCACCCTGCCACCTCAGGTTGACGCCATGGAAAAACCGCGCCCCCGTTTCTGGGAAACCGTCCCCTTGACCAAGATGACCCCAAAGGAATGGGAGTCTCTCTGTGACGGCTGCGGCAAGTGCTGCCTGAACAAGCTGGAGTATGAAGACACCAGCGAGGTGGCCTACACGCGTATCGCCTGTCGGCTCCTGGACGGCGAAAGCTGCCGTTGCATGGACTATCCGAACCGAAAAGCCCTGGTGCCGGAATGTGTGTTCCTCACCCCGAAGTCTCTGGCGCGGATCGCCTATTGGATGCCCTCGACCTGCGCGTACAAGCTGCTGTTCCAGAAGAAGAAGCTACCGGACTGGCACCCCCTTCTGACCGGTGACCCGGAGAGCACCCACAAGGCCGGGCAGTCGGTGCGGGGCTTCACGATTCCTGAAAGCCAGGTGCCGGAAGACGACTGGGAAGACTATCTGATCGAGGACAACCCCTGATGCGCTTTGCCTCCGACAACACCTCTGGTGCCGCGCCCGAGGTTCTGGCCGCCCTGATGCGCGCCAATGACGGGTATAACCGGTCCTATGGTGCAGATGCCCCGATGGCGCGGGTGACGGCGCTGGTGCGTGATCTCTTCCAGGCGCCGGAGGCCGTGGTGCATCTGGTGGCCACCGGCACGGCGGCGAACGCCCTTGCCATCGCCACCCATTGCCCGCCTTGGGGCGCCGTGTTCTGCCACACCCACGCCCATGTCGCCGAAGACGAATGCAACGCCCCCGAGTTCTACTCCGGCGCGAAGCTGGTGCTGGTGCCTGGCGACCACGGCAAGATGACGCCGGATACGCTGGCCGCCAGCCTGTCGCGCACCGGGACCAGCGGTGTGCACGGCGTGCAGCGCGGCATGTTGACCTTGACCAACGTGACCGAGGCAGGCACCGTCTACACCCCGACGGAAATTGCCGCTCTGACCACCCAGGCCAAGGCGCATGGCCTGCCGTGTCACCTTGACGGCGCGCGTTTTGCCAATGCGCTGGTCGCGACCGGTGCCACTCCAGCCGAGATGACCTGGCAGGCCGGGATCGACGTGCTTTCGCTCGGCGGCACGAAGAACGGCTGTCTCGGCGTCGAAGGCGTGGTCCTCTTCAACCCCGAAAAGGCCTGGGAGCTTGAACTTCGGCGCAAGCGGGGCGGGCATCTCTTCTCCAAGCACCGGTTCCTGTCCGCGCAGATGGAGGCCTATCTGACCGATGGTCTCTGGCTGCGGCTGGCCTCGCAAGCCAACGCGATGGGGCAGCGTCTGGCTGGCGGGCTGGCTGCGAAAGCGGGGGTAACGCAGGCGCATGCGGTGCAGGCCAACATGCAATTCCCCGAGTGGCCGGAGGGCGCGCATCAGCGGCTTGAGGCTGCCGGCGCCGCCTATTACCGCTTTCCCGCCCCCCCTGGCCGCGAGGCCGCGCGGCTGGTCACCAGCTGGTCCACCACCGAGAAGGACGTGGACAGCTTCCTCGCCGCCTTCTGACGTGGCGCTGCTGCGCCGACCACAAATAATTCCGGCCACCAAGGATGCTTCGGCTTGCAACCGCTTGCCCCGGTGGTAAGCGAGGCCAGCATCATGAAATCGGAGCTGCCATGCCCGCCGTCACCGAACCGAAGCTGATCGCCGGAAACGCCAATCTCACCCTGGCAAAGTCCATCGCCAGACGGATGTCGATGCACCGGGGGATGAGCGTCAATCTGGTGGAAGCGCGGGTCGAGCGGTTCAATGACCAGGAAATCTTCGTCGAGGTGTTCGAGAATGTCCGGGGCGAGGACATGTACATCATCCAGTCCACCTCGAACCCTGCAAACGACAATCTGATGGAACTCTTGATTATGACCGACGCGCTGCGTCGGTCTTCTGCGTCCAGGATCACCGCTGTGATCCCCTATTTCGGATATGCGCGGCAGGACCGTCGCGCCAAGGCCCGCACGCCGATCACGGCGAAGCTTGTCGCCAACATGATCGCCGAGGCCGGGGTGGACCGGGTCCTGACGCTGGATCTGCATGCCGCCCAGATCCAGGGGTTCTTCGACATTCCGGTGGACAACCTTTACGCCAGCCCGGTCTTCGCGCTGGACATCGAGCACCAGTTTCGCGGGCAGATGGATGACCTGATGGTCATCTCTCCCGACGTCGGCGGCGTGGCCCGCGCGCGGGAACTGGCAAAGCGGATCAATGCCCCCCTCGCCATCGTGGACAAGCGGCGCGAGAAGGCCGGTGAGATCGCCGAGATGACGGTGATCGGCGACGTGCGCGGCCACAAATGCATCATCGTCGACGACATCTGCGACACCGCCGGAACGCTGTGCAAGGCCGCCGAAGTGCTGATGGAACATGGCGCGAAAGAGGTCCACAGCTACATCACCCACGGCGTCCTTTCCGGCCCGGCGGTGGAGCGGGTGCAGAATTCGGTGATGAAGTCGCTGGTGATCACCGACAGCATCGAGGCGACCGACGAGGTCAAGGCCGCGAAAAACATCCGCATTGTCCCGACGGCTCCGATGTTCGCGCAGGCCATCCTGAACATCTGGGGCGGGATGTCGGTGTCGTCGCTCTTCGAGACCGACACGCTGGTGCCGATCTATGAGGGCCTTTACCAGCGCAGCTGACACAGAAACGGGCCCGTCCTGCCGCAGTACCGGCACAATGCCCCGTCATTGACACCATTGTTGCAGGATGTGCAGTCGAGGGGGTGTGGGTGTGCAAGTCCAAGGCAGTGCGAGGCCCAATCGGGGAATGGCCCTTTCCCTGCATTCAACCGAGCGGCTGATGCTGGCCATGATCTGCGCTTGCGCGGTGGGGGCCGTCCTTCTGACGCAGATGCTGGGTCGCGTGGTGAACTGGCCGCCGTTTCTGGCGGGCTTCGGCGGGACGCTGGGCCTGATGGCGATCGGGGCCTACGTGCGCGGGGTAAAGGGGACGCCACGGCTGGCGCTTGCGCTGATCGGCGTGGCGATCTTCATGGGGTTCACGGCGGCTTCATCCGTGTTCATCTTTGCCCTCTTTCCGCTGCCTCACGCGCTGATCGACCCCTGGCTGATCGCAGCTGATGCGAGGCTGGGCTATCATTGGCCCAGCTTTGTCGAGGGGCTTGCGGCCTATCCAGGGTTTGCGGCGCTGCTTGGCTTTCTCTACCACACCTCGCTGCCGCAGATCTTGCTGACGATCTGCATTCTTGCGGCACTGGGACGGACGCTGCAACTGCACCGGTTCCTGATGGTGGGGATCCTGACTTTGACTGCGGCCGTGGCAATCTGGTGGGTCGTCCCGAGCATCGGACCGTCCGGCTTCATGGTTATCCCCAAGGACGTGTTGGAGGCGACGGGGCTCTATTTCGACGCCGACTATGGCGCCTATCTGCTCCAGCTGGTGGAAAGCGGCCCGCCCAGGATCAGCCCGGAAGTCATGACCGGCGTTGTCGCGTTTCCGTCCTATCATATGATCATGGCTTGCATGGTGGTGTGGGGCACCCGGGGAACCGTCGCGTTCCTTCCAGCGGCTGCCGTCAACGCGCTCATGATCCCGGCCACCCTGAGCCACGGCGGGCACCACCTGGTCGACCTTTTGGCGGGCATTGTGGTGTTTGCTGGCTGCGTCCGGGTTTCAGGCCGGATGGTGCGCGGCTAGGACGCGAGATCGTCTCCGCTCCCGTTCTTCCAACGACCGCCCTTGGCCAAGGACTTAGGTGCGGCGGCGCCTGCTGTGCGGACATGTGCAAAGGGCCCCGGCAGTTGCGGGGCCCCAGCCTGTAGTGACACGGGTCGCTTCGGTCAGAGACCGGTGGCCGCCCGCATTGCGGTGATGTCGGCGACCGCTCTGTCGGCGGCGTCCTTGTCGGGGTTGATCGCCGCCGCTTCGGAGGCTTCGGCCACCAGCACGTCAAGCCGCGCCGCTGTCAGCTCCTCCAGCGGGATCGCCTGTTCGGCCAGCACCGACACGCCGTTGGCCCCGATCTCGGCGAAGCCGCCGGTCACCACGAAAGACTTCGTCCCTTCGGCAGCCACAACCCGCAGCACACCCGGCCGCAGCGTGGTGATCGTCGGGGTGTGCCCCTGCATCGCGGTCAGATCGCCATCAGCGCCGGGGATTTGCACCTCGGTCGCCGCGAACGAGGCCAGCCGGCGTTCCGGGCTGACCAGGTCAAACTGCATGGTCTGTGCCATCTGGCCCCCTTACGCCGCTGCCGCAGCGAGTTTGGCGGCCTTGGCTTTCACTTCCTCGATGTCGCCGACCATGTAGAAGGCGGCTTCCGGCAGGTGGTCGTATTCACCCGCAACCACGGCCTTGAACGAGGCGATGGTCTTTTCCAGCGGCACCTGAACGCCAGGCGAGCCGGTGAAGACCTGGGCCACGTCGAACGGCTGGCTGAGGAAGCGCTGGATCTTCCGGGCGCGGGCCACGGTCAGCTTGTCCTCTTCCGACAGTTCGTCCATGCCAAGGATGGCGATGATGTCCTGCAGCGACTTGTAGCGCTG
>JANPJZ010000190.1:0-11913 GCA_031425795.1 Rhodobacter sp. | reverse complement strand
GCCCACGGCACCGGGACGCTGGCCAATGACCGCTGCGAGACGCTGGCGATCCGACAGGTGTTCGGAAGTGCCGCACCGCCGGTGTCATCAACCAAGGCGATGCATGGCCATGCAATCGGTGCCACGGGGGCGCTGGAGGCGGTGGCCTGTCTGCTTGCGTTGCGGGACGGGGTGTTGCCTCCCACCATCGGCTATCTCGCCGAGGACCCTGACTGTGCGCTGGACGTCGTTCCCAATGTGGCGCGGCGGGTGCGGGTGGAGGCCGTGCTGTCGAACGCCTTTGCCTTCGGGGGCCTGAACGCGGTACTCGCGTTCCGGTCGGCCTGACGCAAAAGGCCGGATCTTGCGGTCCGGCCTTTGCTTCTGTGGCGTTCTGTCAGTCGTTGGCGGCGGGTGCAGCGCCCTCGGCCGGGGCCGGTGCGGCTGCAGCGGCGGCATCGGCGGCCGCGTTTGCCGCGTCAACGGCGGCAAGTCCGGCGGTGAAGCCTTTCAACGAGACTTGCAGTTCGACCCGCGCATCGGGGGCGACGAAGGGCACTATGACGATGTTCGCGGCGGCGCCACGCTTCATCTGCGCTACCTCCTCGGCGGTAAAGCCGAGACGGGCGACACAGCCGATCTGGGTGCAGAAGGTGAAGGGGTAAGCCTTCGGCGCTGCCGCGTCGATTTGCAGCGTCATCCCGGAGGTCAGCAGCGTTTCCAGCGGCGCAATGAAGGTGGCCCCGGCTACGGCGGGACCTTCGGTGCCTGCGGGCAGGCTGAACATCGTGAACTCGGCCACCGAGTTGCCCTCGGCGTCCTTGAGAAGCGTGTAAAGCTGACAAGGGTCGATACCAGAGTCGGTGCGGACGCAGCGCTGTTCCCAGGCCTCGAAGGTTGCCACGACATAGGTGTCACCGACGGCATCGCCTGTCCCTACATCGGCGCCCATCGACAACCCTTCGGGCGTGACAGCGTCTGCAGGAGCCTCGGCGGGTGCTTCGGCCGGAGCCTCGGCGGGTGCTTCAGCCGGAGCTTCAGCGGGTGCTTCCGTCGTCTGGGCGAGAAGGGGGGCAGGGGCGGCCAGCGCAAGCATCAAGGCAAGCGCGGCGGTCTGGGTCTTGGCCATTTGGGGCTGATCCTCTGGGTCGGTCTGACAGTGTGGGGGGTCATTAGCATGGGCCGGGGGGCAAGTCAGGTCGGAAATCGCTGGCTTGGCAAGCTTCTGCCCCGGACGGCGACCACCGGCAGGAGCGATTGAAAAAGGGCCGGAAAAACCGGCCCTTCCCGAACTTTGTTTTTGCTCCCTGTCGGACTGGCCGACTTCATGGGATGGGACGCTACGGTGGATTTTCAAGTGCGTCAACGAGATTCTGCAAGACGGATTGCATGTGCTCGGAGCCAAAAAAACCGCGCCTTTTCAAGGGCGCGGCCAGTCTGCAGGGAGGAAGTCACATCGGAACTGCAACCTGGGTGCGGTCCGATACGATCAGACTGGCAGATCGGGGTTAACAATGTATTTTGGCCTCGTATGTCACGCGGGCGGGCCGGAAGTGGGACTGCTCGCCTTAAGGTTGCAGGGTGAAGCATGGGCGAGCAGGATATCACGGCCGACAGTATCTTCGTGGGCGGGGGCGGCGAGGGGTATGGTCAGCCGCAACGCCTGCTTCTCAAGTACGGCAATCGGCACGGACTGATCGCGGGGGCCACCGGCACCGGCAAGACGGTAACGCTGCAGATCCTCGCCGAGGGGTTTTCAGCGGCGGGGGTGCCGGTGTTCCTGTCGGATGTGAAGGGTGACCTTGCGGGGATTGCAGCCTCTGGCTCGGCAGATCACAAACTGCATGGACCGTTCAGCCAGCGCAGCCAGACCATCGGACTTGACCTGCAATACCGGGCCTTCCCCGTGATCTTCTGGGACCTCTTTGGCGAGAAGGGCCACCCGGTCCGCGCCACGGTGGCCGAGATGGGGCCGCTGCTGCTGTCGCGGCTGCTGGAGCTTTCCGAGGCGCAGGAGGGGGTGCTGAACGTGGCCTTCCGGCTGTCGGACGAAGAGGAGTTGCCGCTCCTTGACCTGAAGGACCTGCAGGCGCTGCTGACCTTTGTCGCCGAACATGCCGAGGAGATGTCGGCGCGCTATGGGCTTGTCTCGAAGGAATCAGTCGGAGCGATCCAGCGGCGGCTCCTGGTTCTGGAAAACCAGGGTGGGGCGAGCCTCTTTGGCGAACCCGCGCTGGACCTGGCTGATCTGATGACGGTTGATGGCGAGGGGCTGGGGCGGATCAGCATCCTCGCGGCTGACAAGCTGATGAACTCGCCCCGCCTCTATGCGACCTTCCTCCTTTGGCTTCTGTCCGAGCTTTTCGAGATGCTGCCCGAGGTGGGCGATCCCGATAAACCGAAGCTGGTGTTCTTCTTTGACGAAGCGCACCTTCTGTTCGACGACGCGCCGAAAGCGCTGGTGTCGAAGGTGGAGCAGGTCGCGCGGCTGATCCGGTCAAAGGGGGTGGGCGTCTACTTCATCACCCAGAACCCGGCGGACGTGCCGGAAGACATTCTGGGGCAGTTGGGCAACCGGGTGCAGCACGCGCTGCGCGCCTTTACCGCGAACGATCAGAAGGACCTGGCAAAGGCGGCGGAAACCTATCGCCCGAATCGGCGGTTCAAGATCGACGAAGCGATCCGCGATGTGGGGACGGGGGAGGCGGTCACCTCGATGCTGGAGGCCAAGGGCATTCCCGGCATCGCCGAGCGCACTTTGATCCGCCCGCCGTCCAGCCAGCTGGGGCCGTTGGAACCCGCCGCGCGGGCCGCGGTGATGGCGGCCTCACCAGTCAAGGGCAAGTATGACGTGGCGGTGGACCGCGACAGCGCCTGGGAGCGGCTGCGGGTCCGGTCAGAGCGCGCGGCGAAAGAAGCTGCTGAAGGCGAAGCGCGGGCAGCCGAGGAACGTGAATTCGAAAAGGCCCGCCGCTATGACGGCAGGGCCGAGGCCGCGCCGAAACGCTCTGCAGGGCGGTCTGACAGCATCGGTACGGCCTTTGCCAAGAGCTTTGCCCGCCAGCTTGGCACAAAGTCGGGGCAGGCGATCATCCGGGGCGTCCTCGGGTCGATCTTTGGCAAGCGCTAAAGCGCGAGCCCGTCGAACAGGGCCGCCAGCGTCGCATGGGCCCGCGGGCGGCGGGTGGCATCTTCGGCGGCCCAGAAGGCGAGGTTGATGGTGGCCCCGTTCAGGAGGTGACCGAGTGCTTCGGCATCGGTCGCGCGGATGCGGCCGTCGGCAATAAAGGTTTCCAGATCGGCCACCATGTCGCCGAAGCCCGATTCCATCAGGATATCGACGGATTTCATTCCCAGCACGGCTGGCGCGTCCTGAAACAGGATGCGGCAGCGGTCGGGGCGCAGGACCGCATCAAGGTAGACGTGAAAGCAGGCGCGGAACCCGTCCCAGGTGCCGGGAATCTCCTCCCAGACCACCTGGATTTCGGCGGCGATTTCGGCGTCGATCCGGCGCAGGACCGCCTCGAAGAGACCGGCCTTGTTGGTAAAGTGATGGTGGAGCGCGCCGCGTGTCACCCCCGCTTCGGCCGCGAGGGCATCAAGTGATACCTCGGCAAAGCCACGCTCGGCAAAGGCAAGGTGGGCCGTGGCGATCAGCCGGGTGGAGGTTTCCTGCGCGGCTTCGGCGCGGGTCTTGCGGTTGATTGACATACGGTCCGTATGTGTTAGATGCGCTGCATACGAACCGTATGTGAAACTGCCGCTGAGGGCAAGATGTCGACGCTGTCCACCATCCGCCGCGAAGTTCCCACGATTCTGGCCCTTGCGGTGCCGATCGTGGCGGGGCTTGGCGCATCGACGCTGCTGGGGGTCACGGATTCAGTGATGCTGGCACCCCTTGGGCCGCTGCCCTTGGCGGCGGTGGGGATCACGAACGCCGTGGCGGTGATCCTTTGGGCCGCGATCTATGGCCTCTTGTCCGCCATGTCGGTGCGGGTTGGCACGGCGCATGGGGCGGGGCAGGGCCGGCGGATTCCGGGCATCCTGCGCAACGGTCTGGTGCTGGGGGCGCTGGTGGGGACGGCTGGGGCGGCGGCCATGCTGGCGGTCTGGCCGCTGTTGCCGCTGTTTGGCCAGCCGCCCGAGGTGCTGGCGATCATGTTTCCCTATTGGGTGGCAATCTCGCTGCTGATGCTGCCGTTTTCGGTGCTGACGGTGTTCAAGGCCACGTTCGAGGCGGTGAACCGGCCATGGGTGGGCGCGGGGTTTGCCTTCCTCGCGGTCGGGATCAACGTGCCGCTGAACTACGCGCTGATCTGGGGGATTGGCCCGTTGCCGATGCTGGGATTGACCGGGGCGGGCATCGCGTCGCTGGTGGCTGAAGGGCTGGCGCTGGCGGCGGCCTGGACGTTCTGGCAACGGGCGCGGTCGATGCGGCGGCTGCGGCTGCGGGCGGGGATCAGCGGGGCCGAGATCGCCTCGGTTGCCCGCGAAGGCGCGCCTTTGGGGCTGATGTATGTGGCGGAAACCGGGGCCATGGCGGTGGCCACGCTGATGATCGGCACCTTCGGGGCGGTAGCCCTGGCAGGCAATCAGGTGGCGATGAGTGTGGGCGGGCTTCTTTACATGGTGCCGCTTGGGGTCGCCGGGGCGGTGGCTATCCGGGTGGCGCAAGAGCGGGGGGCGGGGAACCTGGAGGCGCTGCGCCCGATCACCTGGGCGGCGCTGGGGTTGGCGACGCTGTGGCTGGCGACGGCGGCGGTGCTGCTGGGTATCTTCGGGCGGACCGTCGCCGGCTGGATTACAGATGACGCCGAGGTGGTCACCATTGCCGCTGCCATTTTCTTCGTCTTCGCCTTTGCGCAGGTGATGGACGGAGTGCAATCCACCATGACGGGCGCGTTGCGCGGATTGTCGGATACCGGCTTTCCGGCGCTGGTGTCGCTTGGGGCATATTGGGTGCTGGGGCTGCCCCTTGGCTGGGTGCTGGCGCATCCGGCGGGGATGGGGCCGTCGGGCATCTGGGCGGGTTTCGTGGTGGCGCTCGGGCTGGCAGGGGCGGTGCTGGTCTGGCGCTTCCTTCGGCAGACGGGACCGGCTAGGGTCACGCCAAACACCGGAGGAACCCCATGAAACGATCCCGCATCAACGACATCATGCGCGCGGCGGACGACCTGATCCGCCACCACGGCTTTGTGCTGCCGCCCTTTGCCTACTGGACGCCAGACCAGTTCAAGGCCCGCACCGATGCCGGGGCCATCGTCAGCGCGCGCTGCGGCTGGGACATCACGGATTATGGTCAGGGCCGGTTCGACGCCATGGGCCTGTTCCTGTTTACCCTGCGCAACGGGCGGCTGGCTGACCTGCAGCGCGGTGGGGGTATGTGCTATGCCGAGAAGCTGCTGATCAGCCGGCAGGATCAGCTGAGCCCGATGCATACCCATGTCATCAAGGCTGAAGACATCATCAACCGTGGTGGGGCGACGCTGGTGGTGGAGCTGTATGGGTCAGATGAACAGGGCCACTTTGCCCGCGACAAGGGTGGCGTGGTCCAGTGTGACGGGATCGCGCGGCCTTACGGGCCCGGCGACAAGCTGAAGCTGGTACCGGGCGAGAGCGTGACGCTGATGCCGGGGGACTGGCATGCCTTCTGGGGAGAGGGCGGCGATGTGTTGATCGGCGAGGTCAGTACCGTCAACGACGACGTGACAGACAACATCTTCGTCGAACCGATTGGCCGCTTTGCCGAGATCGAGGAGGATGAGGACCCCCTGCATCTTCTGGTCAGCGATTACGACCGCTGGCTGTGACAGCGCAAAAGACATGAAATGAAACGGGGGCGCCCATTGGCGCCCCCGTTGCATCTGTGTCGGCAGGTCAGTTGCTGGCGGGCGGGCAAACCCCGTTGACCAGCGCCGTGGCGCAGACCGGTGCGGCGGTCGCTGCTGGTGCGGGCGCCACCACAGGGGCAACAGCAGGGGCAACGGCAGGGGCTGTGGCGGGTGCAACCGCCGGTGCCGCACCGACTGCGATGGACGGCGGCGGCAGGATCGTCAGCGCGGGCACCGCGCCCGCAGGGACTACCGGGGCTGCCACGGCTTTCTTCTTTGGCGCGGGTGCCTTGGGGATGTAGAGGCCCTTCGGCATTTCACCTGAGGCGGTCAGCACGATCACCTTTTCGCCACCCTGCAGGCGGCTGTACAGGTCGATTACGTCCTGGTTGATCATCCGGATGCAGCCGGACGAGGCGTTGCGGCCGATGGACTTCCATTCCGGCGTGCCGTGAATCCGGTAGCCATAGTCCACTCCACCGGATTTCAGGTAGATTGCCCGGGCGCCAAGTGGGTTGGTCGGCCCGCCGGGCTGGCCCTTTTCCCATTTTGCGAGCTTCGGGTCCCGCTCGATCATCTCTTTCGGGGGCGTCCAGGTGGGCCAGGCCTTCTTTTCAACCACATCCGCCGTCCCAGACCATTCGAATCCGGCGCGGCCGACCGAAATTCCGTAGCGGATCGCCTTGTTCCTGCCGACGACGTAATACAGCAGCCGCGACTTCGGGTTGATTATGATCGTGCCCGGAGCCTCCTCCGTCTCATACGCAACGACCTGGCGGCGGTGCGTTTCGGGAATTTCCTCAACGGGGAGGGCGGGGATCTGGATGCCTGCGTCCATCGACGCGAGATAGACGTTCTCATCTGGCTTGGGAAGCGGTTGGCTTGATGCCGTGGGGCCGACCGACGGATCGACGCAAGCGCCAAGGACCATCAGGGCCAGAACGGCCGGGGCAACGGCACTGTGGCGGAAAAGGCGGGGGATGAGACGCATCGCGAGGGCTTTCTTGTCCACGGGCCCAAGGGTCAGAAACGAGGGCTACTTGCGCGGACGGTAGACGAGGCGTGCGCGCGCGTCAAACCATGCCCCGGCTGGAAAGCGTTCACGGGCGCGTGAAAAGCGCGCCAAAACAGTGCCAGGGCTGCTTTTATTGACTGCTGTTGCGCTTAAGTCACCGCGGCGCGCGCCTTGAACTCGGGCTTGTCCCAACTGCCATAGTCCATGATCTTCGCCAGCACCGAGACCGCGCGGGCGACATCGTCGCTGTCGATGAAAAGCGGGGTCAAGCCGAAGCGCAGGATGTCGGGCGCGCGGAAATCGCCGATCACGCCTTCGGCGATCAGCGCCTGCATGATCGCGTATCCTTCCGGGTGGCGAAAGCTGACCTGGCTGCCGCGCATCAGGTGCGAGCGTGGGGTGGCCAGCGACAGCATCGGGGCACGGGTTTCGACGCCCTTGATGAACTGGTCTTGCAGGCGGAGGGATTGGGCGTGCACTTCGGCCATGTCGACGCCGTCCCAGACCGCCATCGCAGCCTCAAGTGCCGCCATCTGCAGCACCGGGGGCGTGCCGACGCGCATTCGCTCGATCCCCTGACCTGGGCGGTAATTGAGATCAAAGGCGAAGGGGGTGGCGTGACCCAGCCAGCCGGAGAGGGCAGGGCGCGCGGTCTCGGCATGGGCGGGGGCAACATAGATGAAGGCCGGGCCACCGGGGCCGGAATTGAGGTATTTGTAGGTGCAGCCGACTGCAAAGTCGGCCTTGGCCCCGGCAAGGTTGACCGGGATCGCCCCTGCCGAATGGGCCAGATCCCAGACGGTGATCGCCCCCATTTCATGTGCGCGGGCGGTTATGTCGGCCATGTGGTGGCGGCGGCCGGTGCGGTAGTCCACCTCGGTCAGCATGACGACGGCGACGGTGTCGTCGATCGCGGCCATCGCTTCTTCCGGGGCAACGGTCTTCAGGCGGTACTGCCCGCCAAGTGTGCGGCAGAGCCCTTCGGCCATGTAAAGGTCGGACGGGAAGTTGCCGGTGTCGGACAGGATCACGCGGCGCTTTGGGTTCATCTCCAAGGCCGAGGCGAGGGCCTGATAGACCTTGATGGAAAGAGTGTCACCCAGGACCACGGTGCCCGGTTCTGCGCCGATCAGGCGGCCGACCCGGTTGCCCAAGGCCGCCGGCTGAGCCATCCAGCCGGCCTTGTTCCAACCGCGGATCAGCATTTCGCCCCACTCGGCCTGGACGACCTTGGCGACTGCGGCGGGCGCGGTCCGGATCATCGGGCCCAAGGAGTTGCCGTCGAGGTAGATTACCCCCTCGGGCAAATGGAAAAGGGCCTTGGTCGCAGTGAAATCGATCGGCATGGGGGTCTCCTTCGCGGCAGTTATCGGGGGAACGGGGGGAATTGCCAAGGGCCTCGCTTTGGTCGTGAGTCACCCGGGCTTCCGCATGATCTGGCCTGATCCGGTTTTGCCAAGCCGTGATTGATCTGCGCTCATTGCCTGTTGGGATGGCAAAAGCAGTCGCTCTGCGGAGCGAGCTCGTGATCGGCACCTTGCGGCCCCCAGGGTTGCGCCGGATCGAAGCCTCTGACTAGATCGGGCGCAAAGGAGACCCATTTTTGCGCCTGATCCTTGCCGTTCTTGACCTGCCGCCGGTCTGGCTCGTGGCGCATGTGGCGGCCGTCTGGGCGCTGGCCCAGGTCTCGCCCACCCTCTTCGGCGCCGTGGGGCATGCGCTTGGTCCGGCGCTGGTGGCCCTTGGTCTGGGTGTCATGCTGATGGCGGTCTGGCAGATGGTGCGGCATCGGACGACGGTGATTCCGCGGCGAAACCCGTCCTCTTTGGTTACAACCGGGGTCTTCGGCTGGTCGCGCAACCCGATCTATCTTGCGGATGCGCTTGTGCTTGCTGGCGCCATTCTGTGGCTGGACGCTGTACTGGCCCTTCCATTGCTTGTGCTGTTTCTGTGGGTGATCCTGACCCGCTTCATCCGCGACGAGGAAGCGCACCTGACGCTGGCCTTCGGGCCGGAGTTCGATCTCTGGGCCGCGCGAACCCGGCGCTGGATCGGGCGCAGGGGAACAGGGACAAAGATGACAACTGGGGTTTGAAATATTGTTGCGCGGTGATAAGTGCAGCGGACCGGTTTATGGCGCAGACGACAGCAGCGGGAGATGACAGTGAAGATCGGGGCACTGACAGAGGTTTTTCCGGGCGAGAGCCGGGTGGCGATGACGCCGGATTCGGCGCTGCAACTGGTCAAGCTGGGGCACGCCTGCTGCATTCAGGCCGGGGCTGGCATGAAGGCAGGCTTTGCCGATGCGCTCTACGCTGCCGCCGGAGTCACCGTCCTGCCGACAGCAGCCGAGGTGATTGCCGCGTCGGACGTGATCGTGAAGGTTCGCGGGCCTGAAGCCGCTGAGCTTGCGACGCTGGCAGAGGGGCAGACGCTGATCAGCTTCTTCTGGCCTGCCCAGAACCCCGAGCTGCTTGAGGCCGCCGCCAAGAAGAACCTGACCGTGGTTGCGATGGACATGGTCCCCCGGATTTCCCGCGCGCAGAAGATGGACGCCTTGTCGTCGATGGCCAACATCGCCGGTTACCGCGCGGTGATCGAGGCCGGGAACAACTTTGGCCGCTTCTTCACCGGTCAGGTAACGGCAGCAGGCAAGGTTCCACCCGCCAAGGTGCTGATCGTCGGGGCCGGGGTGGCCGGTCTTGCGGCGATCGGGACGTCCGTTTCGCTGGGTGCGATCGTCAATGCCTTCGATGTGCGCCCCGAAGTGGCCGAGCAGATCGAGTCGATGGGCGCGAATTTCGTTTTCCTTGAATTCGAAGCGGCGCAGGACGGTGCCGCGACCGGTGGCTATGCCGCCCCCTCAAGCCCCGAGTTCCGCGAAAAGCAGCTGGAAAAGTTCCGCGAGCTTGCGCCGGAGATGGACATCGTCATCACCACAGCCCTGATCCCGGGCCGCCCCGCACCGAAGCTTTGGACCGAGGATATGGTCAGGTTGATGAAGCCGGGGTCTGTCATCGTCGACCTTGCGGCGGAACGTGGCGGCAACTGTGATCTGACGGTGCCCGACCAGAAGATCGTGACCGACAATGGCGTGACCATCGTCGGCTATACCGATTTCCCGAGCCGGATGGCGGCGCAGGCCTCCACCCTCTATTCCACCAACATCCGCCACATGCTGACGGACCTCACGCCGAAAAAAGACGGCGTAATCCTGCACAACATGGAAGATGACGTGATCCGCGGCGCCACGGTGGCCCATGTCGGCGCGGTAACCTATCCGCCGCCTCCGCCAAAGATCGCAGCGATCGCAGCGCAGAAGCCGAAGCCGAAAGCGGTGGAACTGACCCCGGTCGAACGCCGGGCGCAGGAGGTGGCGGCCTTCAAGGCGCAGACCCGCAGTCAGGTGGGAATGCTGGTGATTGGTGGCGGGCTGATGCTTCTGGCAGGCCTTTATGCCCCTGCAAGCTTCATGTCGCACTTCATCGTCTTCGTGCTGTCGGTCTTCGTCGGTTTCCAGGTGATCTGGAATGTTAGCCACTCGCTCCATACTCCGCTGATGGCAGTGACGAACGCGATCTCGTCGATCATCATTCTGGGGGCGCTGATGCAGATCGGGTCAGGCAACTGGCTGGTCGTGATCCTTGCCGCAGCCTCGGTCTTCATGGCCGGGATCAACATTTCCGGTGGTTTCATGGTCACCCGGCGCATGCTTGCCATGTTCCAGAAGTCGTAAGGGGCGCTGTCGATGGATTACGGATTTACCACGGCCGCCTATGTCGTTGCAGCGGTTCTCTTCATCCTCTCGCTGGGTGGGCTTTCCGGCCAGGAAAGCGCCAAGCGCGCGGTCTGGTATGGCATTGCCGGCATGGCGCTGGCTATTGTGGCCACGCTCTACGGCCCAGGTGCGGGCAACTGGCTGATCTCGCTGGTCATGATCGCCCTCGGCGGCGCCATCGGCTGGGTTGTCGCCCAGCGGGTCCAGATGACCGAGATGCCGCAGCTTGTGGCCGCGATGCACAGCCTTGTGGGCCTTGCGGCGGTCTTCATCGGCTTCAACACCCACATCGAAATGGTCCGCATTGGCGGCATGGATGAGGCCGCGCGCGCGCTTCTGGATGGGTTTGCCGCGACGGTTGCCCACAAGTCGGGGGTTGAGATCACCATCCTGCGGGTGGAGACTTTCCTTGGCATCTTCATCGGTGCGGTGACATTCACGGGGTCGGTGATTGCTTATGGCAAACTGGCGGGCAAGGTTGACGGCAAGGCCAAGAAACTGCCCGGTGGGCATCTTCTGAACGCGGCGGCAGCGCTGATTTCGCTGGTCATGCTCGTGGTCTACCTGCAGACCGGGTCCTCGCTGGCGATGATCGCGATGACGGTGGCGGCACTGTTCATCGGCTATCACCTGATCATGGGGATCGGTGGGGCGGACATGCCGGTCGTCGTGTCGATGCTGAACAGCTACTCTGGCTGGGCGGCCGCAGCGATCGGCTTTTCGTTGTCAAATGACCTTCTCATCGTGGTCGGCGCGCTGGTGGGGTCTTCGGGTGCGATCCTCTCTTACATCATGTGCAAGGCGATGAACCGGTCGTTTATCAGCGTCATCCTTGGCGGCTTTGGCGGCACCACGGGCCCCGCGATGGAGGTTGTCGGCGAACAGATCGCCATCGACACCGAAGGCGTGGCCGCCGCGCTGAACGATGCCGACAGCATCATCATTATCCCAGGCTACGGCATGGCGGTGGCGCAGGCGCAGCAGTCGGTAAGCGAGCTTACTCGCAAGCTGCGCGCCAAGGGCAAGACGGTGCGCTTCGCGATCCACCCGGTTGCAGGCCGCTTGCCCGGCCACATGAACGTGCTTCTGGCCGAGGCAAAGGTTCCCTACGACATCGTGCTGGAGATGGACGAGATCAACGAGGACTTCCCCACCACCGACGTGGCCATCGTCATCGGCTCGAACGACATCGTGAACCCGGCCGCACAGGAAGATCCAAACAGCCCCATCGCGGGGATGCCGGTGCTGGAGTGCTGGAAGGCCAAGCAGGTGTTCGTGTCCAAGCGCGGGCAGGGGACCGGGTATTCCGG
>JANPJZ010000189.1:0-5620 GCA_031425795.1 Rhodobacter sp. | reverse complement strand
CGGCCTGGGTCAACAGGGCGTCGGGTGAGGGGCGAATATCGGCGTCTGGGGTCATTCCGTCGGCGTTCCTTGCCTGGCTGCGTCGGTCCCCGGAAAGGCCGCGTCAAGGGCGAGGTTGGTCTGCAGCACATTCACGCGTGGTTCGCCGAATAGCCAGAGCGTTCGGTCCTGGACGGCGGCTTCGATCAGGCTTTGGACGGCGGTTGCATCCACCCCCCGGGCAGCAGCGATGCGGCTGGCTTGTGCGAGGGCGGTTTCGGGGCTGATGTCCGGATCGAGCCCGGAGCCGGAGGCGGTGACGGCGTCGATCGGGGCGGGTTGGCCATTCATCGCCTCCCAAGCCGCCCGCCGTTCGGCGACGGTGGCGATGAGGTCGGCGGAGGTGGGGCCAAGGTTTGACGCGCCGGTTCCGGCTGCATTCCAAGAGCTGGCCGAGGGCCGGGGATGGAGGTAGCCCGCGCCTTCAAAGGGTTGGGCCACGAGGGCGGAGCCGATGGTCCGTTCCCCCTGCAGCACAAGGCTGCCATTTGCGGCGGCTGGAAAGAGGCCCTGGGCCAGGCCGGTGATGGCCAGCGGATAGGCCAGACCCGTCAGCAGGGTGAAGAGGAGTGTCATCGTCACGGCGGGGCGCAGGTGGGTCAGCATGGTTTTCTCCTCAGGCAAGGTTCAGGGCGACAAGGCACAGGTCGATGGCCTTGATGCCGATGAAAGGCACGATCAATCCGCCCAGCCCGTAGATGAGCAGGTTGCGGCGCAAGAGGGCCGCTGCGGTATCGGGACGGTAATGGACGCCGCGCAGCGCAAGCGGCACCAGGGCGATCAGGATCAGCGCGTTGAAGATCACCGCCGACAGGATGGCTGATGTGGGCGAGGCCAGGTCCATCACGTTCAGCACCCCCAGCCCCGGATAGGCGGCCACGAAGATTGCGGGCAGGACGGCGAAGTATTTCGCAACGTCGTTGGCGATGCTGAAGGTCGTCAGCGCGCCGCGGCTGATGAGGAGCTGCTTGCCGACCAGCACCACCTCGATCAGCTTGGTCGGGTCGCTGTCGAGGTCGATCAGGTTTGCCGCCTCCTTTGCCGCCGGGGTGCCTGCGTTCATCGCCACGCCCACGTCGGCCTGCGCCAGCGCCGGCGCGTCGTTCGACCCGTCGCCGCACATCGCCACCAACCGCCCGCCCGCCTGTTCGCGGCGGATCAGGTCAAGCTTCATCTCAGGCGTCGCTTCGGCCAGGAAGTCGTCCACCCCCGCCTCGGCCGCGATGGCGGCGGCGGTCAGGGGGTTGTCGCCGGTGATCATCACCGTCCGGATGCCCATGGCGCGAAGCTCGGCGAAGCGTTCGCGGACGCCGGGTTTCACGATGTCCTTGAGGTGAACCACCCCCAGGATCGTGCTGCCTTCGGCCACCAGAAGCGGTGTGCCACCAGAGCGCGCGATCGCATCGACCTGGGCCGCCAGCGCGCCGGGCGGGGTTTGCCCGGTCAGGCGGATGACCGCGTCGATTGCCCCCTTGCGCAAGCGGCGACCGTCGGCGAGGTCCAGGCCCGAAAGCCGGGTCTGGGCGGTGAATGCGACCGGGGTCGCGCCTGCGGGCATGGCGGGGATCTCGCCCAGCATCTCACGCGCCTTTGCCACGATGGATTTGCCTTCTGGCGTCTCGTCGGCGAGAGAAGCCAGCGCCGCCGCCTCGGCCAGCCGGTGTGCCTCGACCCCCGGAGCGGGGATCAGGGCGTCGGCCATCCGGTTGCCGAAGGTGATGGTGCCGGTCTTGTCGAGGAGGAGCGTGTCCACATCCCCTGCCGCCTCGACCGCGCGGCCGGATTTGGCGATGACATTGGCCTTCACCAGCCGGTCCATGCCGGCGATGCCGATGGCGCTGAGAAGCCCGCCGATGGTCGTCGGGATCAGCGTGACGAAGAGGGCGCCAAGGACGACCACGGGGATGGTGGTGCCGGAGTAGCTGGCGAAAGCGGGCAGGGTGACGACGACGAACAGAAAGATCAGCGTCAGGCCGACAAGCAGGATGTTCAGCGCGATCTCGTTCGGGGTCTTCTGCCGCTCCGCCCCTTCCACCAGGGCGATCATCCGGTCAAGGAAGCTTTTGCCCGGCTCTGCCGTGACCTTCATCACGATCCAGTCCGAGGCGATGGTGGTGCCCCCGGTTACCGATGACCGGTCGCCCCCCGCCTCGCGGATCACCGGGGCGCTTTCGCCGGTGATGGCGCTTTCGTTGACCGAAGCGATGCCGCGGATCACCTCACCGTCCGTCGGGATGATGTCGCCCGCGGAGAGGTAGACGAACTGCCCGGCGCGCAGGATGGTGGAGACAACCTCGCTGGCCGTCGTGGGATCGCTGTCTGCATCCACCAAGACCCGCACCCGGGTGTCGGACTTCGTGGCGCGCAGCGTGTCGGCCCGCGCGCGGCCCCGCCCCTCGGCCAGCGCTTCGGCGAAGTTGGCGAAGAGCACGCAGAGCCACAGCCAGGCGGCGATGTGGAGCGCCACCCCTGCCCCATCCGCGCCTGCCAACATGTCGCGCGTGCCAAGGACGGTCGTCATCGCCGCCACCACGGCAGTCACGAACATCACTGGGTTGCGCCATAGGCTGCGGGGGTCAAGCTTGGTCACGCTCTGCCGGGACGCGGCAAGGTACAGGCCGGACATGTCGACCGCTGTTTCGTTTCTGGACATCTGGTGCCTCAAAAGCTCTGCCCGGCCACCCGCGCGGTTTCTTCCGCGATGGGGCCAAGGGCGAGGACGGGAAAGAAGGTGAGCGCGCCGAGGATCACCACGGTCAGCGCGAGGAGCGTCACGAAAAGCGGGCCATGGGTTGGGAAAGTGCCGCTGGTCGCTGCCGTCTTCGGCTTGCGGATCATCGAGCCGGAAATGGCGAGGAGCGGCACGATGATCGCATAGCGCCCCAGAAGCATGACGAGCCCCAGCGCCGTGGTGTGCCAGGGGTTTGTCGCCCCCCAGCCGCCGAAGGCCGAGCCGTTGTTGCCGGTGGCGCTGGAGTAGGCGTAGAGGATTTCGCTGAACCCGTGCGGCCCCGCGTCCTGCATCGAGGTCAGCGCCGCGGGAACGGTCGACGCGATCGCTCCCCCGACCAGGATGCCAAGCGGCATCGACAGGAAGGCCAAAACCGCCAGCGTCACCTCGCGCGCCTCGATCTTGCGGCCAAGGTATTCCGGCGTGCGCCCCACCATCAGCCCGGCCAGGAAGACGGCCAGCACGACGTAAAGGAGCATCCCGTAAAGGCCCGAGCCGACGCCGCCGAAGATCACCTCGCCGATCTGCATGAAGATCATCATCACAAGGCCCGAGAGCGGCATGAAGCTGTCATGCATGGCATTGACGGCCCCGTTCGACGCCGCCGTGGTCGAGGTAGCCCAGAGCGACGACAGCATCGCGCCGAAGCGTTGCTCCTTGCCCTCCATGTTCGCGCCAAGGCCAAGGGCCGGGTTGCCGGCGGCCTCGTAGAGGTGGATCACGGCCAGACCGGCCACGAACATCACCGCCATGGCGGCGAAGATCGCCCAGCCCTGCCTGCGGTCCCCCGCCATCTTGCCGAACAGGAAGCAGAAGGCGACCGGGATCACCAGAAGCGACAGGCTTTGCGCCAGGTTCGAGGCAATCGTTGGGTTCTCGAACGGATGGGCCGAGTTGACGCCGAAGAACCCGCCGCCGTTTGTGCCAAGCTGCTTGATCGCGATCTGCGCGGCGGCGGGGCCGCGCGCGATGATCTGCTCGCCGCCTTCAAGGCCGGTGGCGGTGACTGCGCCTTGCAGGGTCTGCGGCACGCCTTGCCAGGCCAGGAAGAGCGCGAGGATGATCGACAGCGGCAGCAATATCCACAGGACCGACCGTGTCAGGTCCAGCCAGAAGTTGCCCAGCGTGGTTCCCTTGGCGGCAGTGAAACCCCGAACCACGGCGAGGGCCACGGCCATCCCGGTCCCGGCGCTGACGAAGTTCTGCACCGTAAGCCCGGCCATCTGGGACAGGTAGGACAGCTGCGCCTCACCCGAATAGGCCTGCCAGTTGGTGTTGGTCACGAAGCTTACGGCGGTGTTGAAGGCAAGATCGGGGGCCATGCCGCCGATGCCGTCCGGATTGAGGGGCAACGCCCCTTGCACGCGCAGGATCGCGTACAGCAGCACGAAGCAGACCAGGTTGAAGGCCAGAACCGCCATCGCATAGCTGCCCCAGCTCATCTCACGGGCCGGGTTGGCGCAGCTGGCCCGCAGGAACGCGCGCTCGACCCCGGCGAGGGCCGGGACGCCGCCATAGACGCGCGCCATCCAGACGGCGAGGCCTAGGGCTGCGCCGATCAAGGCCCCGAAGTAGAGGCCATATGCCAGAAATGTCATGATTGCCCCCTCAGAACCGGTCAGGCCGCAAGAGGGCGGCCCCGAGGTAGACGAACAGGCCCACTGCAACGGTGGCGCCAAGGATCAGGTCGAAGAGCGGCATGTCACATCCGCTCCAGTGTTCGGACGGCGAGGGCAAAGAGGGCAAACCCGCCCAGGCCTAGGCCGATGTAGATGATGTCAAGCATTGCGGATCCTCCGGTTCAGGTGCCCGAAGGCTGGACCCGATGCCCGTAAGGAAGCCATTCGTGATCACATCGAAGGGCGTAAACGCGGCGTAAAGATCCGGTTCGCGTCACATCAGGTGAAGGGGCGACGAAGACCTGGCCTTCGTCGCAGATCGACCAGCCTGACCGGATGGTTCAGCCGACCAGCACGGTATCATATCTGGCAGCCAGTTCCTTGATCCCATGCGGGAACACGGCCGCGAGGTGCTTGAACATGTCCTCGATCCCGCCGGGCGTAAAGGTGACGAGCGAACGCACCGGAGTTTCAGTCAGGTTGATCCAGGCGTGGGCCACGCCGCGCGGAACCAGAACGCTCGTCCCTGCGGGCGCGTCAAACTCGACCCCGTCGCAGACGAAGTGCATCTCGCCCTGCTGGATGTAGAAATACTCGTCCACGCTGCGGTGGATGTGGGGTGGCGCCGCTGCACCTGGTGCCGCGATGGATTCGACCACCGAGAAACGGCCGCCGATATCCGCGCTTGGCACATGGATCGCCATCTGCTCGCCCGGCACGGTGGCAAACCAGTCCAGATCGGCAGAATGGACCGCAAGATGCGGATGTGCTGAGGCAGTCTCGGCCAGCGCCGGCCGCACGGATGCGAGCACGGTCACCAAAGCCGCACCGGCGACAAAGCTGCGACGGCCAAGGCCGGGGGTTTCATAACGTGTCATGTCAGTTCCAATCTCGACGCCCGGTGAAGTCCCGGCGTTGGTCGTGGAATAGGGCATTCGGCTCAGGTCCGATTGCACGAGCACCGCATGGTTTGGACGATCCCGTCACGGTGGGCGCGGTGAAGCGCACCAGCCGCTTCAGGCCGCCAGGCGGTTCCTCCGCCACGACCCAGGAGTTGCCCCGGAATTTCTGCTGAACACCCGGGTAAAGTGGCTCTGGTCGGCAAAGCCACAGTCCAGTGCAATCGCGGCAAGGCTCAGATCCGTCGCCAGCAGGTGCTGCGCACGGTCAATCCGCCGCGCCTGCAGCCAGCCATGCGGAGTCATGCCCGTCGACACCTTGAACGCCCTGG
>JANPJZ010000188.1:0-1922 GCA_031425795.1 Rhodobacter sp. | reverse complement strand
CTGGGCTGCCAAGGTCAAACCCGGCCGGATCATGTTCGAGATCGACGGCGTGAACGACGAAATCGCGCGTGAGGCCCTGCGTCTGGGCGCGATGAAACTCCCGGTCACCACGCGCATCGTCGCGAAGGAAGACTGGTAAGGATCGGTGCGCTGTAGCGCACCCTACGATATCGGCCCCCGCTGGAAACGGCGGGGGCTTTTTCCATAGATCGGCCGCCCGCGCCTCCCCTCCCCCTCGTGGGGAGGGGGTGGGGGAGGGGGCACCCGAGAGGACACCATGCCCGAACTCACCTCCCTCTTCGTCACCCGCCTTTACCGCGCTGGCCTCAACGATCTCGCGAAGAAGAAGGTCGACTACGCCGAACTCCACCAGACCTGCGACATGGTGGCCGAGGATGACGAGGCCGGGCAGGAGTGGTGCGAGGCGAACGGCTATCCCGGCTATACCTCCTATGCCTCGCTGGATGACCTGCCCTGGCGGATGCCGATCTTTGGGCTACTGGAAAAGGCGCTGGACAAGCATGTCGCGGCCTTCTGCAAGGAGCTCGGCTTCGACCTTGGCGACAAGAAGCTGAAGTGCAACTCCCTCTGGATCAACATCCTGCCCGAAGGCGGCACCCACGCCAGCCACATCCACCCGCATTCGGTGATCTCGGGCACGACCTATGTCGCGATGCCGGAAGGCACTTCTGCGCTAAAGCTGGAGGACCCCCGCCTGCCAATGATGATGCTGGCCCCCGTGCCGCTGAAATCCGCGCCGCAAGAGCTGCAGCGCTTCGTCTACGTCAAACCCGCGGTGGGCGAGGTTCTCCTTTGGGAAAGCTGGCTACGCCATGAAGTGCCGATGAACATGTCCGAGGAAGAACGGATCTCGGTCAGCTTCAACTATGGCTGGGCGTGAGAATGATTGAAAAGGTATAGTTTCTATACTATGTTGCCTCATGGAGTTCGAGTTCGACCCGGCCAAGAGTGCCGCCAATAAGGCCAAGCACGGCATCGACTTCGTCGAAGCGCAGGCCCTTTGGTTGGATGACGGGTTGGCCGACGCTCCGGTAGTATCGGATGGCGAGCCGCGCTTCCTTGTGATCGGTCGGATCGATGGCAAGCACTGGACGGCGGTCTGCACTCTTCGCGGTGAGGTGGTGCGGATCATCTCGGTCCGGAGGGCGCGAAAAACGGAGGTGATGTTCTATGACGGCGCGTGAGACGATTACGACAGAACAGTTCGACGAAATGTTCGACAATGGCGAGGAAGTCAGCGCCTATGTGGACTGGTCCAAGGCCCGCCGCCCCAACCAGGAACCCCGCCGGGTGAACGTGGACTTCCCGGCCTGGATGGTGCGCGACCTCGACAAGGAAGCCGGGCGGCTGGGCGTTACCCGGCAGTCCCTGATCAAGATGTGGATTGCGGAAAAGTTGGGGTAGGAGCCAAAAGGCATGAAGCCGCCCCGGGCCACAACGACCATTGTCTTTATCGCTGCCTCCATTTGCAGTCTCGCTTTGGGATTGATCGTAGGGATTAAGGGTGGCGACGCTAGCGCCGAGATCGACTTTTGTGCGGATAGCACGTCTGGCCGTTACATTGTGGACGAAGGTTCACGGCTCAAGTCATGTGACTGACTGCCGACCCAACTTTCCCCTTGCCCCCCAAGGCCTTCCCCCCTATACGACCCCATCCAGCGATTCCGGGCCTCCGGATTCGTTGGTTTCATATTGATCCGCCAGGTCCTCGGTGACCCTCCAGTAGGGGCCGTCTGGCGATTGTGGAAAAGGAAGCGGCATGAAAGCCGAAGAACTGAAGTCGAAAACGCCGGACCAGCTGCGTGACAGCTTGGTTCAGCTGAAGAAAGAAGCGTTCAACCTGCGCTTCCAGCAGGCGACCAACCAGCTTGAGAACACCGCCCGCATGCGTGCCGTCCGCC
>JANPJZ010000187.1:0-15882 GCA_031425795.1 Rhodobacter sp. | reverse complement strand
AAGTATTCCACCGTCCAGAACTGGTATCCGGGCGATGAGGAAGGCCGGGGCGGCATCTACAACTTTGTGACGAAGCGCGCCGATTGCCGGGGTGATCGGGCCAAGGTAATGTGGACGCAGGTGGAAACCGGGTCGGCGATCACCTGGAAATATCCGTCCTGCATCCTCCGCGGAGATGATTCCCAAGGTGAGTTCTACTCCATCGCCATCGCCAACAATGCGCAGCAGGCGGACACCGGGACGAAGATGATCCACCTTGGCAAGCGTACCAAGTCGCGGATCGTGTCCAAGGGTATCTCGGCGGGGCGGGCGCAGAACACCTACCGGGGCCTCGTCTCGATGCACCCCAAGGCCAAGGACAGCCGCAACTACACCCAGTGCGACAGCCTGCTGATCGGCGACAAGTGCGGCGCGCATACGGTGCCTTACATTGAGGTGCGCAACAATTCCTCCCGCGTGGAGCATGAGGCTACGACGTCGAAAGTCGATGATGACCAGCTTTTCTATTGCCGCAGCCGCGGGATGGACGAGGAAGAAGCTGTCGCCCTTGTCGTGAACGGATTCTGCAAGGAGGTGCTGCAAGCCTTGCCGATGGAATTCGCGATGGAAGCGCAAAGCCTGGTCGCCATCAGCCTTGAGGGGAGCGTGGGGTGAGATCCAAGACACCGGTTCAAAGCGGGCGACGCCGCGGCGGGCTGTTCATTTCACCACAGGGTCATGTGGTTCGGACCACGATCCTGCGAGAGCCTATCCTCTTCACGGTCAACAACGCCGACGACGCGATCCAAAAGCATCATCTGCGTGGCGAATTTTACGAACCCGAAGAACTGGCCATCATCGCCCGGCATTTTCCGATCGGCGGCCATTTTCTGGATATCGGGGCGAATATCGGCAACCACACGCTTTATGTCGGCAAGTTTCTGCATGCGTCGCGCATCGTTTGCATTGAACCGAACCCGCCCGCAATTGCCCTGCTGGAAAGCAATGTCTGGCTGAACGGCCTGACGCGGATCGTTGACGGCAACTACCTGGGGACTGGTCTTTCGGACACGGCACAGGAAAACGTGGCCATGCGGTACCATCACAGCAATCTTGGCGCCGGACGTGTGGTGCCGGGCGAGGGGCAAATCCGGCTGGAGCGGGCAGATGTATTGCTGGCCGGACAACGCTTTGACCTTGTGAAGATCGACGTCGAAGGCATGGAACTTGCCGTGCTTGCCGGGATGAGCGGGCTTCTGGCCGAGCATCGGCCGAAGATGTTCATCGAAGTCGACAACGCGAATGCCGACGGCTTCACGGCCTGGCTGGCCGAGGCCGGGTATGAGGTGCTGGAGGAGTTCAAGCGCTACCGGGTGAACACCAACTATCTTGTCGCGCCAAAAGCATGAGCCTTTCAGCCCATCAAGTCTGTCTTGAAAGCGTGTCCGGTGCCGCGCCGCCGCTGTCGGTCAGGACTGCGGGATGATGGAGTCCGGTGTCGACGACCTGCTGGACGCTGCCCCGGGGTTAGAGCTGACCTTCTCGGCGGACGTCGCCGCTTGTGTCACCAGCCATTACGCAAACGCCGGTGTGATCCTCGAATACGGCAGTGGCGGGTCGACGGTGCTGGCCGCGCAGGGCGGGGCGCGGGTGGTCAGCGTGGAAAGCGACAAGGCCTGGGCTGGGCGGCTGAGCACGCATCTGGAGGGGATCTCCTCACGGGCGGTGGTGCACCATGTGGATATCGGTGCGACCAAGGAGTGGGGCTGGCCGCGCAGTGCCGGTGGGGCGGCACGATATCATCGCTACGCGCTTTCGGTCTGGGACCGGCCCGACCTTGGCGAGCCGGATCTTGTGCTGATCGACGGACGATTCCGGGCTGCCTGTCTTGCCGCGGTTCTGCTGCGGGCTAAAAAACCGACAACGGTCCTGTTCGACGATTACGTGCCGCGCCAGCATTATCATGCCGTTGAAAAACTCGCGCGGAAGGAAGAAACAATTGGCCGTATGGCGCGGTTCACCGTGACGCCCGGCCCTGTCCCGCCCGAGATGCTGACCCAGGTCATCGGCTGGTTCTCGGACCCGCGCTGAGCCATTACAGGAAGAAGAAGAAAAATGCTTGAGATTAAGAACCTGCACGTCAAACTTGAGGAAGAGGACAAGGTGATCCTGAAGGGGGTCGATCTGTCGATCGGACCGGGTGAGGTGCATGCGATCATGGGGCCGAACGGGTCGGGCAAGTCGACGCTGTCCTATGTGCTGGCAGGGCGGAAGGGATACACGGTCACCGAGGGCTCGGCCAAGCTGGAAGGCGCGGAATTGCTGGAAATGGAACCCGAGGCGCGGGCGGCGGCGGGGCTTTTCCTGGCCTTCCAGTACCCGGTGGAGATTCCAGGCGTCGGCAACATGACCTTTCTGCGCACGGCCGTGAACGCGCAGCGCAAGGCGCGCGGCGAGGCGGAGCTGAGTGCCGCGGAGTTCCTGAAGGTGGTGCGGGAAAAGGCGAAGGCGCTGAAGATCGACGCCGACATGCTGAAGCGCCCGGTCAATGTGGGTTTTTCCGGCGGAGAGAAGAAGCGCAACGAGATCCTGCAGATGGCGATGCTGGAGCCACGGATGTGCATCCTGGACGAGACCGACAGTGGTCTTGACGTGGACGCGATGAAGCTGGTGGCTGACGGGGTGAACGCGCTGCGCGGGGCCGGGCGCTCGTTCCTCGTCATCACGCATTATCAGCGGCTGCTGGACCATATCAAACCGGATGTCGTGCATATCATGGCGGCGGGGCAGATCATTCGCACCGGCGGTCCTGATCTGGCACTGCATGTCGAGGCGAACGGCTATGCCGACATTCTGGCCGAGGGCGTCTGATGGCGCTGGCGAATGTAAGACAGGACACGCTTGCCGCCCGGCTTGCCGCGCTCCCCGCTGGCGCTGTCGGCGGCTGGCTGTCCGTGGCTCAGGCGGCGGCGATGGCCCGGCTGGCAGCGATGGGCCTGCCGACGCGGCGGGATGAATACTGGCGTTACACCGACCCCACCAGTCTGAACGCGCCCGAAGCGCCAGGGGCCGCGCGCTTCAACCCGGGCGATGAGATCCCCGCGTTCGATGCGATCGATCGGCTGAAGATCGTCTTTGTCGACGGGGTCTTCGATGCTGCGGCCTCGGATGACCTGGCGCTGTCAGGCGTGGTGATCGAACGTCTGGCGGAAGCCGGGCAGACCGACGTGCACTGGGCGCAGGGACTTTATGGGGTCCTGGAGGCGCGGGGGCAGACACCGGTGGCGAGGCCCTTCGCGGTTCTGGGAACGGCCCTGGCCAGGGACGGGGTGCTGATCCGGGTGACGGGGCAGGCCGCGCGGCCGGTGGCGTTGATTTATGTCCATGAGTCAGAGGCTTCCGATGCAATCCTGCATCATTGTGTGAAGGTCGAGGCCGGGGCCAGCCTCACGCTTCTGGAAAGCGGACCAGGTGCTGCGCGTCTGACCAAGGTGATGGAGGTCGAGGTCTGCGAGGGTGGGTCTTTCCACCACATCCGCCTGCAGGGCCGCGACCATGAGCGTCGCGCTGCGACCCATGTGTTTGCCCACCTCGGCGCCGGGGCCCTGTTCAAGTCCTTCACCTTGACCGCCAACGGCCGACTGACCCGCAACGAAGCGGTGATCGACCTTGCCGGTCCGGGGGCAATCGCCCATCTGGCCGGCGCAGCCGTGGGGGACGGCGCGTTCCACCATGACGACACGGTGTTTGTCACCCACTCTGCCCCGAACTGCGAAAGCCGGCAGGTGTTCAAGAAAGTCCTGATGAACGGGGCTGTGGGCGTGTTTCAGGGCAAGATCCTGGTCAAGCCGGGCGCGCAGAAGACGGATGGCTATCAGATCAGTCAAAGCCTGCTTCTGGACGAGGACAGCCAGTTCCTGGCGAAGCCCGAGCTGGAGATCTACGCCGACGACGTGAAATGCAGCCATGGATCGACCAGCGGCGCGATAGACGACACGGCGCTTTTCTACCTGCAGTCGCGCGGGGTGCCGCGCGCCTCGGCCCAGGCGCTGCTGGTGCTGGCCTTTCTGGCCGAGACGATTCAGGAAATCACCGACGAGGCCATTGCCGAGGACATCCGCAGTCGGCTGGAGGGCTGGCTGGCCCGTCATGCCGCAAAGGGGGGCTGATGACCGTCAGTTCCGACATGCTGGCAACCTGGCGCCGCCCGCGTGAAATCCTGCGCGCGAAGCTTGCCAACGGCACGCGGGACGACCGGGCCTTGGCGACGGTGATGGCGGCGTGCTTTCTGCTGTTCATCGCCCAGTGGCCGGGGCTGTCGCGGGCCGCCTATCTTGACCCGACGATTCCGTTGGATGCCCGGATTGCGGGTGCGCTCATGGCGACGATCTTTCTGTTGCCGCCGATCCTTTATGCTGTGGCGGCGCTCAGCCATCTGGTTGCCCGTGCCTTTGGCGGCAAGGGCAGCTTCTTCGGCGCGCGGCTGGCGCTGTTCTGGGCGATGCTGTGCATTGCCCCGTTGATGTTGTTTCACGGGCTCATTGCCGGCTTCATCGGGCCGGGCACACAGTTGACCGTGGTGGGCGTGTTGATCCTGGTGGCATTCCTGTGGCTCTGGATCACCCTGTTGATCGAGGCGGAACGCGGATGAGCCAACTTGGCCAACAGATGGTGACCCTCGCACGGCTGTCCCTTGAGGACCCCCGTGCCGGTGTGCGCAGCCTGCTGTCGCAGGACGTGCCGCTGCCGGCGCGCAGCGTGGGCCTTTTGCTGATGGCGGTCGCTTCGACCTTGCTGACACATCTTGGGTTTCTGCTGCTTCCGCCACCCGAGGATGCGCTGTCGGTCTTCATGGTGCAAAGCCCGCTGCGAACAGCGCTGATCCAGTGGCTGATCCTGGCCGCTTCGGTGTTGCTGATCTACCGGATCGGCCGGGCCTGGGGCGGGAAGGGCAGTCTGCCTGACACCCTGTTGGTGGTTGTCTGGCTGCAGGTCATCATGCTTGGGGTGCAGGTGACGCAGCTTGTTGTGCTGATCGTGGTGCCACCTCTGGCAGGGATCGTCTATCTTGGTTCGCTGGTGCTGTTCTTCTGGCTTATGACCAGCTTTGTGGCCGAGTTGCATGGCTTTGCCTCACGCGGGGCGGTGCTGGCGGGTATTCTGGTGGCCAGTATCGGGGTGGCTATCGTGCTGGTCCTGGTGCTGACCCTGTTATTCGGGCCGGAGGCCCTTGGCAATGTATGACGTCGCAGCAGTCCGCGCGGACTTCCCGATTCTGAGCCGCGAGGTCAACGGAAAGCCGCTGGTCTATCTCGACAATGGCGCATCGGCGCAGAAGCCGCAGGTGGTGATCGACGCGGTGACGCAGGCCTACTCGATGGAATATGCCAATGTGCATAGGGGCTTGCACTACCTTTCAAACCTTGCGACCGAGAAGTACGAAGCCGTGCGCGGCACAATCGCGCGCTTTCTGAACGCCGCGACCGAGGATGAGATCATCTTCACCTCCGGCACGACCGAGGCGATCAACCTGATCTCTTACGCCTGGGCCGCCCCGCGCCTGCAGGCGGGGGATGAGATCGTGCTTTCGGTGCTGGAGCATCACGCAAACATCGTCCCCTGGCACTTCCTGCGCGAACGGCAAGGCGTGGTGCTGAAATGGGTCGAGGTCGACGCGAACGGCGATCTTGATCCGCAGGCGGTGCTTGACGCGATCGGCCCGCGCACGAAACTGGTGGCAGTCACGCATATGTCGAACGTGCTGGGTACGGTGGTCGACGTGGCGGCGATCTGCCGGGGCGCGCGCGAAAAGGGCGTGCCGGTGCTGGTCGATGGCAGCCAGGCGGCGGTGCACATGGCGGTGGATGTGCAGGCGCTGGGGTGTGATTTCTACGCGATAACCGGGCACAAGCTTTACGGCCCGTCAGGCTCCGGCGCGATCTGGGTTCGGGCCGAGCGGCAGGCCGAGATGCGTCCCTTCCTTGGCGGTGGCGACATGATCCGCGAGGTGCATCGCGACAGGGTGACCTGGAACGACCCGCCGATGAAGTTCGAGGCCGGAACCCCCGGCATCGTCCAGCAGATCGGGCTTGGCGTGGCGCTGGACTACATGATGGGCTTGGGAATGGCGAACATCGCCGCGCATGAGCAGCTCTTGCGCGACTGTGCGCGTGACCGTCTGAGCGGTCTGAACTGGTTGAACCTGCAAGGAAATTCGCCGACCAAGGGGGCGATATTCTCCTTCACGCTGCAAGGGGCGGCCCATGCCCACGACATCTCTACCATCCTGGACAAGCGCGGCATCGCCGTGCGCGCTGGCACGCATTGTGCGATGCCGCTGATGGAGCATCTGGGCGTAACCGCCTCCTGCCGCGCGTCCTTCGGGCTCTACAATACGGTAGAGGAGGTGGACAAGCTCGTCTCCGCGCTGGAGCTTGCCCACGATCTGTTCAACGACGCCTAGAAACGGAAGGCGATGGCCAGCGCGCCGCCGGTATCGGTCTCGCCGGCGCGGTTTCCGAAGTTCTCTGAATGGATCAGCGACAGTTTCATTTCCAGCCCATCGGTCAGGGCGGTCTGGTAGGTCAGATCGAGGTCGATCTGCCGGTCTTCTGGGGCAAGGTCGAGCGCAACGCTTTCGAAACTGGCGGCGAGGCCTTCGCGCACCACTGGCAGGTCCAGCACCGTTTCGCCCGAGGCAATGGCCATCGGCATCCCGACACCGACCGAAAGACGGTCACCCCTGGTGAAGACGTCGCTGCTGCCCGCCGTCAGCTTCAGCGCGTCGAACCGGGCCGATGTGGCGCTGCTGAGCGCGGTGGCACCTCCAAGGTCGGTGACGCCAAGCTCTCCCGACAAGGCCAGGAAGCCACCGTTGCCGAGGTTCTGCGTGATCCCCAGCGTGACCGAGGCCATGTTGGCTGCGTCCTGGCCATCAAGGCTCATGATCTGGCCATCATCTCGAGCAAGCTTCAACCCAAGGTCGACGCGCGTGTCGCCATCGACCAGGGCGCGGGTCAGCGTGAAGCCCATCGTCTCTGTCCCGGCCTGCGGCACCAGCAGCGCCGCACTGCCGCTGCCATCGGGCGCGGTCAGCGTCATCACCGGACCGGCGAATGCGGCGAAGGGGGTGGCAAGGGCGGTGGGGGCTGCTTTCCGTTCAGCGGACAAGTTGCCGGTCAGGCTGCGTGCGAGGAGAGCCCCGGCCTGTGACCCTGGCCGTGCGCCGGCAGTCAGGGCACCCGCCGGCATCACGAATCTCGCCGACAGTGCATCACGCACTGCGACGTTGGTGTCCGCGAGCGAGGTTTCGACCGCATCGCCAAAGCCTGTCCCGGTCAAGAGGACGGGCGCATCGGTCGAAATGCTGTTACCGTTGGGCGCTGCCACGCTGATGCCCCCGATGGGTTTGAGCGCAGCCTCGATGTCAAGGAAGCCGTGACCGTAAATGACGGAGTAGCCTTTGGAGAAACCATCGGCGAGTGCGACCGTACCGTCGGCATTGAAGCCTGAAAACTCATCATCGGCCGCAGCGAGGAGGCGTATGCGCAGTTCGTGCGGGGTGAGACGGTCGTCGACTGGAACGCCTGGCCCTGAAAATGCCTCTGCCAAAAGCGCCAGGGCACCGGATATCTGTGGCGCGGCGAAGGACGTGCCGGTCGTTTGTGCAAGGTCGGACCCAGACCCGACAGCGGCATTCCAGGAGCCATCCGCAACCAGACACCAACGCGCGGCTTGCCAGCAGGATGACGACAACAGGGTCACTGACTGGACATCGCCACCGGCCATGGCTGGCAGGCCATTGACGGCTGCAATCCATCCCGCCTCGAGCCCGTCAACCAGGACGGGAAGCCCGTCCATGAGGCCAGAATTGACTTCATTTTCATCGTTCGACGCTGCGAAGACGACAACTCCGGAATTCGAAAAATTGCGAAGTGCGTTGAGGTATTGTTCTCCGTCAAAGCTGTCGAAAACCAGATTATAGTCAGCCTCGTTGGCATAGAGATCCGTGAATCCCCAGGAATTGTTCCAGGCAACAGCTCCGAAGCCGATCGCTATGTTGCCAAGACTTGTCATGGTCTGGTTCGAAGGATCGTCATAGGTTCCGAACAGAAGGTTCGCCTCAGGGGCGACACCGACGAAGTTCGATGAGCTTCCCGCGGCAACAGAAGCAACAGATGTGCCGTGTTCACCCCCGTCATCCACGTTGCTGTACACTGCAACCCGACCGAACAGGGAGGCATGGTCAGGAGTGATGCGCTTGTCGGTAATGGCGATGTACTGACCTGCGCCAGTAAGACCTGCTGCGTGCGCGAAGGCGGCACCTGAGCTGCGAAGCGGTTGGTTCGTTCCAAGCACGTTTCCAAACCCCGGAATGCCCCGTATCCAGTCGATGCCTGCGGGAGTACTGATATACTCCGTGGCCGCAAGCAGCGCGTCCACCTGCGCGACGGTCACCATGTCGGCCGGGCTGAACGAAAAACCCAGAAAGCTGGCGTCCGAAAAGACTGGTGCCGGGAAGCTTGGCAGGTAGAACGACAGGTCGATCTCTGCTTCTCCACCTCCTCCACACGCGGCGAGCAGCGCCAGAGATGACAAGGGAATCAGAAAGGCCGGGGACGGGCGACGCACTTCGGGCTGTGGGAGCAACGCGGTTCTCCTTGAGAATCTTCACTCTTTACTCGCCTTAGGGTTGGATCAAAGTCAGGCCTCGGTCATGCAGTTTTCTGTTTTGACCGATACGCAACGCAACGCTGCTGCGATCCTGCCACACCCACCCGCCGCCAGAGCGAGGCAGAGCCCACCCTTTGCCGTTGAAACCCTTTCACCCATCGGGTATGAGCACCGTCAGGCACCCGTAGCTCAGCTGGATAGAGTGCTGCCCTCCGAAGGCAGAGGTCACAGGTTCGAATCCTGTCGGGTGCACCAACTCCCCCATTTGCGTGCTGATCCTAAAGCCGTTTCGGGACCTTAAGGTACTGATCGGTCGTACAGGCGGCGGCTTCGTTCTCTGCGAGCCTACCCCCAAACTCACCAATTGGCGCGTCCAGAGGGCCGCGGACCGTGGCGTGCCCTATTGGGCAAGCTCGACAAAGACGCGGCCATTTTCGACCTTTACCGGGAAGGTACGAAGGTTGACGCAGACAGGGGTGCGTTTCGCTTCGCCGGTGCGATAGTCAAACTGGCCGTTGTGCTTGGGGCATTCGATCAGGTGGCCCAGCACCAGCCCCTCGCAGAGGTGCACGTTCTCATGTGTGCACAAGCCTTCCGTCGCAAAGAACGCCCCTTCCGGCGAATGGTAGATCGCAAAGGTCTGGTTGGCGTGATCCCAGCGGATCAGGTCTTCCTTGTCCACGTCATCCGTCGCGCAAGCGTCAATCCATGGCATGTGTCACCTCAATCTGCAGTGCGGGCGAGGCCCGGCACATGGGTATGAAACTCTTCCCGGTAGGGCTTGGCGGTGGGGGGCAGGTCGCGCTTTATGAAATGATCCTCGTTCAGGATCTGGCGCTTGAGCGCGGGCCACATCTCGCGAAATGCTTCGCGGATGGATCGGTTCGGCGGCGGCAGGTCGAACTTCAGGATTTCGTGCAGCCGGGGCAGGGCGTGGTAGGGCACCATCGGGAACATATGGTGTTCGACGTGGTAGTTCATGTTCCAGTAAATGAAGCGACTCACCGGGTTCATGTAAACCGTGCGGCTGTTCAGCCGATGGTCGATGACATTGTCGGCCAGACCACCATGCTGCAGCAAGCCGGTCATCACGTGATGCCAGGCGCCATACATGCGCGGCAGGCCGATCACCATCAGCGGCAGGATCGATTGCATCCAGAGTGCAAGTGCGATGGTCGCGGCATAGATCGCCACATGAACGATTGCCACGCGCCGGACTTTGGACCAGTCGCTTTCAGGAACGAACGTCCGCTCTTCCGGGGTGGGGCCGGAGGCGGCATTGCGGATGATCCGGGGAAAGAAGCTCAGCACGTCAACGATGCCGAAGAAGTTGAGGATCAGCTTGGCCAGATCGGGTGGGCGCATCACGGCGATTTCCGGGTCGCGGCCGACGATGTAGGTTTCAGAGTGGTGGCGTGCATGGCTCCAGCGCCACGTGGCCGCGTTCCGCATGATCATGAAGCTGGCGATCTGGTAGACGGCGTCGTTCATCCAGGGCGTGCGGAAGGCGGTTCCGTGGCCGCATTCATGCCAGCGGGAGTCCGAGGCCGAGCCGTAGAGGACACCGTAGGCGAGCCAGAACGGCGCCGACCACCAGCTTGGCCACATGACTATGCCGATCGTGGCAAGGAGGATCATGCTTCCGTAAAGGATGACCGTGTCGCGGATCGCAGGTCCGTCGCTGCGCGCCATGAGTTCCTTCATCGCCTTGCGCGGCACGTCGCTATGGTACCATTCGGCCGCTGCCAAACCACTTTCCACGGCGCGCTTTGCGTCGGCACCAAAAGCGCTGTAGTCGCGCTTGCCCATCCCCGTCCTCCGTTCATCATTGTCAGTCGCCATCTTGCCTTTGCATAAGGCCCAATTGGCCCGGGCGCCAAGCATGACGCTTGCAGGTTTCGTCACAACGCATCAATCTGAGCGCGAGCAATGATGATATTTCGGCAGGAACATGGCAAATCGTCCAACCATCCATGATGTTGCGCGCGCGGCGGGCGTTTCTGCCGCGACCGTAGACCGGGTCTTGAACGGCCGCGAGAAGGTGCGTGAGGAGACCGCCCGCAAGGTCTATGATGCCGCACGTCTGGTCGGCTATCATGCCGCCTCTCTGATCGGGCAGCGGATGCAGGCTGACCAACCCCGGCTCAGGCTGGGCCTGATCCTGCACAAGGAGAGACAATCCTTCTACCAGCAGTTCCGCGTCGAGGCCGAACGCGCGGTTGCGCGGGCTACGGGCATCCGGGCTTCGGTGCAGATCGAGTTTGCGGCCTCGCAATCGCCGAAGGATTTCACCAGCCTGATGGACGGGATGGCGGGCCGGGTGGATGCAGTTGCCGCAACCGCGGTGACGCATCCTGATGTCACGGATGCGGTGGCGCGGCTGAACGAAAAGGGCATCCCATGCTTTGCGCTGCTGAACGACTTCGCCCAAGGCGTCCGGCAAAATTATCTTGGTCTCAACAACTTGAAGGTCGGTCGGATCGCTGCGCACATGATGGCGACAGCAGCCCTGCAGTCGGGAAAGATCGCGGTCTTTGTCGGGGGCTATCGCTGGCACGGGCATGAATTGCGCGAAACCGGTGTCCGCAGCTATTTTCGTGAACACGCGCCGCAGTTCCAGATCCTGGACACGCTGGTCAACCTCGAGACGCGCCAGTTGACCTATGAGGCGACGCTGGACCTCCTTGGCCGGCACCCGGACTTGCGCGGGATCTATTGTGCCGGAGGTGGCATGGAAGGCGCTATCGCCGCGGTGTCCGAGGCGCGGCAGCCTGGCGAGATCGCGCTTGTGGTCAATGAACTGACGCCGGAAAGTCGGGCTGCGCTGATCAACCGCACCGTGACGATGGCGATTGGCACGCCCTTGCAGCGGCTGTGCGACGATCTGGTTCGCCTTGCTTCCGCCGCCCTCTCGGAGGGAATGACTGCCGTGCAAGGCCAGCATTTCCTGCCGCCAGAACTTTATCTGCCGGAGTCGGTCTGACCGAAACACTGACGGTATCACATCATCCGTCCGTTGAGGCTTCGTCAGCTCTGACGGGATCGGACGGCAGAACATTGACGCGAGGGCTCCAGATGCGTCATGCCTTTCGCAGCCTGGGCTGGGGGACTTCTGATGGTCGATTTTGCGCTGAACCACATGACGGTGGCCCGGCTGTCCTTTGTCGAACTTGTTGCTTTGTCGGCAGCTCTAGGCTGCGTGGGGATCGAAGTGCGCAACGACCTGCCGCGCCCGTTGTTCGACGGGATGGCGCCAGATGCCGCCGGAGCGACGGTACGTGACGCCGGCTTGCGGCTGCTGGCAGTGGCAGAGGTGAAGCGCTTCAACGACTGGTCGGCCGACAAGGCGACCGAAGCTCTGGCCCTGATGCAGATCGCCAAGGCTGCCGGTGCCGAAGCCGTGAGCCTGATCCCGCGAAATGACAACCTCGGCACCGGCAACGGTGAAAGGCATGCGGCTCTGCGCGTGGCGCTCAAGGCGCTCAAACCGATGCTGGAGGATCACGGGCTAGTCGGCCTCGTCGAGCCGCTTGGCTTCGAGATCTGTGCGCTGCGCTACAAGTCAGAGGCGGTGGAAGCAATCGAGGGGATTGGTGCGGCGGGGCGGTTCAAGGTGGTCCACGATACGTTCCACCATGCATTGGCCAACGGCGGCCCCATTTTTCCCGATCACACCGGGATCGTGCATGTCTCGGGTGTGGTCGACCCCGCACTTGTCGTGGGGCAAATGACCGACGCCCACCGGGTCCTGGTCGACAATTCGGACGTGCTTGGCAACGTCGCGCAACTTCGGGCACTGCAGGACGCAGGCTACACGGGGCCGGTTTCATACGAAGCCTTCGCGCCGTCGGTACATGCCTTGGCTAAACCTGCCGAGGCGCTGCGTGCCAGCATGGAAGTCATAAGGCAAGGAACAGCTTGAGCAGTCGAAGGGCCAGTAGCGTTTGCAACCGGTTGCAAAATTGAGTTGACCGAACGGTGGAACTTCTTCAGCCTGCACCTTCAGGCTGATCGAGTCGCTCGGATCGTGCCGCACATCGGCTCCGGGCGGGTGAAGCAGACCAATCCTGCCGCAGTGAATGGCAGGCAATCTCTGGGAGGAGAGACCTATGAAGAAGACCCTTTTCACGGCGGGACTTGTGTCCTTGATGTCCACTGCCGCGATGGCTGAAGGCATCGGCGTGTCGATGGCGAAGTTCGATGACAACTTCCTGACTGTCCTGCGCAACGGGATTCAGGCCCAGGCCGATGCGGCCGGTCTGTCCGTCCAGATCGAGGACGCGCAGGACGACGTGGCCAAGCAGCTGGACCAGATCAACAACTTCATCGCCTCGGGCGTGGATGCGATCATCGTGAACCCGGTCGACACCTCGGCGACGCAGGCGATGACCGATGCCGCCGCCGCGGCAGGCGTGCCGCTGGTCTATGTGAACCGCCAGCCGATCAACGTCGACACGCTGCCCGACAACCAGGCTTTCGTGGCCTCGAACGAGTCCGAATCCAGCACCCAGGGCGTGATCGAGCAGTGCACCCAATGGGCCGCAGCGGGAAAGACCGAGGTCAGCGTCTACGTTCTGCAGGGCCAGCTGTCGAACCAGGCCGCCGTGCAGCGCACGCAGAACATCTATGACGTGATCGATGCCGGCAAATGCGCGGTCAAGATCAATGTGATCGACCAGCAGACCGCGAACTGGTCGCGCGACGAAGCGCAGAACCTGATGACCAACTGGCTGTCGACCGGTGCCGCGCTGGATGGCGTGATCGCCAACAACGACGAGATGGCGCTTGGCGCGCTGCAAGCACTGAAGGCTGCCGGGATCGACATGGGCTCGGTCATCGTCAGCGGCGTGGACGCGACGCAGGATGCGCTGGCCTCGATGCAGGCTGGCGAGCTTGACATCACCGTGTTCCAGAACGCGGCGGCCCAGGGCGGCGGCGCGCTGGATGCAGCGGTCAAGCTGGCGGCCGGCGAGGCGGTGGAGCAGAAGGTCTATGTGCCGTTCGAACTGGTGACGCCAGCGAACATCGCGGATTACCTTGCCAAGAACTGATCCCTTCGGGCGATGAGATGCGGGGCGGCAGCAGCCGCCCCGCCTTTGTCTGGCTGCAGCGCCCTTGCGCGCAGCCTGGTCGGAAGGCGCATTCGGACAAGGAGATGGCGGTGGCAGAGGCAACCCATGGGCTTGGCGGGCTGAAGTACGATCCCTCAAAACGGACCCGCGCGCCGGAATGGAACGTATTCGGCGCGCTTGTGCTGATCGTGGTTGTCTTCGAGGTGCTGAACCGGCTGCAAGGCGGGTCGTTCCTGTTCAACATGCGCGACAATCTCGACACCATCTTCAACCAGCAGCGGCTGGACATCATGATCCTGCAGGTCGCGATCATCGGCATCATTGCCCTTGGAGTGACCCAGGTCATCATCATCGGCGGGATCGACCTGTCTTCCGGCTCTGTCGTCGGTGTGACCGCGATGGTGGTGATGAGCTTTGCCCAGACCGCGATGGTAAACGGCAACCCAAACCCCAAGGCGATCTTCGGCGACTGGGCGATGGACCTGCCCGTCTTCATCCCCATCGTCGTGGGTCTGGCCTGCGGTCTGCTGGCGGGGTTGATCAACGGTCTTCTGATTGCCTACACCAAGATTCCGCCCTTCATTGCGACACTGGGAATGATGGTCTCGGCCCGGGGTGCGGCGCGCTGGTGGTCGAACGGTCAGCCGGTCAGCTTTCCGACGGAGACCTACGGCACCTTGGCGAACGGCGACATTCTGGGCGGGATGACTTTTGGCCTTCTGTCCTGGCCAGGGCAGAACCCGGCAGTGGTCTTCGTGGGCCTGGCCGTCCTGTTCCACGTCATCATGACCTACACCCTCTACGGCAAACGCAGCTATGCCATCGGCAGCAACGAGGCGGCGGCGCGGATGTCGGGCATCGACGTCGACCGCCACAAGGTGCTGGTCTATTCCATCGCCGGGTTGATGGCGGCGGTGGCGGCCATCCTGCTGACGTCGAAGAACCTCACTGCACAGTCCGGCATGGGCGTGATGTACGAGCTTGACGCCATCGCCATGGCGGTCATCGGCGGCGTCAGTCTGGCGGGGGGGCGTGGATCGATCATCGGCACCGTGCTCGGGGCCGCGATCTTTTCGGTGATCATCTCGGGGTTCACCTCGGTCAAGCTCGACGCCTACTACCAGGAGATGGTCAAGGGCGCGATCATCGTCGGGGCCGTGGTGCTGGACCAGTGGCGGCAGCGGCAGCGGGTCAGGGGGTAGGTCATGGCGAAGATCATTCTGGAAACCCGGGGCCTGACCAAGCATTACGGCGGCGTTCACGCGCTGACCGATGCGGACTTTACCCTGCACGAAGGCGAGCATGTCGCCGTGGTGGGGGACAACGGCGCGGGCAAGTCCACCTTTGTCCGGCAGATCACGGCGGTCGAGCAGCGCACCGGGGGTGAAGTGCTGTTCGACGGCCAGCCCGTCCAGTTCTCCGGCCCGCTGGAGGCGCGTGAGTCCGGGATCGAGACGGTGTTCCAGACCCTCGCCCTGGCCGACGATCTGGACGTGCCGTCCAACCTGTTCCTCGGGCGCGAGCTGTTCAAGTTCAGGCTTGGACCGTTCAGCTGGCTGGACCGCAAGGCCATGCGTGACCGCACGATGGAGGCGCTGGCGACGACGGCGGTCAAGATCCCGAACGTCGACAACCCGATCCGCAACATGAGCGGGGGGCAGCGGCAATGCGTGGCCATCGCGCGGACGGCGGCCTTTGCGTCCAAGCTGGTGATCATGGACGAACCGACCGCCGCGCTTGGGGTGCAGGAAACCGCACAGGTGGAAAACATCATCCGGGGGCTGAAGGCCAGGGGAATCCCGATGATCCTGGTCAGCCATAACCTTCGGCAGGTGTTCGATCTGGTGGACCGGATCGTCGTCTTCCGCCGGGGCCGCATCGTCGCGAGCCTGCGTCGCGACGAAACCGACGGCAATGACATCGTGTCCTACATCACCGGGGTAAAGGGCGCATCTGACGCCAACTATGCCTGACGATTTGAACTTAGCCATCCCGGAAGCACCGGAGCAAGGAGCAGGATGACCATTCGTTTCGGGCTTTTGGGTGCGGGTCGCATCGGCAAGGTGCATGCGAGGGCGGTGACGGGCAATCCGGCGGCGAGGCTGGTTGCGGTGTCGGATGCGATGCCGGCGGCGGCGCAGGCGATTGCGGATCAGTA
>JANPJZ010000186.1:0-4829 GCA_031425795.1 Rhodobacter sp. | reverse complement strand
GCCGACCGTCAGCGCCGCCAGCCCCGACCGTCCGGGCAGCACCCGCAGGTCTTCGATCACCACGCCGGGCCGCCGCGCGATCTTGGCCACATAGGCCATGGCCGCGAACAGCCACAGGCCAAGGGCAAGCCCGGCCAGCAGGTCCGCCGCCCCAAGCGGCAGCACCATCTGACCGAGTGCCAGGCTAACCGTGATCGCAAGGCCCAGAAGTCCCAGGATCGGCGGAAAGATCGCAGGCGGCGTCCGTGCAAAGGCCGCCGGTCGCCGTGGCGGAAACTCCGGCGGCGGATAGCGCTTCGAGCGGGCGTTCCGGTGGATCTCAGGTTCTGACATTCATCGCTCTCCTCTGGCGCCGCAAAGCGTTTCCGCCGGCCCTGGTCCCCTGTGGCAGATAGCGTCGCCGCCGGGTGCCAAAGCCCTGACAATTCCTGAACGACGTCATGCAAGTCCTTGATATTCATGGGAGGAGACCCATGTCCCTGCCCGGGACACTACGCGCGCAGCACCGGAAACCAGTCCTCGCGAAGCCGCTCCCCGGCCCGCATCCCATGCCCCGGAAACGGTGGCGAGGTCGGCCCCGGCCGCTCCACATAGCGCGCGTCATCCCCGACCAGCCGCAGCGAGAACGCCCGCCGCCGCGTCGCCGCAAGGTTGCCCCGCGCCCCATGCAGCGTGCGGAAGTTGAACGCCACCGCATCCCCCGGCTCCATCTCCCATTCCCGGATCACCATCCCCTCGGCTTCGGGATCGGGAATAGCCATGTAGTCATCCGCGCCGGGATAGAAGTCCGTCTCGCTCGCCCACCGCGTCGGCAGCACGTCCTTCGGCCAAAGGTGCGACCCCGCCACGCAGCGCAGGCTTGCCTCCCGCACCGGGTCGAGCGGCGACCAGAAGCTGACCGTCTGCCGCCCCTCGACGAAATAGTAGGGCCCGTCGGTGTGCCAGGGCGTCGGCTTGGCGGTGCCGGGTTCCTTGACCAGCACATGGTCGTGAAACAGCTGGACCCGCGCCGATCCCATCAGCCCTGCCGCCACTTCGGCCGCGGCGGACTGGCGGATCACGGCGGCAAACTCCGGCACCTTCTGCCAGTTGCAGTAATCGTCGAAAAAGCCCCCCGCCTCGCCCGGCTTCAGCGTGGCCATCTGCTGCGTCGGCGCCGCCATGTTCCGTGCCACCCCGGCGCGCAGCATCTCCACCCAGTCGGCCCAGAGGCCCTTGACCAGCACCACGCCCTCGCGCTGGTAGGTCTCCACCATCTCGTCCGTCACCGTGACCATCACGTCCCCCGTTTGCCCCACCCTGCCCCGCGGGAGAGGTCACGGCAAGACCAGCAGCGTCGCCCCCAGCCGTTTCAGCGTAGCCCCGGTCCCCAGCTTGAACCGCGCCAGCCCCGGGGCCTCGTCGGTGTTGACCGACCCAAGGTCCAGCCAGCGCACCCCTTCGGCCCAAAGCGCCTCCGCCGCCCGGGTCAGCATCACCGCATGCACCCCCGCCCGCCGTGCCGCGCCGGAGGCCCAGCCGAGGTGATAGGTCGCCGTACTTCCATGCACGACGAAGGCCATGCCGGCCCCAAGGCTCCCCTGGTCCGACCACTCCCACAGCCGCAGCGCGCCGGGGGGGATCGCCTGGGTGAAGGCCTCCGGCAATGCCTGATACCCCCGCTCCTGCCTCTGCCTGGCCTCGGCCAGACCCAAAGCTGCCAAGGTGGCAGCCGAGCCGGCTTCGACCTGCACCCCCGCACGCAAGGCGGCGTCAAGGCTCTGCCGCCAGTTCGTCGACATTCCGGCACGCAGGTCACCAGACAGCGCCCAGATCGCGTGATGCATCGGGGTGACCAGCGGCACGAGGCCAAGGCCCTGCACCCCCTCCTCCGGCGTCACCAGCGTCACCCCCGGCCAGCGCGCCAGCCGTCGCAGCGCCCGGCGCCGGTCGGCCGCACCCGCACCCGCCTCCCACAGAGGGCCGCGCGATACCAGCCGCAGCCGCCCCCGTTCGACCGCCAGGGCCCGGCCGCAGCCAAGGTCGATCTCGCGCAGGCTTGCGCCGCAGGTCCGGGCGGCAGCGGCGTAGACCGCACTTTGCTGCAGGGGAAGGAAGGTCTCGGTCATGGCGTGATTAACGGGCCGGAAACCTTTCCAGCCCCTTAATCGGCGGCATGAAACGCGTGTCCTTGCGGAAAACCCCGGCACCCGCACCGCGCTACACCCTCTGGGTGCCGCTCATCATCGCCCTTGTTCTCAGCCTGATCTGGCTGGGGCTTGTCGCCCTGCTTCAGCGGTAAAGCAAAGACCTGCCGTTCGCAAAGAGGTGCACCTTCTTCGGCTCGGCGGTCAGCTTGACCGTGCTCCGGCGCAGTTCGGGGCGGATGCCGGGCAGCTTGGCCACGACCTGCGCGCCATCGGCGGTCTTCTGGAAGTAAAGCAGCGTGACCTCCCCCAGCGCCTCGGTGATGTCCACCGTGCCAGCGTGGATCGCATCGCCCTGGGTCTCGGTAAAATCCTCGGGCCGCACCCCGATCTTGACCTTGAGCCCCTTGTCGGCGGCCTGCGTCGGCACCATCGTCCGCGCCGTCCCGCCGTTTTCCAGCTTGACCAACGTCATCTCGCCGGTTTCCACCACCTCACCCGGAAGCAGGTTCATCGACGGGCTGCCGATGAACTGGGCCACGAACTCGTTCTCCGGCCGCTCGTAAAGCTCGAGGGGCGAGCCGACCTGGCTGATCCCTCCGCCCGCCAGCACCACGATGCGGCTGGCAAGGGTCATCGCCTCCACCTGGTCATGGGTGACATAGACCATGGTGGAATTCGGCATCGCCTCCTTCAATTGCGCAATCTCGATCCGCGTCGCCACCCGCAGCGCGGCGTCAAGGTTCGACAGCGGTTCGTCAAAGAGATAGACCTTCGGGTCGCGCACGATGGACCGCCCGATGGCAACCCGCTGGCGCTGGCCGCCGGACAGCGCCTTTGGCAGACGGTCGAGGTAAGGCGTCAGCTGCAGGATGCGCGCGGCCTTGTCGACGGCTGCATTGATCTCGGCCGTGGATTTCTTGGCGATCTTCAGCGCGAAGGCCATGTTGTCGCGCACCGTCATGTGCGGATAAAGCGCGTAGGACTGGAACACCATCGCGATCCCGCGCTGCGCGGGGGGCGTGTCGTTCATCCGTACGCCGTCGATGCTGAACTCACCGCCGGTGATCCGCTCCAGCCCGGCGATCATCCGCAGAAGCGTGGACTTGCCGCAGCCCGAAGGGCCGACGAACACGATCAGCTCCCCTGTCTTGATGTCGAGGTTGATGTTCTTCAACACCTTGACCTCGCCATAGGCTTTCTCGACGTTCTTCAAGACCAGATCAGCCATGGTTTCCCCCCTTCAGGCCCGCTTTGCCAGACAGACGCCCCAGGGCGCCAGCGTGACGCGGCCCCCCTCGGCGGTCTGGCTTCCGAGTTCCGTTCCAATCACAGTCCATGTCCCTTCGGGCAGGGCAAGGCTGACCTCATCCTCGCCCAGGTTGAAGGCACAGAAGATTTCGTCAAGGCCCCTGCGCCGGAACATGGCAAGGCTGCCTTCGGCGCGGATGTCGATCATGCTGCCGCTCCGCAGGGTGGGATGCGCACGGCGGAAGGCCAGTGCGCGGCGGTAATGCTCCAGCACGGAGGCACCGTCCCCGCTTTGCGCCGCAACCGACAGCGCCAGATGTGGCGCCTTGACCGGCAGCCAGGGCCGCGCCCCGCTAAAGCCGCCATTGGCGTTGTCGGTCTGCCAGACCATCGGGGTGCGTGCCCCGTCGCGGCCCTTGAACTCGGGCCAGAACTGGATGCCGTAGGGGTCCTGCAACTCGTCCAGCGCAAGGTCGGCCTCGGGCAGGCCAAGCTCTTCCCCCTGATACAGGCAAAGCGAGCCGCGCAAGCAGACCAGCAGCGTGGCATAGGTCTTGGCGGCCTGATCGCCAAGGCCCCAACGGGTGATATGGCGCACGGTGTCGTGGTTGGAGTAGGACCAGCAGGGCCAGGCATCAGGCGCCGCCGACTGCATCCGCGCAAAGGTGCGGGCCAGCAGGGGCGCGGTCAGGCGCGTCGGCTGAAGCATCTCGAACGGGTAGCACATCTGCACCTTGTCCCCGCCCGAGGTATACTCGGCCATGATCTCCAGCCCGCGCTGCGCATCGCCGACCTCGCCCACGGCAGCGGCGTTGTAGGGGTTCAGCACGGCCCGGAATTTCCGCAGGAATTCAAGGTTTTCCGGCTGGTTCTTCGAGAAGAGGTGCAGCTGGTGGTTATAGGGGTTCACCGATGGCGCGATGCTGTCATTGCGCAGCTCCTTCGGCAGCGGCGGGTTGTCGCGCAGATACTTGTCGGCGAAGTAGAAGTTGATGGTATCCAGGCGGAAGCCATCCACCCCACGCTTCAACCAGAAGCGCGCCACGTCCAGAAGCGCCTCCTGCACGGGTTCGTGGTGCAGGTTCAGGTCCGGCTGGCTGGTCAGGAAGTTGTGCAGGAAGTACTGCTCCCGACGCCCGTCCCAGGCCCAGGCCGACCCGCCAAACACGGAAAGCCAGTTGTTCGGGGGCGTGCCGTCGGGTTTCGGATCCGCCCAGACATACCAGTTGGCGTGGGGGTTGGTGCGGTCTCCCCGGCTTTCCCTGAACCAGGGATGCTGGTCGCTGGTGTGCGACAGCACGAGGTCGATCATCACCCGCAGCCCCAGGTCATGCGCGCGCGCAACCAGAGCGTCGAAATCGGCAAGGTTTCCAAACATCGGATCGACATCGCAATAGTCGCTGACGTCATAGCCGAAGTCCTTCATCGGGCTGGTGAAGAACGGGCTGATCC
>JANPJZ010000185.1:0-11501 GCA_031425795.1 Rhodobacter sp. | reverse complement strand
GATCGGCGCATCTTGCATCGGGTTCACCATGGCGGTCTTTGACCATGGCGGGCGGGCGGCTGCAACCAACACGTTTGCGACCAGAGGTGTCGCGACTGGCTTAGGCGGCGGCTTGTCCGACGGGCAAGCTTGGGTGACCTCGGGGGGGCCCACATGACCAGCTTTCACCGCGACATCCGCAAGATCGACCCCACGCGCGGCGATAGGCTGGGCGATGGCAGCCCGAACGACAACGACCGGGTCGAGATCGGACCGACACAGCTGGCATTTGGCGAATGGGAGGCGGCGGGGCTGGTGCTGCCTGACCTTGGCCGGATGCGCCACGACCGCTGGCAGCGGCTGGTGGCGGGTCTGGTGGCGCGGGACTACGGCGGGCTGCTGATGTTCGACCCGTTGAACATCCGCTATGCGACCGACACGACGAACATGCAGCTTTGGGCCACGCACAACCCGTTCCGCGCCTGCCTGCTCTGTGCCGACGGGCATATGGTGATGTGGGAGTACAAGAACTCGCCCTTCCTCGTAACCTTCAACCCCCTGGTGAAGGAGCTGCGGTCGGGGGCGACGTTCTTTTACAATTCCACCGGAGATCGCGGGCAGCAGGCGGCGCAGGGGTTTGCGGCCCAGGTGGATGAGGTGATGCGGGAGCATGCCGGGACGAACCGGCGGCTGGCGGTGGACAAGATCATGGTCCACGGGCTGCGGGCGCTGGAAGCGGCGGGCTTCACGGTCGAGGAAGGCGAGGAGGTGACCGAGCGGGTCCGTGCCGTGAAGACGCCGGATGAAGTATTGGCGATGCGCTGTGCCCACCATGCCTGCGAGGCGGGGATTGCCGAGATGGAGGCCTTCACGCGCGAAAACGTGCCACGGGGCGGGGTGAGCGAGGATGCGATCTGGGCCGAGTTGCACGCCGCAAACATCCGGCGCGGCGGGGAGTGGATCGAGACGCGGTTGCTGGCGAGCGGGCCCCGGACGAACCCGTGGTTCCAGGAATGCGGGCCTCGGCTGGTGCAGGACAACGAGATCGTGGCCTTCGACACAGACCTGATCGGCGCCTACGGCTTCTGCATCGACATCAGCCGCACCTGGTGGGTGGGCGACAGCCGCCCCTCGAACGCGATGGTCTCCGCCTTCCATCATGCGCTGGATCACATCGCCGACCACAAGGCGCGGCTGCGCCCCGGCGTGACCATTGAGGAACTGGTGATGCAGGGCCACCAGCTGGCCCCGGAGTATTGGGCGCAGAAGTACAGCTGCAAGATGCACGGCGTCGGCCTGTGCGACGAGTGGCCTTACGTCCACTACCCCGACGGCTGGATGCCGGGCGCCTTCGATGCTGCGCTGGAGCCGGGGATGGTGCTGTGCGTCGAGGCTCTGGTCTCGCCCGAAGGCGGTGATTTCTCGATCAAGCTGGAAGATCAGGTGCTGATCACCGACACCGGCTGCGAGACGCTGACGCGTTACCCTTTCGAGCCAAGGTTGATGGGGTGAGGAATCAAGGCTCCAGATAGGCCAGCAGACCGAGGTGGTCCGACCCGAGACCCGGGCGCAGCGTGATGCGACCACCGGATGGGGCGAAGGCGTGGTCGATCGGAAGGGGCAGCAGCGGGCCGAACCCGGTAAAGGTCCCCCGGGTCGGCCCCGCCGGATGCACCCGCGCTTCGGCGGCAAGCTGCCGCACACCGACAGCCCAGCGCACCATGTTGAAATCGCCGGCCATCAGCACAGGGCCGTCCAGCGCGGCGAGGAACGGGCGCAGCTCGTCGATCTGCTCGGCCTGACCGTAGGGCCAGGGCCAGTGCAGATGAACCGACACGATCCACACCGGCTCATCGTCGTAGATGACCTGAAAGGCCGCCGCACCCGAGGCACAACGTTCGCTTCCCGGCACCATCGGCAGCCGCGAGGCCACAGCCATGCCCCCCCTCCGCCCTGTCTTGCAGTGCAGTTGTTGCGGCATGACATCCTGCAACGCGACAAGCAGCACTTCATTCTGTGGCGAAACCTCTTGCAGGGTAAGCGCCAGCGCCTCCGAGGCGCGGATGTCGGCCTCAAGCGCGGCCAGATCGTCATTCCTGTAAAGCATGTTCTTCTGATAGAGCGGGAAAATCCCGGGCGGCCCCGGCCAGATAAAGGCCAGCACCACCGATGTGCCGGTCAACAGGGACAGCAGGATGGCCCCGAAGGCGGCCATGCGCATACCGCGATAGGCGGCAAGAATTGCCAGGATGAACACCGCTGCCGAAACATGGCCGCGCGCAACGGCAAGCGAATCGCCCAAGGGATGCAGCCAGCCAAGATACCCCCCCGCCAGCGTCACGATCGACAGCACCAGCAGGGCCTTGACCACTGCGGTTCGGATCGGATGCTCGTCGTCGTCTTCCATGTGCCCTCGTCGCTTTGCCGGAACCACATACCCGCAACCGCCCAGCCCATCGCGTATTCAGGGCTGCCCGTCAATCAGACCCTGAAACCCGACCACTACGGCATAAATGAGGTATCCCCTTGGCGGGCTGCGGATCTCTCGCAGCCGCCTCGGATAATGCCAAAACGCGCTGCTGCAATCAGTTCGCACAATTGTTTAGGAATATGGCCGTGTACGTTGAAAATATTATTCTTTCCTCGCGACAACGTAAATGCAAGGCCACTGTCTGGCGGGCCCTGTCCGAGCCAAAGCTTGCGCCTTTCGCCGCTGCGGCGTAAGGGGCGGCAGGTCAAACCCGCCGGAGGCTGCACATGATCCCGCGCTATTCCCGCCCCGACATGGTGGCAATCTGGTCGCCCGAGAGCCGCTTCAAGATCTGGTTCGAGATCGAAGCCCATGCCTGTGACGCACAGGCCGCGCTTGGCGTGATCCCGAAGGCCAATGCCGAAGCGGTCTGGCGGGCAAAGGACGTGACCTTCGACGTCGCCCGGATCGACGAGATCGAGGCGGTGACCAAGCATGACGTGATCGCTTTCCTGACCCATCTGGCCGAACATATCGGGGCTGAAGATGCACGCTTCGTGCATCAGGGCATGACCTCTTCGGACGTGCTGGACACCACGTTGAACATCCAGCTTGTGCGCGCCTCTGACCTGCTGCTGCAGGCGCTGGACCGGGTGCTGGCGGCGCTTAAGGCCCGCGCCTTCGAACACAAGGACACCCTGCGCATCGGGCGCAGCCATGGCATTCATGCCGAGCCGACGACGATGGGCCTCACCTTTGCGCGCTTCTATGCCGAGATGAAGAGAAACCGCGAACGCCTTGTCAATGCAAAGAAAGAAGTCTCCACCGGTGCGATCTCGGGCGCGGTCGGCACCTTTGCCAACATCGACCCGCGTGTCGAAGAGCACGTCTGCGCCCAGCTTGGCCTGACGCCCGAGCCGATCACCACGCAGGTGATCCCGCGAGACCGGCACGCCATGTTCTTCGCGACGCTGGGGGTCATCGCTTCGGGCATCGAGAACATCGCGACCGAGATCCGCCACATGCAGCGGACCGAGGTGCTGGAGGCGGAGGAGTTCTTCTCGCCCGGGCAGAAGGGGTCAAGTGCCATGCCGCACAAGCGCAACCCTGTCCTCAGCGAGAACCTGACCGGCCTTGCCCGGCTGGTGCGGATGGCCGTGGTCCCCGCGCTGGAAAACGTGGCCCTGTGGCATGAGCGGGATATCAGCCATTCCAGCGTCGAGCGGATGATCGGCCCTGATGCGACGATCACGCTTGATTTTGCGCTGCACCGCCTTGCAGGGCTGGTCGAAAAGCTGGTGATCTACCCGGACACGATGCTGAAGAACATGAACAAGTTCAAGGGCCTGGTCATGTCGCAGCGCGTGCTTCTCGCCTTGACCCAGGCTGGCGTCAGCCGCGAGGACAGCTACCGCCTTGTCCAGCGCAACGCGATGAAGGTCTGGGAGACCGGGGCCGATTTCAAGACCGAGCTTCTGGCCGACACCGAGGTGACAGCCGCCCTTACCCCGGCAGAGATCGAGGAAAAGTTCGACCTTGGCTACCATACGCGCCACGTCGACACGATTTTTGCCCGCGTCTTCGGCACCTGACGCATCCGTGATCGTCTTCCGCCCCCTGCCGCGGGAATTTCCTGCTTGATCCTGCCCGCACCGTGCTACCTTTCATGAAAGTTGCTGAAAGGTCGCTCGATGCGCATGATCCTTGCTGCCAGCCTCGCCGTCTTTCCGCAGCTTGCCCTTGCGGCAGGCAGCGATGATACCGAGCCGCCGAAGCCCACCCAGACCACCACGGAATGCGCCAAGGGCGAGGTCTGGGATGAAAAGACCGCAACCTGCATCAAGGCCGAAAGCTCGGCCCTGACCGACGACCAGCGCTTTGGTGCCGTCCGGGAACTTGCCTACAGCGGCCGTCCCGATGAGGCGCTGACCCTTCTTGCCACCATGACCGAGGGCGAGACCGCCCGCGTGCTGACCTACCAGGGTTTCCTCTTGCGCCAGACTGGCCGGATCGAGGACGGCATTGCCGCCTATGAACGGGCCATTGCGCTGGACAGCGGCAACATCCTGGCCCGCAGCTACTATGGCCAGCTCCTCGTGCAGTTGGATGAACGGGTCGCAGCACAGCACCAGCTGGCGGCGATTCGGATGCACGGCGGCGGCGGAACCTGGGCCGAACGATCTCTGGCCGAAGCGATCGCGACCGGAGTGACCTACACTTACTGACCTCAACCCCTGAAGGAGGACGACCATGAAGCTCAAGACAACCCTCGCCGTGATTGCCCTGGCCTTGACCCCGGGATTGGCCTTTGCCCAGTGCGCTGGCGACAAGATGAACGAAACCGCAGCGTCGTGCATGCCGGGCGCAAGCTGGGATGACGCAAAGGGTGCCTGCGTCGTCAATCCAACCAGCTAGGGCCAACCAGCTTTAGCGGCTAAGCGGGCGTTAACCCGGCGCTGGCACTCTTCCCTTTATCGGTGGAATCAGGGGATGCCAATGTCACAGGATGTCGTTCCGCTTGGCCGGATCATGCCTGAACGGCGCGCCGCGACGGGGGACTCCCTGCCGCGGCGGACGCTGAACCCGCGGCAGAAGGCGGCCGTGATCGTGCGCTGCATGTTAAGCGGTGGCACCAGCCTGCCCATCGCAACGCTGCCAGAACACATGCAGGCTGCGCTGGCCGAACAGATGGCGCAGATGCGCCTGATCGACCGGGTTACCCTTGATGAGGTCGTGTCGGAGTTTCTGGCCGAACTGGAGGCTGTGGGGCTGTCGTTCCCCGGCGGCATCGAGGGCGCGCTTTCGATGATGGATGGACACATCTCGCAATCGGCTGCGTCCCGGCTGCGGCGGCTGGCGTCCTCGTCTTCTAAGGTCGACCCGTGGGAGCGGATCACCGCGCTTGCCGTGGACCGGCTGCTTCCGATCCTTGCGGATGAGGCGGTGGAGGTTGGGGCTGTCATGCTGTCAAAGCTGCCGGTGGCCAAGGCGGCAGAGCTTCTGGGCCGGCTGCCGGGCGACCGCGCCCGTCGCGTGGCCTATGCCGTTTCGCTGACGGGCAAGGTTGACCCTGAAACCGTGCGCCGTATCGGGCTGGCGCTGCTGGCAGAACTGGACAACCAGCCACCTCTCGCTTTTGACGCCAACCCGGTCGAACGGGTCGGGGCCATCCTCAACGTCTCGCCGTCGCTTACCCGGGAACATGTGCTGCAGGGGCTGGAGGCCGAAGATGCCGATTTCGCCGCCGAGGTGCGCCGCGCGATCTTTACCTTCGTGCACATCCCTGCCCGGCTGAACCCGCGCGATGCGCCGTCGATCACCCGCATGGTCGATCAGCGGCAGCTCGTGACCGCGCTGACCGCTGCCCAGGGCAAACCCGGGCTGGAGGAGACGGCAGATTTCCTGCTGGCCAACATTTCGCAGCGTCTGGCGCAAGGGTTGCGCGAAGAGATGGCCCCGCGCGGCAAGGTCAAGGACAAGGACGGCGAGGACGCGATGAACGCCATCGTGGGCGCCATTCGCGCGCTGGAAGCGTCGGGAGAGATCGTGTTGATCCAGGAAGAAGAAGGCTGACAGACCGGCCGGGGTCACGACCCGTGGGCCTGCATATGAGGGGGCTGCCGAGAAGCGGCAATTCTTCTTCTGTTCAACTTCTCCGTAGCCAAAGTGGAGCAGAGCGAAGCTCGTGTTCTTCTCATCCGGGTCCTGCGCCCCGTAAATTTCTGCGCGTGCTGCCGGACTCATCGGGATTTCCATTCCGGTTGACCTAAGCTGCCTGCTACTGGATTGACCTTCTCCGTGTCCTGGCGTGTGACACCTGCAAGGGCGCTGGGAAGGAAACGCGCGCGCTGATGTCCACTCTTCAGTCGCGTTGCGTAGCAGCGGGACAGGGGCCTTGCCGATACACATTGCCTTCCGAAAGGAGAGGTCCAGGCCAACCAGGCCTTCCCGATTTCTGGGAGAATGCCGGGCGCACCAGGGCGGCTGAACAAGCACCGCCTTGGCGACCCTCGTGCAACTCTCCCCATTCCGCAGGCTGATGCCGGCGTTCCTGCAGTGCGGATCGCACGGCCAGTCGGCAAGGCGGGTGCGCAAACCGCACGTTCTGACGGCTGTGGCGCCCCCCTTGCGCCCGCTGCAGCGACGTCACGCATGACGGAACAGGGCGGACCAAGGTTTGGCAACCTGTTGCAGCACCGGTGATTCCTGCCTAATAACCAGATGCTTGGCCAGGTCCTGGGCTCATGGCCCTCGGTCCGATGCCCGGTTCGGATCGTCCGCCACCAACCTGACCGCCGCAGCCATGCATTTCCTGAGCCAGAACCCTTGCCCTGCGGATGGCAACCGGCGGAACCGGGATCGCCAGTGCGCGTTGGCCAACACGTGCGAAGGCCTGCGCCACTGCCTCCCAGCGGTCAGCGGGCTCCGTTTCAGTTGCGGCTATCCGACCCCGACAGGACAACGCCACCATGACCGAACGCCGCCAGAGCCCGGACAGCCGCAATCTTTACAGGATGCTGGCGTCGATCGTGGCGCTGGCAGGCAGCGCGGTCGGGGCGGAAACCCCCGACCGTCTCCCGCTTACCCCGCATATCGCCGAGTCTGGCCTGACAGTGGACAGTTGCGCCGACCCGGCGGTGCTGCACAGTCAAAAGCCGGGCGACGACAACTGGTACATGTACTGCACCACCGACCCCCTGAACGACACGGACGTTGACGACGCAGGAGATTTCGTCTTCCGCCGCATCCCGCAGCTGCGTTCGGCCAACCTCGTGGATTGGGAATATCTGGGCGACGCCTTTCCGCAGGGGCCCGCAGGCCTGCCCGAGTACGCGGAAGCGGGCGCCGCCCTCTGGGCCCCCGACGTGGTCTACTCCGAGATCGACAACGGGGATGGCGACGGGCAGTATCTTCTGTTCTTCGGGGTCACCGACACGGTTGAAGCGCTCAGCGGCGTCGCGGACTGCACCTCGGACGGAGCGATTGGCGTCGCTTTTGGTGAGACGCCGACGGGACCATGGATCTTTGCCAAGCAGCCTGTTGTCCCCCCCCGGCCCGGCGGTGACGGGTGCAACTTCAAATGGACCTTCGATCCCGACGTGCTGGGTGACCGGATCGGGACCGAAGGGACGCTCTACTACGGCAGTTACTACGGCGGGATCTTCGCCGCAGCGCTGACGCTGGACGTGGATGGCGACCCTGGCACACCGGATACTGGCCGCACCGGACCGGGCGAGATGGTGGTGATCGACAACCGCTACGAGGGCGCGACGGTCATCGAGCGGGAGGGTTGGTTCTACATCTTCGTCTCTGCAACCGATTGCTGCAACGGTGCGCTGACCGGCTACAGCACCTTCGTCGGGCGCTCGCAAAGCCCCACAGGGCCCTTCCTAGACCAGCAGGGCGTTTCACTCACCGATGAGGCCACGGGAGGAACGCCGTTCCTGACGATGACCGGCGACCGCTGGGTCGGCCCAGGCCACAATATCCTGGTGCGGGATGAAGCGGGCGGCTGGTGGACCTTCTACCATGCGGTCGACAGGCTTGATCCCTTCTTCCCCGGCGATATCCCCGAGGGCGGGCGCGGCTTCACCAAGCGGCCGGCGCTGATGGACGCCGTCCGGTGGCAGGACGGCTGGCCGACCCGCGCGGCGGGCGGGGTGGCACATCTGCCAGGGTCCCTCATGGCCGAATTCTCGGACGACTTCGACACTGACCTCGAGGGCTGGACCTGGGAGGGCGGCGCGGGCGCTGAACCCGTGCAGTCGGTGAGCGACGGCGTCCTGCGCGTCGAGATCCAGACCGCAGACACCTATGTGGACGTGAATTCAGCCCAAGTCCTGCTTCGGTCCGCTCCGGAGGGGGATTTCATCGTTGAAACCCGGCTCAGGACCGACGTGCCGAAGGGGTGCTGTTTCAACTTTGCCCAGGCGGGCCTGGGGCTTTTTCAGGACCAGGACAACCTGCTGAAACTGACCGAAACAGCGATCTTCAACACGCTGCAGACCGAATGGGCGAAAGAGATCGGTGCAGACCGTATCGCTCCCGGCTGGTCCCGCTATGGCAATACCGTCGTCGGGCCGCCGGGCGCCGAATGGACCTATCTGCGCATTGCCGTGACGCGGGAACCGGATGAAGACCATTTCACCGCCTATACCAGCACGGATGGCGCAAGCTGGGTGCGTGGCGGGACGTGGACGCATGACCTGTCAGAGCTTCGGATCGCCTTGTTCGCAATGGGCCGCCAGCCCGAGACCGCTGGGGGCGCGCTGGTCGCGGAGTTCGACTATGTTCGCACCTTCGCGCTGGAAACCGCGCCATGACCCGGGCCCAGCGGCCCGATCGACTCGCGGTCGATCATCGGGCAGTCGAACTTCATCCGCATGTGCGCCGGCAGGGATCTGGGGCGCTGGATGATGTCGACCAGCTGCTCGACCGCGTGGCGGGCCATGTCGGCGTGGGGAAGCTCCATCGTGGTCAGAGGCGGCAGCATGTCGGCGGTGTAAGCCTCGTTGTCGAAGCCGATCACCGAAAGGTCGTGGCCCACACGCAGCCCAAGCTCGGAGGCGGCGTTGTAGACGCCAACGGCAGTCCGGTCGCAAAAGCAGAAGACGGCGGTCGGCGGGTCAGCCAGCGCCCGCAACCGCTTCAGCGCGGCATACCCGCCCTTGATCGTCCAGCCGCCCTTGACCACCAGCGCGGGATCATAGGGCACATCCCGCATCGCCAGCGCACGCTTGTACCCCTTCAGCCGGTTGCGCGAGGCTTCGATGGAATCCTCCCCCCCGATGAAGGCCACCCGGCGGTGCCCCGCGTCCAGCAGTGCGAGGCCAGCCGTCAGCCCCGCGGCCACGTCACCGGCGACGACAGAAGGGATGCTGTCCCGGTCGACATAGCAGTTCAGCAGCACGCAGGGCAGCGACGCGAGGCGCCGTGGCAGGACAACCTCTTGCGTGATCAGACGGGTGTAGATCACCCCGGCCACCGACAGGCTGAACAGATAGTCGATCATCCGGTCCTCTGCATCCGCATCGCCGATGGTGGGGGTGACAAGCAGGATATAACCAAGCTCGTCCGCAGCATCCGTCACCCCGTCGATCAGCCCGGCGACATGCGGGGTCGAGGTGACATCGTTGATCAGCATGGCAATCACCGGGCGCCGTTCGGTCCCCCGATGGGCCGTCTTGTAGCCAAGCTCTCGCCCCTTTTTCAGTACCGCTTCGCGCGTCGTGGCGGAAATGCGGGTGCCCGGGGCATTGTTCAAGACCAACGACACCGTCGCCTGCGAGACGCCACAAGCGATCGCGATCTCGGTCATCGTGGGTTTCTTCTGCAAGCCCCGTACCCCTTCAGGCGTCCTGTTCCCCCTTTTGAGCACGATTACCGAAGGGTCAACAAGAAGATCCTGCTTGATAAGCAGACAGTGTTCAGCATTTATAACTTATATAACTAAAAAAGCGGCGTGAGTCGCGGGAGGAACGTGCTTGGCGAGTGTCACCCTGGACAATGTCTCGAAATCCTATGGATCGGTGGCCGTGATCCACTCGATTTCCCTCTCTATCGCCGAAGGGGAGTTCGTGGTCTTCGTCGGCCCCTCTGGCTGCGGGAAGTCCACACTTTTGCGCATGATCGCAGGGTTGGATGACATCTCGGGCGGTCAGGTGATGATCGGCGGGCAGCCGATGAACGACGTGGCGGCGCGCGACCGGGGGGTGGCGATGGTGTTCCAGAACTACGCGCTTTATCCCCATATGTCGGTCAGCGAAAACATGACCTTCGGCCTGCAGAACATCGGCACTCCGAAGGACGAGATTGCGCGGCGGCTGGCAAAGGCCGCAGGCATTCTGGAGCTGGAGCCCTACCTCGACCGCAAGCCGCGCGCCCTGTCCGGCGGCCAGCGCCAGCGCGTCGCCATCGGCCGGGCCATCGTGCGCGAGCCGCAGGTGTTCCTGTTTGACGAGCCGTTGTCGAACCTTGACGCCGCCCTTCGGGTCCAGATGCGGACCGAGATCGCCAAGCTGCACTACCGACTGGGCGCGACGATGATCTACGTCACCCATGACCAGACCGAAGCGATGACGATGGCCGACCGCATCGTGGTGCTGCGGGCGGGAAAGATCGTGCAGGTGGGCACCCCCATCGAGCTTTACGAACGCCCCGCCACGGCCTTCGTCGCCGGCTTCCTTGGCGCGCCCCGGATCAACCTCTTTGCCGGGCAACTCTCGCGGGTCGATGGGCAGTCGGCCGAAGTGCGGGTGGCTGGCGGCACCGTGCCGGTGCGCATCCAGCCGGGTGCCGCTGAGGGCGCCCCTGTGACGCTTGGCCTGCGACCGGATGTGCTGACGCTTGGTCCCGATGGCCCGCTTGAGGCAACGGTGGATGTGGTGGAGGAACTCGGCAACGTCCGGCTGATCTATGCCACGCTGTCGGACGGGCAGTCCGCGGTGGCCGAACTGCGGGGGGCACCTGCCCCGCATGTGGGCGAAGCGGTGCGGCTGGCGCTTGGTCCCGGCATCCGCCATGTCTTTGACGCTGACGAACGCGCGATCACCCTGCATGAGGGGGCCATGGCATGACGCGCCGGGGCCGCCAGCAAGCCACCGCCGCCGCGCTGTTTCTTGCACCGTTCATGGTCATCTACGCTGTCCTGATGGTATACCCGCTGTTCAAGGGCATCTGGATCAGCCTGCACGATTGGGAACTCGCCGGCGGCTACCGCGAATACATCGGATTCCTGAACTACGAGGACCTCTGGTTCGACACGCTGTTCTGGCGGACCGTGCGCAACACGCTGCTGTTCGTCGTCATCACCGCGCCGACACTGACGCTGGTGTCGCTGCTGCTTGCCCTTGCGGTCTATGGCGAAGGGCGACTGCGCGGGGTGCTGCGGTCGATCTTCTTCATGTCCAGTGTGTTCTCCGTGACCGTCGTCACCCTTGTCTGGTCGATGGTCCTGTCACCCGACCGCGGCCTTCTGGTGCCGCTGTGGAACCTCGCCGGCGTCGCGCCGATCAACTTCCTTGGCAACGCCACCTTCGCGATGCCCGCAATT
>JANPJZ010000184.1:0-4620 GCA_031425795.1 Rhodobacter sp. | reverse complement strand
CCGCTCGATCCGGGTGTTCGAGATCACCTATCAGCAGCGCCGCAGCTCTGACGGCGACTGCAACAGCTGGGGCGCCGTGTACATTGGCACCTATGGCGCTCAAGGCGACTACAGCCGTCGTCGAAGCAATGTCTCTGCGGTTCCAACCGCCTCAGATTTCGCCGTGCCGGCGGACTGCCGCAGCTATTGGCACCGGTCTGTCTTCGTCGAGTGGCGCGACTATGAAGGCAGCTACGGACACGAGGAGGTTCACTACTGAGAACTTGAACGACCGCCCTCCCCCGAAACGATCGAAAGACGTAACCCCTAGAAACACAAACGACGCCAGACCATAGGCCCGACGCCGCACTGATTTCCTCGTGGTAGTGGGAATTTAGCGCGAGCTTTGGACCCGTTCAACCGGCAAATGCCTTTGCCGGAACGAAATCTTGCACGACTCACGGTCTGGTGTCGCCCCAAGACGGAACGACACATCATGGAACTCACGACCGGCGCAATCCTGCGCCGCATCACCGAAACACCGCTCTCCACTGCGGCCCATAAGCTCGCGACAATCATCCTCGACGGCATCGCCTGGAAGGATGGCTACAACGGGCTTGAACGCGGAACGGCCGCATTCACGCTGGCCCACCTTGCCGAGAAAATGGGGGTTTCGCGGCAGCATCTGACGGCGCTCTTGGTCGAGCTCGCGGCGTCAAGTCTGGCCTTGGTCCGATGGAAGCCCAATGGGAAGTTCGCACCCTGGCTTTTTCGGTTCGGAGGGAGCGAAGAGGTCGATGCTTCGCCATATGTCGTGTCAGCCTCAGGCGACACATCACTATCTAGAGACTCTAAGAACAAAACAATCTTTGCAGGAAGGATTGAGATCGGCGCAGGAACCAACGTCTATCGGACACCGTGGGCGGACTTGATCAAGACAGCGAAAGCATCCCTTGCATGTTGGAACGTCGACTCGCAGGTCATCTGGGAACGTTTCCTAGCCTTCAACCGGTCACGCGGGAATGCGGCAGTGCCAGCTGGGTTTCTCTTGGGTTTCATGAGGCGGTGGCGGAGTTCTTTGCCGCAGGCTGCGAAAACGCCTGCATCGGAAGATGCACTCCAGCGCGCCGTTGAGCCGAAGGAACAGGAACTTCACAATCAGATCCGGGCTGCTCCGAGTTCCAACCGACAGTTTCACGCATCGGATTTGTGCAAACTGATCGGTCCGGCCGCCTATGAGGCTAGAGTCTTGGACGTCGTCCGGCAATTCGGATGCCCCAGGTTCGCAGCAATCCTTGCGGTGCATGGCCGCGCCGTACTAGCAGGCGAGATTTCTCCATGACGAAGTGGGTCTTCCACAGGCATAGCCTAAGTAAGCCAAGCACAGAAAACTCCGAGGGACAGTGGGCTCGAACTAAAACAGCAGACGCTTAGTCGTCGGGGCAAAATCGCGGAGCATTTGAGGCTGAATTCCAGACTTGAAGGTCGATGGATCAAGAAGGATGGTTTCATCTGTTTTCGCGGCCTCATTGATGGCAAGCAGCGCCCTCATGTCGGCAAGCCCTTCTTCGCCGTTGGCCTCGGGAGGAGACTTTGCAGCGCGTGATTTCGTCCGAACCCTCAATACTGATTTTCCAGCGCATCCTGCCTCTCTTTTGCCAAGACTGGAAGAGATTAGAGCCCGCTTCGGCAATCAGCACCCCAAGGAATTGAACGGTCTCACGCGACACCGGTCGCGCCTATGCGATTTACAGTGGGATCTACATCATCGCGTCATTGGGATGGCTCTGGGCAGTGGAAGGCATGCGGCCCGACCGTTGGGACATGATCGGATCAGCCATATGCCTGATCGGCGCGGCCGTGATCCTTTTTGCGCCGCGCAGCATCTAGGCCAAGGGCGAACCTCGTTTAGCTGACGATGAGCTATGGCTCACGCCAGCTTGTGGCGCAGAGGGATCAAGCCGAGTGCCGCGATCACGGCAAAAGCCGCACCGGCAAGGAAGGTGGCCTCTGATCCGAACTCTTGCCAGAGCCCGCCCGCGATGACGCTGGCCAGCAACAGGGCGCCACCGGTAATCAGATTGAACATGCCAAAAGCGGTTCCGCGCAGTTCGGCCGGAACCGCCTCGGTCACGAGCGCCGCGAGAAGCCCCTGCGTCAGCCCCATGTGCAGCCCCCACAGCGCGATGCCCAGACCCAAGCCCAGAAAGCCGGGGGCCAACGCCAGCACCAGATCGGCGACGATCAGCAAGGCAAGCCCGGCCATCAGCATAGCCGGGCGGCTCATGCGGTCCGACAGCACCCCCGCAGGCCAGGCAGACAGCGCATAGACCGCGTTCATCCCCACCAGAACCAGAGGCACCAGCATCAGGGATAGCCCCACCTCCTGGGCACGCAGGATCAGGAACGCCTCGGAAAACCGCGCAAGCGTAAACACAGTGGCCACCGCGACGACGGCCCAATACATGCCGCCCAGAAGCCGCAACTCGGCGCGCGACAGAGGGTTGCGGACGCGGCGCAACCCTTCCGGGCGCGCTGGTTCCTTCACGGCAAACAGGATCAGGCCAAGCGCCATGAAGGCCGGGATGACGGCGACCCAGAAAACGGACTGGAAGTCATTCGCAAAGGCCCACATCAGCGCGATGGCTAGCATCGGACCGAGGAAGGCACCAAGCGTGTCGAGCGACTGACGCAGGCCAAAGGCTGCTCCGCGCCGTCCTTCGGGGGCGAGGTCAGCCACCAACGCATCGCGCGGCGCGCCTCGGATACCCTTGCCCACCCGGTCGATGAACCGCGCCGCGATCAGCCAGCTGATCGAGGGGGCCAGTGGAAAGACAGGCTTTGTGAGTGCCGCCAGCCCGTACCCGATCGCGGCCAGTTCCTTGCGCCGCCCGATCCGGTCCGAAAGCGCCCCAGAAAACACCTTGGTGATCGCTGCAGTCGCTTCGGCAATCCCTTCGATCACCCCCACCGCCAGAGCCGTCGCCCCAAGGCCCACGGTCAGATAAACCGGCAGCAGCGCATGGATCATCTCAGACGAGATATCCATCAGCATTGAGACGAAACCGAGCGCCCAGATCCCCGCTGGCAAGCCCCGCCAAGGGGAGCCAGCCTTGTCCGCTGTCGTATCTGTCATGGCGGCCACCTCAGTTCAGCGTTCACTTATGGAAGATCAGTCTTGCCGCAGGCTTTCCGCCTTGGCCTCGGCTCGAGTCACGCCGATATCCTCCAGCATCCTGTCTTCCAGCCGCGCCAGGGCTGCGCGCTGCCGCTGACGATCCTCCCAAGCCAGCAGGCGAGACGGCACCAGGCGCAGCACCTCTGACGGAAAATGCAGGAAGAAGGCCTTCAAAGATATGTGCCGGCTCATGTCTATCCTCCCGGGTCAACCGTTCTCGCCCTTCGCGTCAAAGACGCGCTTGGCGTAATCGTCCAAGACCGCTTCGCAGCCCTTCAACCGGGTCCTCGCTTCGTCGGCGCGCGCAGCACCGTAGAAGTCAAGCTTGCCGATCTTCTCGAGCCATCCCTGCAGTTTCTTCAGATCGACGTCGTTCTCTTCCAACTCGGCATAGCTGTAGTGACCGGCGGTGATTTCCTTGGCGACCTCGCGTTCGAAGTCGTCGCATTTGTCGATGAACTCGGCATAGGCCTCATCGCGTTCCGCCTTGAAGCGGCCCACGACCTTGACCTCTTGCGCAGGGTCCAGAGCGACAGTTTGCAGGATCACGCTCTCTCCCTTGGCCTCACTGATGTCATTCTCGACCATCTTCAGGCGTCGAATGTGGTCATCCGTCCGCGGCAGCACGCAAACTCCGTTCTGCAGATAGACTGCACCCATCCCCTTCAGCCGCCGCCAGATGGCGATCCGCTTGGCCGACGGTTCGGCGGGGACCTTGTAGGTCAAGAGGAGCCACGTGATATCAGTCATGTGAACGCATTTAATGTAACCATCGTTACAAGTCAATCGTGCACAAAGCTCCCGTCATATCACATCATGACGACCTCGAATGTGTCTGGTGGGCTCTATGGCTGAGTTCTTGACCCGCAGGGCTGAACAAGGATTGAACTCCGCCAGCATGGGCACTTCATCTCGTCGACATCCAGGTCCTTCAGAGGGCTAGAAAAACGCGCTTGAACTTTATTTCTATAATGCTAGAAATATAGTAGAAGGAGTAGCCTCCATGGACATCGACCTTGCGGCATCTCGCCTCGCCGCTCTTGGAAACTCGACGCGCCTGCGCCTGTATCGTTTGCTTGTGCGTGCGGGTGAGACCGGGCTTTCGATGGGCCAGATTCAAGAAAAGTTGGGCATTCCTGGTTCCACGCTGTCCCACCACTGCCGCGCGCTGGTTCAGGTCGATCTGATCCAGCAGGAGCGGGTCGGCACCTCACTGATCTGCCGGACGAACTACACTGTGATGCGCGGACTGATCGACGATCTGGCTGCCGAATGCTGTGCCGATGCCTCCATCGCGAGCAAGTGAGGGCATGTCCTCAGCCTCTATATTTCGATATTTCTAGCAGAAAAGGAACAGCGGAATGACAAAGACAGTTGCGATCCTTGGGGCGGGGCCGGTCGGGCTTGCCGCCGCCGCGCATGTTCTGGAGCGCGGTATGCTCCCCTTGGTTCTCGAGCAGGGC
>JANPJZ010000183.1:0-22203 GCA_031425795.1 Rhodobacter sp. | reverse complement strand
TGGTGATGATCATCTCGGCCTGCATCATCCAGCCTTTCACATTTGCACAAATATCCTCCGGGGGCGCGGGGGTGGAAAACCCCCGCTGCGCGCTCAGCCCCGGGCGATCCCCTCTGCCATCACGCACAGCATCTCGAACATGAGGCTGATCCCAAGCCAGGCCGTCCCGCCCGACTGGTCAAACGGCGGCGACACCTCCACCAGATCCGCCCCGACTACATCCAGCCCCCGCAAGCCCCGCGCCACCTGCAGCGCCTGCCAAGAGTTCGGCCCGCCCACCTCCGGCGTGCCCGTCCCCGGCGCAAAGGTCGGGTCCACGAAGTCGATGTCATAGGTCACATAGACCGGACCCGTGCCCACGATCTCGCGCGCCTCGGCCATCACATCCTCGGCCCCGCGGGCATGGAACTCGGCAATCGGGATGATCCTGATCCCCACGCTGGCCGCAAAGTCCCAATCCTCGCGCCCATAGGCCGTGCCACGGATGCCGATCAGGACATAGCGCTTGGGGTCGATCAGCCCCTCCTCCACCGCCCGCCGGAAAGGCGTCCCGTGATTGTACCGCGAGGTCCCGAAATAGACGTCGTTCAGGTCGGTATGGCTGTCGAACTGGATCATCCCCACCGGTCGCGCCTTCGCCACCGCCCGCAGGATCGGCAGGCTGCACAGGTGATCCCCACCCCCCGTCAAGGGTCGCACCCCCGCCGCGACGACGCGAGTATAGAACGCCTCCATCCGCGCCATCGAATCCATCAGGTCACCGGGGTTCGGCGCCACGTCGCCAAGGTCCGCACAGCGCGCCAACTCGAACGGCGCCACCCAGGTCGCCCCGTTCACCGCCCGGATCATCGTCGACAGGTCGCGCAACTGGCGCGGCCCATGCCTTGGCCCGGGGCGGTTCGTCGTCCCGCCATCCCAGGGCGCGCCGATCAGCCCAATCTGCACCTCGCCAAAGCGCGGATGGTCAAACGGCACATGCGGCAACCGCATGAACGTCGGCACCCCGGCAAACCGTGGCAGATCGAACCCCGATACCGGGGCAAAGAACCCATCCGCCATGCTGTTCCCTCATGCTGATTCCACCGCCATCTGACCACCCCGCCCGCCCCTTGTCAGCCCCGCTTGCGACATCCCATCGGCGGGAAACCCGCCAGCCCGCGACAGCGCCCCTTGACCGGCTCGCCTCGATCCCGCCTTATCAGGCAACCCTTGCAAGGATAGTCCGCGATGTTTTCCAAGACTGCCGATCCGACCGCAGCACCCACCCCAACCGCCCCGCGCCCCTCGGGCCCCGGGTCGAATGCCGGGCGCTCCGTCCTCGGCGCTGACCTGCGTATCACTGGCGAAATCTCCACCACCGGCTCCGTCGAAGTCCTCGGCGAGATCGAGGGCAACATCACCGCCCATGGTCTGACGATCGGCAACGAAGGCCGCGTGCGTGGCTCGGTCACCGCCGACACTGTCGAGGTGAAGGGCAAGCTTGATGGCAAGGTCGCCTGCGACAGCTTCACCCTGCGCGCCTCGGCCGAGGTGAAGGCCGACGTTACCACATCAAGCATCGTGATCGAAAGCGGCGCCTCGATGGATGGCCGGTTCCTGAAACCCAAAGGCTGACATCAGCCATCATGGCCGATCTCCTGACCCGCGCTGATGACGGTGGCATCGCCACTCTGACGCTCTCCTCACCCGGCAACATCAATGCCCTGTCGCGCCTGATGCTGCTGGAGCTTGATGCAAGCCTCCGCGCCATCGCCGCCGACAGCAGCATCCACGTTGTGATTCTGGCGGCAGAGGGGCGCAACTTCTGCGCTGGTCACGACCTGAAGGAAATCCAGGGCGCCCGTTCCGCCTCCGATGCCGGCGCCGCCGAGATCGCCAGCCTCTTTGCCCTCTGCGCCCGCGTGATGCAGGCGCTCGTCGCCCTGCCCCAGCCGACCATCGCCCAGGTCCAGGGCGTCGCCACCGCCGCCGGCTGCCAGCTGGCCTGTTCCTGCGATCTCATCACCGCTGCCGACACCGCCCGCTTCGGCGTGAACGGCATCAGCATCGGCCTCTTCTGCTCGACCCCGATGGTCGCACTGACCCGCAAACTCGCCCCAGCCGCTGCGTTCGAGCTTCTGACCACCGGCGATTTCCTCCCCGCCCCCCGCGCCCACGCGCTTGGCCTCGTGAACCGCCTCTGCGCGCCCGAGGCGTTGCAGGCCGAAACCCTCACGCTCGCCCGCAGCATCGCGGCGAAAGACCCAGAGGTGATCCGCCTCGGCAAGGCCGCCTTCCGCGCACAAGCCGGCCTGCCGTTGCCGCAGGCCTACGAGGGCGCCAGCAGGACGATGGTCGATAACGCCCTTCGCCCTGCAACCGCCTTTGGCATCCAGACCTTCCTCGACAGCCGCAAGTAGGCGTCAGCCACCCTCCAACCGCGCCTCGATCCGGTCAAACCGCTAGGCCTTCAGGTCCTTAGCCCTGATCTGCACGAACAGCGCCCCGACATCGGCCCACATCCACCCCATCGGGTAATCCGAGTAGATCTGTAACAGCAGCATCCAGTCGCCCGCCGTATCAGGTTCCTGCACCACGTCATGCGGCCCGCCCATCCGATGTGGAGCGACCCCGCAGCCGATGTCACGCAGCATTGGCAAGAGTTCCTTCAGCAGAGCTGGCGGGGTCAAGTCGCGCCAGCGTCGCGAGTGTAAAGGTCCCGCACATCCTCGCGCAGCGCAAACTCCATCGCGCGCGGGTGGCGGGACGGAAGGTCACTTTCGGATCGCCGCGCCGACTGGCTATGGATGTCCGCATACCAGTTGACCGTTCGAGGTCGCCGTCAGCCGGGCGCGGATCGTCGCCCACTCCGTCTCGGACGGCCAAGGGTGCGGTCCGGCATCTGCGGCAGGCCCGCCAGCCAGGACCGCGCAGGCTCGTCGTACCGGATCGGCACCTGGCGCAGCAGAATCACCGACTGGGTTTCCGGGCCACCCGATCCGAAGAAATCCATCATGAACTTCATGACCTAACCCTTGCCAAACGCCTCCGGAATATTCTTGCCGCAGCCCGGCACGCCGGTCTCAGGTCCGTCGCACCAGAACCGCAGCAATCACCCAGCCCGCCACGGCCATCGCCAGACAACTGGCATAGACCAGCCCCGGCCCGCCCAGCGTCAGCAACAGTGCGCCAAGCGCCGGGGCCGCAGCACTCGCCAGGATCGGGGCCACCGCGACGGCCCCGGAGATCGCGCCAAAGCCCTGACGGCCCAGCACCTCGGCAATCAGAACCGGCCGCAAGATCGACATCAGCCCCGCCCCCGCCCCTTGCGCCAGCGCGAAGGCAAAGATCAGCATCGGCGCTGCACCCGCCAGCCACAGCAGCCCGCCTGCCAGCACCACCGACCCCAGCGCGAGCATCGTCGCCCGTCCCGTGGACACCCGGGCCCCCACCAGCAGCAGCGCCAACCGCCCCACCACTTGTGCCGGCCCGATGCAGGCCGCCGCAAGCGCCGCAACCCCCGCCGACGCCCCCCGGTCCGCGAAGAGGACCAGGACATAGGTCAGCAGGATGCCATGGTTCAGCCAGATCAACCCGAACGAGGCCGCAATCGCCCAGAACGCAGGCCGCCGCAGCGCCACCTGCAGCACCCCCGGCGGATCGGCCGCAGGCTCGGCCCCGGTCCGCGCCCGCCTGCGCAGCGCCCGCACCGCCCACCAGTTGCAGGGCACCGCCAGCGCCGTCACCCCGGCAAAGACCAGCATCCCGCCCTGTCCGCCAAAGGCGCCGCCCACCCAGTGCCCGAGCGGAAAGGCCAGCGTCCCGGCAAACCCCGCCACCAGCGTCACCCGGGTGATCGCCGCCCGCGCCCCTGCCCCCAGCCGCCGGGTCAGGAAGGCAAACAACGTCTCATAGAGACACCCCGCCTGCGCCACCCCGATCAGCGCCCAGGCCAGCAGCCATATCGCAGGCGACGGCGCGAACCCCAGTCCCAGCACCCCGATCGCCGCCAGCACCGGCCCCCAGACCAGCATCTCGCCGCCAAGGCCCCGGTCCACCAGCCGCCCGGTCACCACCGTCAGGCTTGCCATGATCAGAAACGCCAGCGACGGCCCCAACGCCAGCGTGGCTGTCGACCACCCGGTCGAAGCCACCAGATCCGGCAACAGCGCGGGAAACGCGTAATAGCTTCCAGCGTAAACGACCGTCTGCCCCAGCGCGAGGACCCAGACCGCCAATCCCCCAGAGTCAGCCTGGCCCGAGTCAACCTCGTCCGGGTCAGTGTCGCCCGGATCGGTCACAGCCCGTAAAGGTCCCCGAACTTGGCCTCAAGGTAGTCCAGCAGCGGCCCCTCCGACGGCTCGAACCCGCAGGCCTGCCGCACGACATCCCGCGGCAGATAGCGCGAGCCATGCCGCTGCAAGCGCTCGCGCATCCAGCCTGTCGCCGCCGTCACATCGCCCGCAGCCATCTGACCATCCAACCCCGGCACATCCCCGCGCAGCGCCTTCACAAGGCACCCGGCATAGACATTCCCCAGCGTGTAGGTCGGGAAATACCCGAACAGCCCGCATGACCAGTGCACATCCTGCAGCATCCCGTTCGAAGGCCGGTCCACCGCAACCCCGAAGTCCGCCAGGAACCGCTCGTTCCACGCAGCCTCCAGGTCCCCCACCTCCAGCTCGCCCCGGATCAGCGCCCGCTCCAGATCGAACCGCATCATCACATGCAGGTTGTAATGCACCTCATCGGCTTCCGTGCGGATGTATCCCGCATGCACCCGGTTCACCGCCCGGTAGAACCCTTCCGCATCCGCGATCCCGAACTCCCCGAACACCTCGCGCATCCGCCCGTACAGCCACCCCGTGAACGCCCGGCTTCGCCCCAGCTGGTTCTCGTAACTCCGGCTCTGGCTTTCATGCACCCCCATCGACGCCCCCTGCCCGATCGGCGTCAAGAGATAGGCCGGGTCCACCCCCTGCTCATAGGCGGCATGACCGACCTCGTGGATCGTCGAGTAAAAGCAGTTGAACGGATCGACCTCGTTCACCCGCGTGGTGATCCGGACATCCGCGCCCGAACCGGAGCTGAAGGGATGCACCGCCAGGTCCACCCGCCCCCGCTTCCAGTCATAGCCGAAGACCGTCGCCAACTCCCGCGTGAGCGCCAGTTGCGCCTGAGCGTCAAACTGCCCGACCACGCCTTTCGGCGCCGCCGCCTCCAGCACCCGCCCCCGCAGCGCCACCAGCCGGGGTCGCATCGCATCGAACATCGCGGCAATCGCAGCTCCGGTCATCCCGGGCTCGTAATCATCCACAAGCGCGTCATAGACGTCACCGCCTTCGGCCAGCGCCGCGCCCTCCTCACGCTTCAAGGCCACGACCTGCAAGAGCGTCGGCAAGAACCCCGCCACATCCTCGCGCTTGCGGCACCCCGCCCAGACGCCCTGCGCCAATGAGGTGACCCGCGCGATCTCTTCGGCCAATCGCGCCGGCACCTTTGAGGTCCGCGCAAAAGACCGCCGCACCTGCCGCAACTGGGCCTCGCCAACCGCGTCCTGGGCTTGCGCATGGGCCAGCCAATCCCCCAGCCGCGGATCCGTCCGCCGCGCATGGAGCACGGACTCCAAGGCGCCGATCTCCTCGGCGCGTTGGGCAGTGGCCCCCTCGGGCATCACCGTTTCCTGGTCCCAGCCAAGGCGGCCCGCCACCTGGGCCAAAGCCTCGGTCTGGCGCTGGAACGCCATCAACTCGTCATACGCGCTCATGCCGTGCCTTCCCGGATCGACCCCGAAACGGGGTATTGTGCCAAATGCCTTGCCCGCAAGATCAACACCCACAGGATCACCGCGCCGATCTGATGGGTGATCGCGACATGGACATGCGCGCTGGTCAGGACTGCGGCGATGCCCAGGGCCATCTGAACCACCAGCATCGCCATCACCTGATGGAACGCCCCGCGTGTCGCGAAATAGGCCGACCGGCGGCCGCGCAGCCAGACCACGACGCCAAAGGCAAACAGAAGATAGCCCGACATGCGGTGGATGAACTGCACCAGCCCGGCATTTTCGAAGAAGTTGCGCCAGACCGGCTCCAGATCGAAGGGATAGGGCGGGAAGAAACCGTCCCCCATCAAGGGCCAGGTCGGAAAGGACTTGCCGGCGTCGATCCCTGCAACCAGTGCGCCCAGCAGGATCTGCAGGAAGGTGAAATGCATCAGCCCGGTGGACAAGCTGAAGAGCTTGGTCTCCCTGCCCCGCCGTGCCGTCATCAGCTCGGCCTCGCTACGCCCCAGAAGGAAGACATACCAGGCCAGCAGCCCCAGGATCACGAAGGCCAGCCCAAGATGCGTGGCAAGCCGGTAGCTTGCCACATCCAGCCGCTCGCCCCCAAGACCCGAGGAGACCATCCACCAGCCAATCGCCCCCTGCGCGCCACCCAGCGCACCCAGCAGCAGCAACCGCCCCGTCCAACCCGGCGGAATCCGACGCGCCACGGCAAAGCTTGCGAAACCCAGCGCCCAGACCAGCCCGATCACCCGGCCAAGCTGCCGGTGCCCCCACTCCCACCAGTAGATGACCTTGAACTCGTCAAGGCTCATCCCCTTGTTCTGCAACTGGTATTCCGGGATCGCGCGATACTTCTCGAACTCCGAGCCCCAGGCTTCGGCACTCAGCGGCGGCAGCGCACCCGTGACAGGCCGCCACTCGGTGATCGAAAGGCCCGAGTCGGTCAACCGGGTCAGCCCGCCCACCGCGATCATGGTGGCAACCAGCAGGAACAGCGCCACCAGCCACAGCCGGATGCCTGACCGCGCGCCCTTGGGCCGCGCGTCGATCCCCCCGCCCACCGGCGCGACGGGGGCAGTCTGCCCCACCCCGACCTCCTCGAAAATACTGCGCTTTCCGGCCATGTCCTGCCCTCATCTGTTGCGCCGGACACTATTCCCGCCCTACCCCGCCTTCAAGGCCCTGCGACCCCATGGCGTCCCCGGTCCAAAGGTTCGTAACCATAAGGAGCGCGTTCCGCGCGAAGTCCTTGAAATGTCGCCTCTGGCCTTCGGCCAACCGGCTCCGCGTTGTGTGCCGGGTGGGGCTATTCGAACACTGGGTATGAAAAAGGGCGCTCTTTCCGCTTTCTTTCTGCAAAAATATCCCCGCCGGAGGCTCCAAGCCTTACCCGGCGCCCTGCCGACGCAGGATCTTCTCCATCGGCCTGCCCTTGGCCAACTCGTCGACCAGCTTGTCGAGTATCCGGATCTCGCGCATCAGCGGGTCTTCGATCTCTTCGATCCGGACACCACAGATCACCCCGCGCACCAGATCACGGGCAGGGTTCAGCGCCGGCGCACTGGAGAAGAAGGTGGCAAAGTCGCGCCTCTCGGCCAACAGGGTGGCCAGGTCCCCATCCGAATAGCCGGTCAGCCAGCGCAGGATATCATCGACCTCCGCCTTGCTGCGGCCCTTCTTCTCGGCCTTTGCGACATACAGCGGATAGACACTGGCAAAGCTGGTCGTGAAGATCCGGTGGCCCATGTCTTAACGCTTCCTGAACGGCTCTCCGCAAGCCGTTGATTTCATGAGGGCCGGGCAGGTGTCCCTGCCCGGGACACTCAGACCAGCCCGTCCGCCTTCAGCCCCTGCCAGCACTCGTCCAGGCTCTTTTTCGCCCGGTCGACCAGAATGTCGATCTCGGTCGGGGTGATGACAAGCGGCGGTGCGATGATCATCCGGTCCCCCACGGCCCGCATGATCAGATCATTGGCAAAGCACCGCTCCCGACACCGGTAGCCGACATTCGCACCGTCCGGAAAAGCGGCCCGCCTGGCCTTGTCCGGGGTCAGCGCGATGGAGCCCATGAGCCCCACCAGCTTCGCCTCGCCGACCAGCGGATGGTCGGCCAGCGCGTCCCAGCGTTCCTTCAGGTAGGGGTGCGCCACCTCCCGCACATGCTCGACGATATGTTCGTCCTGCAGGATCCGCAGGTTCTCAAGCGCGACCGCTGCAGCAACCGGATGGCCCGAGTAGGTGTAACCGTGGAAGAACTCCCCCGCCCCACCGACAACCTCGGCCACCTCGTCGCAGACGATGCTGCCGCCGATGGGCTGGTAGCCGGAAGACAAGCCCTTCGCGATCGTCATGATATGCGGCTTGATCCCGAAGGTCTCGGATCCGAACCAGTTCCCGGTCCGCCCAAACCCGGTGATCACCTCATCCGCGATCAGAAGGATGCCGTACTTGTCGCAAATCCGCTGGATTTCCGGCCAGTAGGTCTTCGGCGGAATGATCACCCCACCCGCGCCCTGGACCGGCTCACCGATGAAGGCCGCAACGTTGTCCGGCCCGAGCTGCAGGATCTTCTCCTCGAGCTGCCGCGCGCGGGCGAGGCCGAAGTCGTCCTCCGACATCTCGCCGCCCTCGCCCCACCAGTAGGGCTGGTCGATATGCTCAATCCCGTCGATCTTGCCCCCATGGGCGTGGATCGGTTTCATGCCCCCAAGGCTGCCGCCGCCCATCGTCGAGCCGTGATACCCGTTCCACCGGGCGATGATCGTCTTGCGCCAGGGCATCCCCTTCACGTCCCAATACCGCCGCACCAGGCGGATGTTGGTATCATTCGCCTCGGACCCCGAACCGGCAAAGAAGACGTGGTTCAGATCACCCGGAGCCAGCTTCGCGATCTCCGCCGCCAGCGCGATGGCAGGCACATGGGTCGTCTGGAAGAAGGTGTTGTAATAGGCCAACTCCTCCATCTGCCGCGCCGCGACCGCCGCCAGTTCCTTGCGCCCATAGCCGATGTTCACACACCACAGCCCCGCCATCCCGTCGAGGATCCGGTGGCCCTCGCTGTCGGTCAGCCAGACCCCCTCGCCCCGCGTGATCACCCGGGCGCCCTTGGCGGCAAGACCCGCCTTGTCGGTGAAGGGGTGAAAGTGGTGTGCGGCGTCGAGGCGCTGAAGCTCGGCCGTCGGCAGGTGGTTGGTGATCATGTTCATGCTGGCACCCCGCGGATTCGCCGGGACCATGCGCCACGGCTTTTCCGCAGGATATGATCAAACGCAGGCGGCTTCAAGAAATTTGATCAAATTATGGACCGACCAGACCCAACCGCCTGAACTTGCTCTTTTTCCAAATACTCCACGGGGGTGCGGGGGTGTGAAACCCCCGCGGCTCCGAGCCGGTTGGCGCGCCCTTCGCGCGCCGGAGGCGAGTACAGAAGTCTTCGCGCGGAACGTGCTCGATTTGGCAAGCGTCGATCAGGGGCCTTCGGCCAGAGCCTGGCGCACGTGATCCATGCCCTGCTGGATATCGCGCGCAATCGCACTGGAAAGCGCCTTTGCGTCGCCCGCACGCAGGGCGGCCAGTGCTTCGCGGTGCAGGTCGGGTCCACCCTCGCTGCCGTAGCGCACAAGGACCGCGCGCAAGGACGGCCCGGCCCGCAACCAAAGCGAGCGGGCGAGGTCGAGCAGCACCGGCGCATCTGCCGCCTCATACAGCGCGAAGTGGAAGGCGTGGTTTGCGGCAAGGTAATCCGACAGCCTTCCCGTCCCGAGCGCCCGGTTGACGGCGGCGTCGATCTCTCCAAGCCGGTCGATCTCGGACGCCGTCAGCCGCGCAGCGGCAAGTTCGGCCAGCCGGGGCTCGATCGCCAGACGTGCGAAGGCCACCTGGTCCAGAAGGTCGGCGGAAAGCTGCGGCACGGCCACGCGCCGGTTGCCTTGCGGCAGAAGCGCGCCTTCCGCCGTCAGCCTCCGGATCGCCTCGCGTACCGGAGTCATGCCCGCACCAAGATCGGCGATAAGCCCCTGGATCGTGACCGGGGCGCCGGGTGCGAGATGCCCGTAAAGGATCATGTCGCGCAAACGCGCGTAGGTGACCTCGTGGCTCGGTATCTTCCGGTTGTCCGCGTCCATCGAGGCTCCCTCTCGCGTCCCCTTTATGCCCGCATCAGCCCATCTTTCAAGATGTGATCAAATCGAGTTGGCGTAGCGGAAGCGTGTCACATCCGCCGACCAGCCCTGGCCGGTCAGGTCATGCGCCACCACCCCGACAAACGCCCCGGTGAACGAGGCATGTTCCCCCCGCCCGCCTTCATCCGAAACCAGCGAGGCATCGAGTTCCGGACCAGCCGCCTTCCCGTTGATGCTGAACCGCTGCACCGCTCGGTCGACTGTCACCCCAAGGGTGACCTTGCCCTCCGGAAGCGGATGCTGGCCATGGAACGTCAGCGCCTCGCCCGGCCAGTCGCCGAGGCAGGAGACAAGTGTCACCACCCGTATCCCGGCCTCCCGCGTGATCAGGGCGGCGTGGAATTTGTGGCGATTGTAATAGGTTATCAAGCCTACCGCCCGTTGCCAGTTCGGCGGGTCGGCAAGAAAGTCCGCTTCGGCGGCATAGGCCGCTTCGGTCTGGCGGCGGGCCAGGAGGGTCTGTTCGAACCACGACCCCAGGCTTTCGCGTCCAGTCAGCCGCAGCGCGCTGCCGGTCATCGTGAAAAGCCGCGCCGGATAGGGCGTGCGGAGCCACTGGAACTCCGGCGGAAGCGCCGGTCCGGTGAAGTCATGCTCGATCGCCGCTTCGGGGCGCTGCACTGCGGGCAGGTCGATGGTTGCTGGCGGCAGTTGGCCGCCATCCTTCAGCCACAGCCAGTCGTCGCGCCAGACCATCTCGGCCAGCCCGGTCTCGCGCCCGGTGGCGCAAAACGGACCATGCGGTCCGGCTTGTGGACGGCCGCAAAGATAGCTGTGCCAGTTCCGTCCGTCATGCCCTTCGACATATTGTCCGTGGCCCATCCGCTGGATCTGGTTCTTCGGGTGGAACCTTGCCGTGATGATATGTTTTTCGGGATGCGTTTCGTATGGCCCGCGTATGGCAGGCGAGCGTGCCAGCGTGACGGCATGATCATATCCGGTCCCACCTTCGGCCGTCGTCAGATAGTAGTAGCTGCCACGCCGGAAAAGATGCGGCGCCTCGGTCAGGCCAAGGTCGGTTCCGGTGTAGATCGTCGTGAGCTCTCCCAGCAGGCCGCGCGTCGGGTGCCATTCCTGCAGCTCGATCCCGTCAAAGGCATCATGCGCCGGGTTCAGGCCCGTGCCCTTGCCCCGGTGGTTCCAGCGCATGTTGACGAAGTATTTACGGCCGTCGAGATCATGAAACAGCGAGGGGTCGAAGCCCGAGGAGGTGACATAGGTCGGGTCCGACCAGTCACCGTCCACCGTGTCACAGGTGACGATGTAGTTGTGGGCGTCCTTGAACGCGCCATCCAGCCGCTTCACATCGGTGTAGACCAGCCAGAATTTCCCGCCGGCATGGGACAGGCAGGGTGCCCAGACCCCGCAGCTGTCGGGATTGCCGCGCATGTCGAGTTGCGACGCGCGGCAAAGCGGGCGGCTGACAAGTGTCCAGTTCACCAGATCGCGGGAGTGGTGGATCTGGACGCCGGGATACCACTCGAAGGTCGAGGTGGCGATGTAGTAATCCTCTCCCACCCGGCAGAAGGACGGGTCGGCATTGAAGCCGCGGAGCACGGGGTTTTCCAGCATCATCAACCTCTTGGACAAGAAGGCGGGCGGGGGACCTCAAAGATCACCTCGCCCGCCGGGCCACCCCGACAGGGAGGAGCCGGGGAAAGGCCGTTCTAGGCCAGAAGGGCGCGCGCCTCATCGGGCGACAGCGCTGCCGGGCGGGTGCAGGTGGTGGTCAGCGTGACGAACTGCCCGGTTTCGCCCGAGGTCAGGCAGGCGGCCATCACATCCACGCCATGCAGCGTGCGTTCAAGCGAACAGCGCGCGTCGCGGCCTTCGGTCAGGGCGGCGACCATGTCGGCAAGACCTGCGGTGCGGTAATTGGCGAGATCGCGGCCGTTGTGGTTCTGGTTGATCTTGCCAAAGGGGTGGTCCCAGGCCTCCAGCACGGTCAGGCTGCCATCGCGCCCGCCAATCTCGACCGTGCCGCCGAAGAAGTTGGGATCGGGGACGTAAAGCGTGCCCTCGGTGCCGTAAAGCTCGAAATGGTTGCGCTTGTGGTGCCAGACGTCCCAACTGGTGCTGAGGTTGATCGTCGCGCCGTTGTGGAACTCCAGAAGGGCGTGAATGTTGGTGGGCGTCTTGACCGGGACCGTCTCGCCATTGCGGGGACCGTTGGAGATGGTGCGATTTGCCTCGGCCGACGATGTCAGCGCGCCGACGCGTTTCACCGGCCCAAGGAAGTTGATCAGGTTGGCGACGTAGTAGGGGCCAAGGTCCAGCATCGGCCCCGCGCCGGGCAAGAAGAAGAAGTCGGGGTTGGGGTGCCAATGCTCCATCCCGTGGTTCAGGACCGCCGCGCAGCCGGCGGTGATGGTGCCGATCCGGCCTTCGTCCAGCACCGCCCGCGCCTGCTGGTGCGACCCGCCCAGGAAGGTGTCCGGCGCGCAGCCGACGGCAAGGCCCTTCGCCTTGGCCAGATCGCGCAGGGCGACACCCTGCTCCAGCGTCAGGACCAGCGGCTTTTCGGAGTAGGCGTGCTTGCCCGCCTCCAGTATCCGCTTCGTCACCGCGAAATGCGCGTCGGGGATGGTGAGGTTGATCACCACATCGACGTCCTTGTTTGCCAGAAGGTCATCGACCGACTGCGCCTTGACGTTGAACTCTGCCGCCCGCGCCTTGGCAGCTTCCATGTTCACGTCGGCGACCGCGCGGACCTCCAACCCCTTGAACAGGGGGGCCAGCCGCAGATAGCTGGTCGAGATGTTGCCGCAGCCGATGATACCCAATCCGAGATTTGCCATTTTTCCTGTCCTCAGAAAGCTTTGGCCGAAGCGATGGACCGCGCGGCAAAGCGTGCGTCATCCTTCGGATTGTCGTGTTCCATGACGAAGTGCCTGACGCCGATGCCCCGTAGTGCCGCCATGATCGCGGTCCAGTCCACCGTGCCGTGGCCCACATCGGCCCAGCCGTCCTCGTCCGTGTTCTCACCTGCGGGCGCGATGTCCTTCACGTGGGCCGCCGTGATCCGGTCCTTGTACTTCGCGATCCACGCCAGTGGATCGGCACCGCCCCGGATGACCCAGGCCACGTCCATCTCCCATTCCAGATCCGGCCCGCCTTCGAAGATGCGGTCCTGCGGCAGCGAACCATCGGCCAGTGCCTTGAACTCGAAATCATGGTTGTGCCACCCAAAGCCGTAGCCGGCCGCCTTGTAGGGCGCACTCGCCGCCTGCAGCCGCTCGCCGAACGCGACCCAGCCCGCCGCATCGGTCGGTCGGTCTGCCGGCATCACGTAGGGGCAATACAGCCGCTCCATCTTCAGGGCCTGCGCGATGCCAAGGACCTTGTCGACCTCGGTCTCAAGCTGGCCCAGCCCGAAGTGCCCGGTCGGCATGGTCAGGCCGGTGGCGGCAAGGCCCGCCTTCGTCGCCTCGACCGCAGCATCATCGGCGTAAAGCGCGCCGTAGCCTTCGACGGCGGTATAGCCCGCCTTGGACACCATCTCGAAGGTCTTCGACATGGGCGGGAAGTTCCGCGAGGAATAGAGCTGATAGCTGAACATGGGGATGGCCTTTCGTCAGCCGCCGTAGGTGGCGGAATGGAGGTCTTTGAAGGTGAATGTCGGCACCGCCAAAGGGTCCTCAGGGGTGAAGGAGATCGTGGCCGGCTGTCCGGGGAACAGGGTCACGGCGTTGGTGGAGAAACGGCCCGGAACTTCGGACTCTACTGTAACGAAGGGGGCGAGTACGTTGACTGACAAGGAAATATTCCAGATCGAGCCGTCACGCACAACATCGGCCTTAAGACCCGAGGGCAAGAGGTCATAGGCCTTCCACGGCCTTGGTGCATGGACATCCCCGCCTTCTGCATCGCCAGCCCAGGCGATAGCCAGGACCTCGCTCGGACCTAAGGCATCCGGCGCGACCGTCAGCACCGGTGCTGCCATGTCTGTCGGCAACGTGATCGTCGCCTCGGCAAGCGCCCGCATCGTGCCGTCCATCGCGGCGGCCCGCGCGGTGACGGTGATCTTTACCGGGAGCGGCCCGTCGTTCACCCCCCGCAGCGTGATCCCGTCCGCTCCCGGCACCGCCATCACCGTCACCGGCGCATAGAAGCGCGCCGCCATGTGGTGCAGCAGTTTCCAGTTCCCGCCATGGTCCAGGCCCGACCAAGAACACACCGGCCAGGTGTCGTTCAGCTGCCAGTAAAGCGTGCCCTGGCAATGCGGCTTCAGGCTGCGCCAATGGGTGACGGCAGTCTTGATCGCCAGCCCCTGCTGGACCTGGCTCAGATAGACGAAGCTGGCGAAATCCACCGGAAAGCGGAAGTAGCGGAACATGGTTTCCGCAATCCGCGCGTTCCCGCCCGCGTTCTTCTGGTGGCTTTCCATCACCGGGGCGGCAATGTTGAAATCCTTCGGGTCGGCGAAGGCCTTGATCGTGGACATCGACGGATAGGACTGGAAGCCGAATTCGCTGCAGAACCTTGGGCTTACGTCGCGATAGTGGTCAAAGTCGCGTCCCTCGTGCCACACGCTCCAGAAGTGCATGTCGCCAGAGCTGTCATCATGCCAGGCGTCGCCAAAGGCCAGCGGCCCTGGTGACGGCGAGGATGGCCACCAGTTGGCCCCGGGCAGCACGGAATGCAGCGCCGCCTCGACAGAGCGGTTCAGCCGGTCGTAGTTCACAAGGTAGCGGTCGCGGTCCTTGCGCGACTCGGGGAACCAGGTCAGCGCGCCGATCAGTTCGTTGTCGCCGCACCAGAGGGCGATGCAGGCGTGATGACTGATCCGGGAGACGACGTCGCGCACCTCGGCATCGACCTCGGCCAGGAAGTCGGGCGTGGAGGGGTAAAGATGGCAGGCAAACATGAAGTCCTGCCAGACCATCAGGCCCATCTCGTCACAAAGGTCATAGAACCAGTCCGGCTCGTACCGGCCCCCGCCCCAGATGCGGATCATGTTCATATGGGCGTCGACAGCCGATTGGAGCAGGCCGCGCACCCCTTGCACCGTGATCCGGCCGGAAAGGGCATCGGCGGGGATCCAGTTCGCCCCCCGCGCAAAGACTGCACGACCGTTGACCTGCACGCCGAAGCTGCGCCCGGCGGCGTCAGGTTCGCTGAGCAGGCGCATTTCGCGCAAGCCGATGCGGCGGGTGGCGCTGGTGCCCTGCCCCGTCACGGTCAGCTCGTGCAAGGCTTGCGCGCCAAGGCCCGACGGCCACCAGAGCACGGGGTCGGTAATCGTCAGCGTCAGCCGCGCGACGCCCGCCCGCACCGGGGAGGATTGCGTGACACCGCAAAGCGTGGCGGTAACTTCCGAAACGCCTTCGGCATGGATCGCCAGGGTCACCTCGGCCACACCCGGTCGGTGGGCCTGCGTCACGATGATATCGCCGATCCTTGGGCCATGCGGTTCAAGGCGCAGGACACCGGACAGACCAAAGATGCCAAGCGCAATGTTCCAGTCCCAGCCGAAATCGCACTGCTGCTTGCGCAGCATATTGGCGTGGGGGATGGGGCCGTTTACCGCCTGGTAGGGGATGTAGAACGGCATCCCGGCCTGCCGCGCCGCCGCTTCGCGCACGGGACTGCGGAACAGGATCTCGACCTCATTCCCGCCCTGGCGCAGCGCCGCAGACACATCCACACGCCAGCGCCGGTGGGCGTTCGCGGCGGACAGAACCAGCACTCCGTTCAGCCGCACCTCGGCGATGGTATCGAGGCCGTCGATCACGAGATCGCAAGGGGTGCCGTCGTGGGTAAAGTGACGCCGAGCGGTCCAGTCGCGTTCCGACACCCAGCGGACATCGTATTCATTGCGGCCCCAGTAGGGGTCGGGGATCACGCCCGCCTTGTGCAGCGCAGTGATCCCGTCGCCGGGCAGGTCGAAGGGAATGACATGGGCGCCGCTTTCATCAGAAAGCGTCCAGCCGCCCGCCAGATCAAGCATTGTCAGATCCTTTGTTCCGTCTTCGCGTCAAAGAGCGAGGCCTTGGTGAGATCGAGGCCAAGATGAACCTTCATCCCCGCGGGCAACCGCCCCTCAACCGGCACACGCACGCAGATTTCCTTGTCGCCGGCCTTCAGCCAAAGCAGGCTGTCGGCCCCAAGATGCTCGTCGATCTCGACGACCGCCGGAATCGAAGGCCCCGCAGGAGGAGTGTGCGAGACCGTGATATGTTCCGGCCGCACCCCCAGAATCGCCTGGTCGCGCTCCAGAACCGCGCCGCCGTCATAGCCGTCCAGGCTGATCCGGAGATCGCCGAAGACGAAGGTCTTGCCTCCGTCCACCGTCTTTCCGGTAAGAAAGTTCATCGACGGGCTGCCGATGAAGCCCGCCACGAACAGGTTCGAGGGCTTGTTGTAGATCGTCTGCGGGTCCGAAAGCTGCTGGATCACCCCGCCCTTCATCACCGCAATCCGGTCGGCAAGGGTCAGCGCCTCGATCTGGTCGTGGGTCACGTAGACCATCGTGTTCTTCAGCCGCGAATGGAGGCGCTTGATCTCCACCCGCAACTCGCTCCGCAGTTTGGCGTCGAGGTTGGACAGCGGCTCGTCGAACAGGAACACATCCACGTCCCGCACCAGCGCCCGCCCGATGGCCACCCGCTGCCGCTGCCCGCCCGAAAGCGCTCCCGGCTTGCGGTCCAGAAGCGGCTGGATCTGCAGGATTTCGGACGCACGGGCGACGCGTTTGTCGATCTCGTCCTTCGGCATCTTGGCGTTCTTGAGGCCAAAGGACAGGTTCCCCCGCACCGTCATCTGCGGGTACAGGGCGTAGGACTGGAACACCATCCCGATCCCCCGCTCCGACGGCTCCGCCCAGGTCACGTTCTTGCCCTTGATCCAGATCTGTCCATCGGTGATGTCCAGAAGGCCCGCCAGACAGTTCAGCAGCGTCGACTTCCCGCAGCCCGACGGGCCGAGGAGCACGACAAACTCCCCCTCCTGCACGTCGAGGTTCATGTTCTTCAGCACCGACACCGAACCGAAGTTCAGCGTCAGGTCCTTGACTTCAATCGAGTTAACCATGGATCAGCCTTTCACGGCACCGGCGGCGATACCGCGCACGAAGAGTTTGCCAGAGACGAAGTAGACAATCAGCGGCACCAGCCCGGTCAGCACCGTGGCAGCCATGTTGACGTTGTATTCCTTCACCCCCTGGACCGAGTTGACGATGTTGTTCAGCTGCACCGTCATCGGATAGATGTCGGGCTTGGTGAAGACGACCCCGAAGAGGAAGTCGTTCCAGATCCCCGTCACCTGAAGGATCAGCGCCACCACGAAGATCGGCAGGCTCATCGGCAGCATGATGCGGAAGTAGATGCCCCAGAACCCGGCGCCGTCGACCCTTGCTGCCTTGAACAATTCCTCCGGGATCGAGCTGAAGTAGTTGCGGAAGAGAAGCGTCAGGATCGGCATGCCAAAGATCGTGTGCACGATTATGAGTCCCCAGAGCGTGCCGTAGATCCCCGCCTCACGCAGCAGGATCACAATGGGATAAAGCATGATCTGATAGGGGATGAACGACCCGAAGATCAGGATCGTGAAGAAGATGTCCGAGCCCTTGAACTTCCAGTTGATCAGCGCGTAGCCGTTCACGCTTGCGATGGCGATGGACAGGATCACCGAAGGCACGGTGATGATGACCGAATTCCAGAACCCGCGCGACAGCCCTTCGCAGTTGAGGCCGGTGCAGGCCTCGGACCAGGCCTTGACCCAGGGCTGGAAGGTGATCTCGACCGGGGGCGAGAAGATGTTGCCAAGGCGGACCTCGGGCATCCCCTTCAGGCTGGTCATCACCATGACGTACAAGGGCAGCAGGTAATAGACGCAGACCATCAACAGGATGCCGTAAAGCATGATGTTCCGCGCGCTCAGCGCCCGTTTCGGCCGCGCGCCCCGGGGGCCGGCCATTGCCTTGGACTGTACCGAAAGGCCGGGTGCCACTGTCACATCAGCCATGCTTCTTGCCTCCGAATTCCAGATAGGCCCAGGGGATCAGAACGATCAGCACGCTGAGAAGCATCATCGTCGAGGCCGCAAACCCCTGGCCGAGGTTCTGGGCCTGGAACATGTAGTCGTAGACATACATCGCCGGCACCTGGGACGCGTTGCCCCCCGGCCCGCCAGATGTCATCGCGACCACAAGGTCGTAAAGCCGGATGATCCCGCTTGCCACGATCACGAGCGTGGTGACGAAGACCGCGCGCATCATCGGGATGATGATCACGACATAGGTCTTCCAGGTCGGGATGCCGTCCACCCGGGCGGCCTTCCAGATATCCTCGTCGATTCCGCGCAGGCCTGCCAGCATCAGGCACATGACAAAGCCCGTGCCCTGCCAGAGCCCCGCGATCAGAAGGCCGTAAAGCACCGTGTCGGGGTTGTTCAGCGGATCGAAGGTGAAGCTGGTCCAGCCCATGTCGCGCACGACGCCCTGGATGCCGAAACTCGGGTTCAGGATCCATTGCCAGATCAACCCCGTCACGATGAAGGACAGCGCGAAGGGGTAAAGCATGATGGTCCGGAACGTGTCTTCGTAGCGGATCTTCTGGTCCATCAGCACCGCCAGGATGAAGCCCATCACCACGGTGAAGATCAGCGACATCACGCCGTAGAAGATCAGGTTCTCGATCGACACCAGCCAGCGGCTGTTCGACCAGAGCCGGTCGTATTGGTCCAACCCCACCCAGCGCAGCCGGGGCAGCAGCTTGGAATCGGTGAAGGAGTAGACGACGGTCCAGATCGTGCCGCCAAGAAAGATCACCAGCGCCGTCGCGATCATCGGAAGTGCGGCGATCTTTGCGCTGATGTTGCGGGTCCATCGCGCCCTGGCGCGTGCTTCAGCCATCGGTTCTGCCTCCCTAGCCGTCTTTGCTGCGGCCGTCCTCAGGTGCGAGAAGGGCCGCCCGCGTGCGGACGGCCCCCCTCGTCAAGACGGTATCAGAGACCCGACTTCAGGATTTCCACCCATTTGGTATGGGCTTCCTCGGCCGGCATGTCGGACTTCCAGAACTCGACCATCAGGTCCTCGTTCTGCTTCTGCACGTCGGCGGACCAGACCATGTCACCCGACGGCACGATGTTGCCACCGGCCAGGATCTCGAGGCCCTTCTTCATGCAGTCGTTCGCGGCCGAAAGGTCGATGTCGCCGCGGATCGGCAGCGAGCCCTTCTTGAGGTTGAAGGCAACCTGCACTTCCGGGCTGACCAGAAGGGCCGCCAGACGCAGCTGAGCCGCTTCCTTTTCCGGGTCATCAAGCTTGGGGAAGTAGAAGGCATCGCCCCCGGTCGAGATGTACTCGTTCAGGCCAAGGCCCGGCAGGCAGGTGTAGTCGGTGCCGGCCACTTCGCCCGCGACCTGGAATTCACCCTGCGCCCAGTCACCCATGATCTGGCCGGCGGCCTCGTCGGTGATGACCAGGTTCGTCGCCTGGTTCCAGTCCTGCACGGCTGCGCCCTTGGCCAGTTCCCGTGCCGAAGCTGCGGCGGCGAAGACCTTGGCGTATTCCGGTCCGGCAGCCACATCCATGTTCTTGTCGACGTTCACGGCCTTCCAGGCGTCAAGGCCGGCGACAGCGATCTGCATCGCGCCGAAGGCAAGGTTGGACTGCCAGGGCTGATCGCCAAGGGCCAGCGGCAGCTTGCCCGCTTCGCGGACTTTCGGCGCCGAGGCGACGAACTCGTCCCAGTTGGTCGGGACCGGCAGGCCGAGGTCCTCATAGACCTTGTTGGACAGCCACAGCCATTCCGGCGAGTGGATGTTCACGGGCGCGCAATAGATCCGGCCGTCGACGGTGCAGGCGTCCAGAAGCGACTGCGGATAGACGACCTCTTTCCAGTTGTTGGCTTCCGCGACCTCGGTCAGGTCCAGCATCAGGCCAGCCTCGACCAGTTCCAGCGCCTGCTGACCGTGGTTGAACTGGGTGGCGCCCATCGGGTCGCCGCCGGTGATGCGGCTGATCATGATCGGACGGGCCGTCCCGCCACCGCCGGCGATAGCGCCGTCGACCCATTTGTCTCCGCTCGCGTCGAAGGCCTTGGCCAGTTCGGCCACCGCTGCAGCTTCACCGCCGCTGGTCCACCAATGCGTGACTTCAAGCTCGGTTGCCATCGCAGGCATGGCCACCGACACACAAAGCACTGCCGTCCATTTGGTCAATTTCATACGTTCCTCCCGGTTTCTAAATCGTTATAGCCATTCCTATAACGTTATAGATTTGTGGATCAACCAATCTTTTCTCTTGTCGGCCCCCCCGGCAAAAGATTTGATCGGGCCACGCAGGCGGGCAATCTCGCCCTCTGCAAAGGTCAAAAACCACGTCATGCCGCAGTGCCGAAACACCGCTCATCCCATTGCCGGACTGGCGCTTCACAGCGCTCCCGCGCTGCCGGTTTCTGCGCCTGCAAACTCCGCTGACCGAACCGAATCGCACCCGGGCACCCCGGAAACTTTTTCACACAGCACCTGGAGGGACCATGCGGCAGCCGCCTGAAGCCCCCCTGGTCGTCCTCCCTGATTCGGAGCTGGAGCGTCCTACCCTCAAGACCATCGCCGCCGCGACCGGCCTCGCCATCGCCACCGTATCCCGCGCGCTGAAGGACGCTCCCGACATCGGCGAAGAGACCAAGCGCCGGGTGCGCGAGACCGCAGCCCAGCTTGGCTACCGTCCGAACCGCGCGGGCGTCCGTCTGCGCACCGGCAAGACCAATGTCATCGCGCTGGTCCTGTCGACCGAGACGGACGTGATGAACCACACTTCGCGGCTGATCTACTCCATAGCGAATGCGCTCCGCGGCACGGCCTACCACATGATCGTCATGCCCTTCTTCCCCGATCAGGACCCGATGGAGCCGATCCGCTACATCGTCGAGACGGAAAGCGCCGACGGGGTGATCCTGAACCAGACCAAGCCGGACGATCCCCGCGTCCGCTACATGAAGGACCGGCATTTTCCCTTTGCCACGCATGGCCGGACCGACATGGGAATCGATCATCCCTACTTCGATTTCGACAACGAAGCTTTCGCCCGCCTTGCCGTCCGCACCTTCGCCGAACGCGGCCGCAAGCGATTGCTTCTGATCGCGCCGCCCCGCTCGCATCTTTACGCGCGCCACATGACCTGGGGCTTTTCAGATGAAGCGGCCCTCCTGAACCTGCCCTTCGAGGTCGCCGACAATGTCACCTCTGACAGCGGCGGTGAGGTGGTGGACGAAGCCGTCGCCACCCGCTTCGCCGCGCCGAACCCGCCCGACGGCATCCTCGTCGGCTCCACCACTGCCGCGATGTCCTCCATCGCTGGGGCGGAACGGTTGGGCCGCGTGCTTGGCAGCGATTTCGACGTTGTCGCGAAAGAAGCCATCGCCCTGTTGCGCCGTTTCCGCCGTCAGACCATCATCATCAAGGAAGACGTGGGCCGCGCTGGGGAGTTCCTCGCCCGCGCGCTTGTCGCCGAGATCGAAAAGCGCCCGCCTGAGGCGCGGCAGGGCCTCGAAAACCCAACCAAGGTAGACTGGGGCGACCCGCCCCGAACGGGAGAAAAGACATGAAGACGATCAAGGGTCCGGCCCTGTTCCTGGCGCAATTCGCGGGCGATACCGCCCCCTTCAACTCCTGGAAGTCCATCACCACCTGGGCCGCTGACTGCGGCTATGTGGGCGTTCAGGTGCCAAGCTGGGACGCCCGGCTCTTTGACCTGGAAAAGGCCGCCAGTTCCGTTGCCTACTGCGGTGAGTTCAAGGGAGTGGCGAAGGAAGCGGGCATCGAGGTGACCGAGCTTTCGACCCACCTGCAGGGCCAGCTCGTCGCCGTCCACCCGGCCTACGACACCGCCTTTGACGGCTTTGCCGCTCCAGCCGTGCGCGGCAACCCGAAGGCCCGGCAGGAATGGGCGGTCGATCAGGTGAGGAAGGCCCTGACGGCTTCGAAGAACCTCGGTCTTTCCGCCCACGCCACCTTCTCGGGCGCGCTCGCCTGGCCGTACCTCTACCCCTGGCCCCAGCGCCCCGCGGGGCTGGTCGAGGAAGCCTTCGACGAACTTGCCCGCCGCTGGCTGCCGATCCTGGACCATGCAGAAGATTGCGGCATCGATGTCTGCTACGAAATCCACCCCGGCGAAGATCTGCACGACGGCATCAGCTTCGAGATGTTCCTCGATCGCGTGAAGGGTCACAAGCGGGCGAACATGCTGTACGACCCCTCGCACTACGTCTTGCAACACCTTGATTACCTTGACCATATCGACATCTACCA
>JANPJZ010000182.1:0-3220 GCA_031425795.1 Rhodobacter sp. | reverse complement strand
GTTCCCATCACGATCTTCGCGGCCCTGCAACTGATGGGCGCGAACCTTGCAATCAAGCTGCAGCACCGCAACCGGGCCGAATGGGGGCTTGGGGTGATCGGCGGGCTTTATGGCGGGATCTCCGGCATCTGGGGGCCCCCGCTTCTGGTGTTCCTGCTGTCCACCGGGGCCGACAAGGCCGAGGCGATCCGCGCCCAAGGGGTGGTCTTCCTCATCGGGGCGGTGGCGTTGCTGGCGGCCCACTTGACGACGGGCCTTGCCAATGCCCAGACCCTGGCCTTTTCCGCCGCTCTGGCAGTGCCTGCGGTGGTGGGGCTTTATCTTGGCTATGCCGTGCAGGACCGGCTGGACCAGCAACGCTTTCGCCGCTGGACCCAGGCGCTGCTCGTGCTGACCGGGCTGAACCTGGTCAGGGTGGCGCTGTCCGGCTGACGAGGTAGCCCAGTGCCATCAGCAGGACGCCCGACACAAGAAAGCCGAGGTCCCACCATATCCACTGCTCTGGCGGGACGGTTTCGTTGACGTGGTGCAGGCCAAGGATCTGGTGGTTCACAACGCCCTCCACCAGGTTGAAAATGCCGAATCCCGCCAGGATGCTGCCGAAGAGGCAGCGGCCGGGAACGGACCGGCCCCGGTGAAAGTCGCGCCACAGCAGGAGGATGCCAAGCGCCACGAACACATAGGTCGCGGCGTGGAAGAGGCCGTCCAGCAGGGTGTTCAACTCCAACCCCGCCACCGTATCCACGGCTACCCCGGCGCTGGAGGCCATGTGGTGCCATTGCAGGATCTGGTGGAGCACGATCCCGTCGAAGAACCCGCCCAGCCCAAGGCCAAGCAGGATACCATAGCCGACGGGAAAGCGACGGTGAGAGGGGTTTGGCATGACAGGCTCCTTGCGGCCGGGGAAAACCGGGCCGCAAGGGGGTTGTTCCCGGTCAGCTGATGGCGGCGGCTTTCACGTCGGCGTCGATGTGGGGCACGTATTGGGCGAAGTTCTCCTGAAACATCGCCACCAGCCTGGCTGCCTGCGCGTCATAGGCGGCAGGGTCGGCCCAGGTCCGCCGCGGATCAAGGAGGGCCGGATCGACACCCGGCACGCCCAACGGCACGTCGAAGCCGAAGGTCGCATCCTTGCGGAACGTCGCCCCGCTTAGCGATCCGTCCAGCGCTGCGGACAAAAGCGCCCGCGTCGCCTTGATCGGCATCCGTTGGCCGGTGCCATAGGCGCCACCGGTCCATCCGGTGTTCACCAGCCAGCACGAGGCCCCAGTGCGGGCGATCTTGGCCTGCAGCAGCTTACCGTAGACCTCGGGCCGACGCGGCATGAAGGGTGCGCCGAAGCAGGTGGAGAAGGTCGGCTGCGGCTCGGTGATGCCGCGTTCGGTGCCGGCGGCTTTTGAGGTGAAGCCGGACAGGAAGTGGTACATCGCCTGTGCCGGAGAAAGCCGCGCGATGGGCGGCAGGACCCCGAACGCGTCACAGGTCAGCATCACGATATGGCGGGGTGACCCGCCAAGGCCGGTAGCGCTGGCATTCGAAATTGCTTCCAATGGATAGGCGCAGCGGGTGTTTTCCGTAAGGCTGCGGTCGGAAAAGTCCAACTCGAGCGTTTCTTCGTCGTAGACCATGTTCTCGACGACCGTAGCAAAGCGATGAGTGGTGGCGTAGATCTCAGGCTCAGCTTCAGGCGAAAGGTCGATGGTCTTGGCGTAGCAGCCGCCCTCGAAGTTGAAGATCCCCCGGTCTGACCAGCCATGTTCGTCATCACCGATAAGCGTGCGGTCGGGCGCCGCCGAAAGTGTGGTCTTGCCGGTGCCGGACAGGCCGAAGAACACCGCCGAATCCACCGGATTGCCAACTGCGTGGTTGGCGCTGCAATGCATCGGCATCACACCCGTTGCCGGCAGAAGGTAGTTGAGCACCGTGAAGACGGCCTTCTTGTTCTCGCCCGCATAGGCAGTGTTGCCGATCAGCACGGTCTTTTCGTCGAAGTTGAGTGCGATCACGGTTTCCGTGCGGCAGCCATGGCGCGCGGGATCGGCCTTGAAGCTGGGCAGGTTGATGATCGTCCAGTCCGGGACAAAGCCTTGCAATTCCTCTCGCGCGGGGCGGCGCAGAAGATGGCGGATGAAAAGGCCGTGCCAGGCCAGTTCCGTCACCACCCGCACGTCAAGCCGGTGCAAGGGATCGGCCCCGGCGTAGAGGTCCTGAACAAACACCTCGCGCCCCTGCAGATGGGCCAGCATGTCGGCCTTCAGGAGCGCATAGGACTCGGGTGTCATGGCCGCATTGTTGTCCCACCAGACCGTGTCCTCGGTCATCGGTGTGCGAACGACGAACTTGTCCTTCGGCGACCGCCCGGTGAATTTCCCCGTGCTGCAAAGGAATGCCCCGCCCTGGCCCAGCCGCCCTTCGCCGCGCGAGACCGCCGCTTCGACTAGGGCCGCTTCGGCATAGTTGTAATGGGCAAGCGCCACACCCGTAATGCCTTGGTGGTCCAAAAGGTGATGCGGGTTCACGCGTCCCTGGGTCATCCTGCGAGCTCCTGTTGCCGGCGTTGTGGCGCGGCCGTTTCCCCCCCGGCATCTGGAAATTGGATGCCGCGGGCTGGCCGATGGCCGCGCCCAGTCTTGGATATAGCATGGCGTTTCCCAGGCAGAATAGCGTGATTTCAATGCGTTAGCGCAATCATTCGGGCGTTAGCGCCACCATCCGCCAGCATCCGCCGACGCGTGCCCAAATCTCCGCCGATGTCGGCGGATTTGCCACCCTTTGCGTCAGACTGTGACAGTGATTCGCTTTGTTGTTGATTATCGCGCCCCAAGAGCCGAGACTGTATGAAAAATATGCTTGCGGCAGTAGCAGTTACAGGGAGTCGGACCATGTCGCGAATTGCGCTTGTCGACGATGACAGGAACATCCTTACCTCCGTGGCCATGACGCTTGAGGCCGAAGGGTTCGAGGTGGAAACATACAACGATGGTCAGTCCGCGCTTGAGGCGTTCAACCGCCGCATGCCGGACATGGCGGTGCTGGACATCAAGATGCCCCGGATGGACGGGATGGATCTCCTGCAGCGGATGCGGCAGAAAACCTCGATCCCGGTGATCTTCCTGACCTCGAAGGATGACGAGATCGACGAGGTTCTCGGCCTGCGCATGGGGGCGGACGACTACGTCAAGAAGCCGTTCAGCCAGCGCCTGCTGGTCGAACGCATCCG
>JANPJZ010000181.1:0-4534 GCA_031425795.1 Rhodobacter sp. | reverse complement strand
ACACGACGCTGCATGTGGGCAAGATGTCGGGCGGGGTGCAGGTCAACATCGTGCCGAACCATGCGAGCTTGGACTTCGAGATCCGGTCCTTGGCAGGGGAGGATGTGGCGGGGCTGATCGCCCGGCTGGAGGCGGCGGCGGAGGGGATCGTGGCACCCCTGCGGGCGGAGTTTCCGGAAGCCGCAATCCGGGTGGAGCGGCTTTGGGACTACCCCGGCCTTGGCACGCCGTCGGATGCGGGAGTGGTGAACTTCGTCAAGGGGCTGACGGGGGCGAACGGGACGATCAAGGTCGCCTTCGGGACGGAAGGGGGGCTTTTCGACCAGCGCCTCGGCATCCCCACGGTGATCTGCGGGCCGGGGTCGATGGCGCAGGGGCACAGGCCGGACGAGTATGTCACGATGGAGCAGCTGGAGCGGTGCCAGGGGATGCTCTCGGCCCTGGTCGGGCGGCTGGAGGCGGGGATGTAGCCTTCGGTGTCCCGGGCAGGGACAGGGGGGTGGAGTGTGCAATTTCAGGGGGTTAGGCGGGCGATTTAAGGGGTTGTTAGGGTTTGGGGGTGCTTGGGTTCGGGTTACCCTCTCCACGCCATTCCGCCTCACGGGGGGAGCCGGGGTCATGGGCGGGTCCAGGCGGTTTGGCGGGTCTGGTCGTTGTTGTGGGCGGAGGCGGTGGGTTGGCACCCACCCTACGGTGGCGGGAGCGGTGGGATTTGGCGCAGCCTACGTTGGGAGCGGTGCGCTGTAGCGCACCCTACCAGATGACGGTGGTTGGCACGCGCGGTGCGGGGGTGTTGGCTAGAGGTCCAGGGCGGCCTGGCGGGTCTGGTCTTCCTCTCGCGCGGCGCGTTTGAAGGTGTCCTCGCGGCGGGCGGGGAGGTGGACGGCGCGTTCGCGCAAGGTCATGGCCTGTTCGATGGTCACGATCTGGAGGCGCGGGACGGGGGCGAAGCCGGGTTCTTCATGCAGGCCCGCCGAGGCGGCTTCGGTGACCATGGGTTTGGTTGGCTCGGTCAGGGTGAGGAACACGCCGATCCCGGCCTTTTCCCGCTCAATCACGCCCTTGAGGTCGCGGATCATGCTGACGCCGACATTCTCACCCGCCTTGACGCTGACGATGCCGTGGCCGGTCTTGCCGTAGTAGATCCGCCCGTCAAGGCCGCGATCTGCGCCCTTCTTGCCGAGGTTGCCGGGCTGCGCGTCGATGAGGGAGAGCGCCCATTTTTCAAACTCGTGATACTTGCCCCGGGCGGCGAGGTCTTTTGCCCCGGCAAGATCATTCGGGACGCCGTGGGTGAGGAACTGGACGTTCGGGAAGGCGTCGCGCAGGCGCTTTTCGATCAGACCGATGGCGAGGTGGGTGACGTCGATGCCGATCCAAGCCCGCCCGAGTTTCTCCGCCGCGTGAACGGTGGTGCCGCAGCCGCAGAAGGGGTCAAGCACCACATCGCCGGGGTTGGAGGAGGCGCTGAGGATGCGTTCGAGAAGGGCGACGGGCTTTTGGGTGGGGTAGCCGAGGCGTTCTTGGGCTTGGGAGTTTAACGGACGAATATCGTCCCAACTGTCTGAAATCGGAACCCCAGGCATCTCGTCTAGGTAACGCTTATATCGCGGTACCGCGCCGTCACTTGGCTGGACTATTCTGCCTTCGGCAATCAGACGTTCCATGTTTTCACGGCTATAGCGCCAATGCCGCTCAACGCCCATCACCTCATAGAAGGCGTTTCCCTTCGCCGCACCGCCCGGACCAGTTAGGTTGTCCAGCATGAACCTTCGGCCATGCTCATCAACACCTGTGTATTTTGTCCGAACATATTCTTCGTCATACGGCCCAAAAGGCTGATTAAAGACTATTTCACTCCGGTTAGACTTTTTGTAGCGAAGGATAATGTCCCGTACCCTTGGGAAATGCTTTGCGCCTTGTTTGTAGTCGGCTTTTGCAGTCGTTCGATGCCAACTGATTTCGTTGATGTAGTTTGGTGCCCCAAACACCGCGTCCAGCAAGATCTTCAGGTAGTGGCTCGCCGTCGGGTCGCAGTGCAGGTAGAGGCTGCCGGTGGGTTTCAGCACCCTATGCAACTCCAGCAACCGCGCGGCCATCATGGCGAGGTAGGCCATCATGTCATTCTCACCCAAGAAACCGCGCATCGCGCGCAGCATTTCGGCGGCGGCTCCGTTGCCGGAGCGGAGGACGTCGGTGAAGGCGGACTCGGCGCTGTCATTCCAGTGCCAGGTGTCATCGAACGCCTCGATCTGTGCGGCGGAGGACGCGCCGTCCGGGGCCTTGAAGAGGACGTTGTAGCTGGCGTTGGAGTTGAAGGGCGGGTCGAGATAGACGAGGTCCACGCTCTCACTCGCGATGCTGTCGCGCAGGACGGTGAGGTTGTCGCCGTAGTGCAGGTGGTTCGGCATTTGGTCCCCTCGGTGCTTCGCCGGGAATCCTATCCGGTGGGAGGGGTTAAGGGCAAGTTAAGGCTGGTGGCGGGATGGGTGCGCCCCACCCCGGCCCTCCCCCACGAGGGGGAAGGGGTGCCTTTGGTTGGTGTTGGAAGCCGGGGGGTGAGAGCGGCGCCGGGGGGTGGTGTCGGGCGTCAGCGGGCGAGGGATTTCAGGGTGTCCACGGCGTTGAACGACAGGCGGTAGTGGCCGGTCATGGGGTAGGTGAAGAGAATGTCATCCTCGGCTGCGCCGGCACCGATGTTGTGCAGGATGAGGGGGGTGCCTTCGGCGGTGCGGCGGTCGGAGACGATGCCGATGTGGGAAAGGTTGCCGGGGAGCGTCCAGGTGACGATGTCGCCGGGCAGGTAGGGGGTGGGGGCCTCGGTCAGGGGCAGGTCGGCGCCGATGCGGGTCAGGAGCGTCTGCAGGTTCGGCACGCGGCGGTGGTCGATGTTGCGGTCAGGCTGCGTCAGGCCCCAGAGCGCGGGGTAGGCGGAGAAGTTGGCGGCCATGTCGCGGTTGACGGCAAGCTGCAGGTCAATGCCCCAGCCGTCGCGGAGCGCGCGGATCACAACGTCGGTGCAGGTGCCACGGTCACGGGGCAGGTCGCCGCCGGGAAAGGCGAGGGTGATGTAGGCGGGGTCATAGGTGGTGGTGATGCCGACCTGGGTGCGCGCGGCCTCGGCCAGACGCGAGGGCGTGACGCCGGCGGTGGCCGGGGTGGCGAGAAGGAGGAGGAGGGCAAGGACGCGCATGAGCGGAAGGATGCCTGTGGCGCTGCGATCTGGCGAGGGGGGAATTCCGCGCCTTGCCATGGGGTGGCACCTTTCCGCCGGCTTCTGTAAAGAACCCGTGATGGCTATCACCCTCACCTCACTGGCTGACCTGGCCGCGCAGGACTTCGATGACATCATCGACGTGCGCGCGCCGGCGGAGTTTGCCGAGGATCACCTGCCGGGGGCGATCTCGCTGCCGGTGCTGAGCGACGAGGAGCGGGCGCGGGTGGGCACGGTCTACAAGCAGGTGTCGCCGTTCACGGCACGGAAGCTGGGCGCGGCGCTGGTGGCGCGGAATGCGGCGGCGCATCTGGAGGGCGCCCTGGCGGACAAGCCGGGGGGGTGGCGGCCCCTGGTCTATTGCTGGCGCGGCGGGCAGCGGTCGGGGTCGTTCGCGACGATCCTTGCGCAGATCGGCTGGCGGGTGGAGACGCTCGCGGGCGGCTACAAGGCCTGGCGGTCGCTGGTGGTGGAGGCGGTCTATGACACGCCGGTGCGGTCGAAGGTGGTGGTGCTGGACGGCAATACCGGGTCGGCCAAGACCGATGTCCTGAACCTGTTGCCCGGCCTTGGGGTTCAGGTGATCGACCTGGAAGGGCTGGCGCGGCACCGGGGGTCCCTGTTCGGGAACGTCGGGCCGCAGCCGTCGCAAAAGGCGTTCGAGGGGGCTTTGGCCGCGGCTCTGGCGGGGCTGGACCCAGGCCGGCCGGTGGTGGTGGAGGCGGAAAGCTCGAAGATCGGCGAACGGCGTCTGCCGCCGGAGATCTGGAAGGCCATGGTCGCGGCACCCCGGGTGGCGATTGCGGCCCCCCGGGCGGTGCGGGCGGAGTATCTGGCGCGGGCCTACGCCGACCTGACGGCGGATGCGGTGCGGCTGGCGGCAACGGTGGAGATGCTGCGCCCGATGCATCCGGGCGAGGTGATTGCAGACTGGCAGGCGCTGGCTGGGACGGGGGACTTCGTGGCGCTGGCGGACGGGCTGATGGAGCGGCATTACGACCCTCGCTACGGCAAGCACCGGGCGCAGATCGGGGCGCGGTCGGGCCTGCCAGTCGTCGAGATCGCGGCGGAGGACTTGTCGCCCGCCGCCCTGCCGGGGGTGGCCGCGAGGGTTGCCGAGGCCGTGCGAGGGTTGGCCGGGGCGTAGAGCCTGCGGTCGCAGGCCGAGGATTCCAGGCTGGGACCTTTGGGCGGCCTGAACGAGGTGCGCCGGCTTTCACAGTCACCAGTCGGCCGCGTAAAAGGTTTGGGGTCGTGGGATGGTACCCACCCTACGCGGGCGACCGGCAGAGGGCGCAGGTCTGCATTGCGCGATGGCCG
>JANPJZ010000180.1:0-7189 GCA_031425795.1 Rhodobacter sp. | reverse complement strand
TTCTTCACCGGCCTCAGCGGCTCTGGCAAATCCACCATCGCCAACGCGCTGATGGTCAAGCTGATGGAAATGGGCGGCCGCCCGGTCACCCTTCTGGACGGCGACGTGGTGCGCAAACACCTGTCCTCCGAGCTGGGGTTCAGCAAGGAACACCGCGACCTCAACATCAAGCGCATCGGCTATGTCGCCTCCGAGATCACCAAGAACGGCGGCATCGCTATCTGCGCCCCGATCGCGCCCTACACCGCCACCCGCCGCGCTGTGCGCGAGATGATCGAAGCCTTCGGTGCCTTCATCGAAGTCCACGTCGCGACGAGCATCGAAGAATGCGAACGCCGCGACCGCAAGGGCCTCTACAAACTTGCGCGTGAAGGCAAGATCAAGGAATTCACCGGCATCTCCGACCCCTATGAGGCTCCGACCAAGGCCGAACTCGTGGTGGATACCGAAAACGTCGATGTAGACCACTGCGCGCATCAGGTCTTGCTGAAACTGGAACAGATGGGCCTGATCCGCGCCTGAGGATGCTCCGGCCCGGCATCAAGGTGCCGGGCCGACTTGCTTCAGTGCACGCTCAGCGGCGTGAAGTCATGCTCGCGCGCAAGGCTGAATGCCAACCTCCGGTCGGCCACCAGCGCCAGACGTTCGCCAGTCTGCGAGTGGACGGAATAGATCACCTCCAGGCCGGCCACCTGGTCCCGAACCTCGTCCGGCAGATCCTCGACCAGCACTTCGCGGACATAGACGATCCGGTCGCCGGCTTGAGGCAATCCGTTGAAAGGCGTGTTCATTTGCGGCCTCCTTCTTTCTGGTTGCCATCCTTGCCACCGATGCGGATGGTCTGCACCACCGTGTCCGGCACCTGCCGCCGCAAGTCGACGTGCAGCAGGCCATGTTCCATCGTCGCTCCCGCCACCTCAACCCCGTCTGCCAGCACGAAGCTGCGCTGGAAGGCGCGGGCGGCGATGCCGCGGTGCAGGAAAACCCGGTCTCCCGGTTCTTCCGCCTGCCGTCCCCGCACCACAAGCTGCCGGTCCTCGACCGTGATCGCCATGTCTTCCTCGCGGAAGCCGGCAACGGCCAGGGTGATCCGGTAGGCGTTCTCCGCCACGGCTTCTATGTTGAAGGGAGGGTAGCCCTCGGCCCCTGACTTCGCTGTGCGTTCGACCAGCCGTTCCAGCTGTTCGAAGCCCAGAAGATAGGGGTGGGCCCCAAAACTCAGTTTCGTCATCGGACTTGTCCTTGGCTTAAGCGACAATTCGGCATGCGGCCCCAAATCCGGGCACCGCCTCCTGTCGAATATGGGGCGCGCGCCCGCGCCCCGCAAGCCCCGCCTCCGTCTGCCCCCGCGTCGGTTTTTTGCAACCATGCGTGCATAAACCTTCACCGGCGGCCCTCGCTTTCCTATATCCTTGACGAAAAGCAGGAATCGAGTCGGCCGCCATGAACGCTCCCTCCGAACTCAGTTTCGAAGAAATGCTCCGCATCAAGCTTGAAGTGCTGCGGCGTGAGCATCGTGACCTTGACCAGGCAATCCACGCGCTGGAGGAGACCGGACGCCCGGACCAGCTGACCCTGCGCCGCCTGAAAAAGCAGAAGCTGGCGCTGAAGGACCAGGTCACAAAGATCGAAGACCGGTTGATCCCCGACATCATCGCCTGACGGGATGCTGCCCGAGCTGGTGATGTCCCACCTCACCCTGCCGTGTCCCCACCCCTGGCGGGCGCCATCGGCTTCGCCTTCTCGGAACAATTTTCCCGGCACCCGCTGCCATCCGGTCCGTCCTGCCCGTCAGGACCCATAGGGCGGTCGACTTTCTCAGCGCCGCCTTGCCCCGCGCATCTGCTTTCGTATAAGCGGGGCGGGCAACTTGGGGGCAGCGCATGGTACAGGTCGGGATCATCATGGGGTCGCAAAGCGACTGGCCCACCATGAAAGATGCAGCACTGATCCTCGATGAGCTCGGCATCCTCTATGAGACGAAGATCGTCAGCGCCCACCGCACGCCTGACCGGCTTTGGGACTATGGCAAGACGGCCATCATCCGGGGCCTCCAGGTCATCATTGCCGGGGCGGGCGGGGCCGCGCATCTTCCTGGAATGATGGCCTCCAAGACCCGCCTCCCCGTCATCGGCGTCCCCATCCAGACCAAGGCCCTGGCAGGCGTCGATTCGCTCTATTCCATCCTCCAGATGCCGAAAGGCTACCCCGTCGCCACCATGGCGATCGGCGGGGCCGCCAACGCGGGCCTCATGGCCGCCGCGATCCTCGCCCTGCGGGACCCCGCCCTCGCGCAGCGCCTCGACGCCTGGCGGGAGGCGCTGTCTGCCTCGATCCCCGACGAGCCCACCGATGCTTGAGCCCGGCGCAACCATCGGCATCCTCGGCGGCGGCCAGCTTGGCCGGATGCTCTCCGTGGCGGCCAGCCGCCTCGGCTATCGCTGCCACGTCTACGAGCCTGGCGGCGCGCCGGCGGGTGACGTGGCCCATCGCCTGACGACCGCCCCCTACAGCGACGCCGCCGCCCTCCGCGCATTCGCCGCCAGCGTAGATGTCATAACCTACGAGTTCGAGAACGTTCCCACCACCGCCCTCGACCTGCTGGAAAGCCTGAAACCGATCCGCCCGAACCGCCGCGCCCTGGCGGTCAGCCAGGACCGGATCACCGAGAAGACCTTCCTGAACGACCTCGGCCTCTCGACTGCCCCTTGGGCCGCCGTGACCTCCGAAGCCGACCTGCACGCCGCTGTCGAAACCCTCGGCCTCCCCGCGATCCTGAAGACCACAAGGCTCGGCTACGACGGGAAAGGCCAGGTCAAGCTTGCGGCCAAGGCCGAAATCCCCGCCGCCTGGGACGCCATGCAGGGCGCACCGAGCATCCTCGAGGGCTTCATCGCCTTCGACCGCGAGGTCTCCGTGATCGCCGCCCGCAGCCTCGACGGCGCGGTTTCAGCCTATGATCCCGGTGAGAATGTCCACAAGGACGGCATTCTGCGCACCACCACGGTCCCGGCCCGTCTGTCCCCCGGCCTGCGCAACGACGCCGTCCTCATCGCTGCCCGGATCCTGACGGCGCTCGATTATGTCGGCGTCATGGGAGTGGAACTGTTCGTGACGCCGGGCGGCCTGCTGATCAACGAAATCGCCCCCCGCGTCCACAACTCGGGCCACTGGACCCAGGCCGGCTGTGCCGTGGACCAGTTCGAACAGCACATCCGCGCCATAGCAGGACTGCCCCTGGGCGATGGCGGGCGCCATGTCGACGTGGTGATGGAGAACCTGATCGGGGACGACCTGGGCCGCCTGCCCGACCTTCTGAAAGCGCGCGACACTCAGGTCCATCTTTACGGCAAGGGCACGCCAAGACCGGGCCGCAAGATGGGCCATGTCAACCGGGTGATCCGGGGGTAGGGGGCAGCCGCCTAGGGGGGCATCGAGCCCCCGCTCGGCGGCGTTGCCACGGACGGACCTTGAGACCGCGGGAACACCGCACCGGCAGGTGCCTCCGGCGGGAGTATTTTTGAAAAGAGCAAATCAGCTTGCTCTCTTTTCAAATACTCTCTGGGGGTTCGGGGGGCGAAGCGCCCACGCGTCCGAGGAGCGGACCATGGCCCGCGACGAGACAAAAGGAACGCGGCGGCACGCCGCTCAATTTGATAACCGCCCCGACAGCCATGCCGGCCTCAGTCGTGCTGGAATGTCCCGTGGCGCAGGAAATGCAGCGTCTGGCGCATCACTGTCGGGTTGACCATCATCCAGGTGTGGCTCACCGGCAGCGTCAGGTGGTCCGTCATCCCGTCCAGCCGCGTGCTCGCGACCGTGACCTTGCCGTCGTCCGGCCCGGGCAAGAGGTGCGACAACACCGGGTTGATCGACCGTGTCCCCGCGATGATTCCCAGCGGATAGTCCGGTTTCGGCAGCCGGTTCGGCCAGCTGTCCGGCCCGGTCCCAAGCGACAGGCCAGCCGGGCCGTTGACCAGCTGGAACGCCTTCACGTCACCGAAGCGGTCCACCAGTTCCGAACCGTGATTTGGTGGCGCCAGCATCACCACCCGCCCCAGTCCCGGCGGATGGCCGCGCGACAGCCAGTCCCGCACCAGGATCCCGCCCATCGAATGGGTGACGACATGCGTCACCCCCAGCGCCTGCCCGTAGGCCGCCTCGACCTGGCTGACAAGCGCATCGGGCGTTGCCCGCGTCGATGGGTAGGCTGCCGCCGTCACCCGGTACCCCGCCGCCCGCAAGGCCACTCCCATCGCGGCCAGTGACCGGGCGGACCGCGCAAGTCCGTGGACAAGGATCACTCTTTCCCCGGTCACGGCACCCACGGGACGTCTGGCAAGCATGGCATTGGCAAACTGCGGATAGTTCATCGCTCGATCATGTCCTGCCTGCCATCGCTTGGAAAGGCCCGCCTCCCCTTACCCTGCGTCATGGATCCCGCGTTGCCCTCATGGGCTGGACAAGCCCCCCGCCCCGGCGCAGTTTTGTGGCATGGCCCGCCGCACCCCCCGCCTTGCAATCCGCGCCTTGATCCTTGACCGGAACCGGCTCCTTCTGGTCAACGCCTTTCCCAAGGCCCGCCTGCAGTTGTGGTGCGCCCCCGGTGGCGGTTGCGAGGCGGGACAGTCGCTGCCCGAAAACCTCGTCCGCGAAGTGCATGAGGAGACCGGGCTCAGGATCAGCGTCGGCCAGCCCGCCCTGGTGAATGAGTTCCACGACCCCGACAGCGGCTTTCATCAGGTAGAGATGTTCTTCCGCTGCACCATCACCGGCGGAACCCTGTCCGAGGAGTGGGTCGATCCCGAAGGCGTTGTGATCCACCGCCGTTTCTTCACCCGCGACGAGATGCGGACGATCCGCTTCAAACCCGCCAGCCTGCCCTCTGTCGCCTGGGGCAAGGGCGTCGCCGTCTATGACCCGCTGGAGGCGATCCTGAAATGAGCCGCGCCTTCGTCAACGAGGATGCCGGCAAGGACCGCCCCGACCTGCCGGACCTGCCGCTCTCGCCGGGGCCGAATCTCGTCACGCCCGGTGGCCTTGCCGCGCTGCAGGCACGCCTTGCCGCCCGCCAGGCTGACCTTTCGGGCTTGCGCACCCGCGTCGACCGGCTGGACAAGCTGCCCGAAGCCGCAGCCGAGCGGGATATCCGCTGGCTCGAGGCCCGGTTGCAGGCGGCCGTCGTCGTCGATTCCCGCCTGCACGACCTGACCGAAGTGGCCTTCGGTCTGGCCGTCACGGTTGCAGACGACACCGGCATCAAGACCACCTATCAGATCGTCGGCGAGGATGAGGCCGACGCTCCCCACCACCGCATCGCCCCCACCTCCCCCCTCGCCCGAGCGCTTCTTGGGGCGCGGGTGGGCGACACCGTGACCTGGCCCCGCCCCTCTGGCGCGGTCGAGCTTGAGGTCGTAAACATCGCCCATGCTGATCCGCAGTCTTGATCCGTCTGAGGCCCCACTCGTCGCCGCCCTTTACCGGGACGCACCGGACTACTGGCTGCTGGCCGAGGGCGAGGTTGACCCCGACCGTCAGGCGGCCGAGTTCTTCACCGACGGCCCGCCGGGCCGCGACCCCGCGCTGACCCATCACCTTGGGCTTTTCCTGGACCATCGCCTGTCTGGCGTGGCCGAGGTGTCCTACGGCTTTCCCGAATCTGCAGACGCCTACCTTGGCCTGATGCTTCTGGCCCCGTGGGCACAGGGCGCGGGCCACGGGCGGGCGTTTCTGGCGCATGTCGAGGCGCTTGCCCGCAGCCGTGGCGCGCCGCGTCTGTATCTGGCCGTGCTGGAGGCAAACCCGCGCGGTTGGGCGTTCTGGAACCGCGAGGGGTTCACCGACACCGGCCTGAAGCGGCGCGACACCGACACCGGCCACCGGCTTCACCGCCTCGTCAAGCTCCTCTGACCGCCCAGGCTCGCCAACGCAACGCCGCCCAGCACCAGCCCTGACGCCAGCCAGAAGCGCAGCCCCGGCCCCTCGGCCAGCAGCACCGCTCCGCCCAGCGCCGCGATCACCGGCACCGTCAACTGCGCCACCGCCGCCCGCGCCGCCCCCAATCGGGGCAGCACCGCATACCACAGTGCATAGCCAAGGCCTGATGTGACGGCCCCCGACACCACGGCAAGCAAGGCCCCCATGGCATCGGGCCGCTTAATCCCGACGAGCAGGGTCAGCGGCAGGACCAGCGGCACGGCCAGAATGAAGTTCCACGCCGTCGCGATCAGCGGATCGGTCGCCCGCCGCCCGGCAAGCGAATAGACACCCCACCCGACACCCGCTACCGCCATGAACGCAAGGGGCCCCAGCGGCACCGCACCGGGCGCAGCGATCAGCGCCAGCCCGCCAAGGGCCAGCGCAGCCCCTGCCCAGCGCCGCACCGGCACCGGCTCACCCGACAGGATGGCACCGGCAAACATCGTCACCTGCACCATCCCGAACAGCACAAGCGCCCCGGTCCCGGCATCAAGACCAGTGTAAGCCATGGAGAAGCCAAGCAGATAGGCGGCCAGCCCAAGCACCCCCGGCAGCCGCCCGCTCACGCCAGGCCACACCAGCCGCCCCCGCTGCCACACCACCAGCACCGCCAAGGTGACTGCCCCCGCCAGCAGGCGAATAGAGGCAAACTCCACCGCGCCGATATGGCCCGGCCCTACCGCCCAGCGGTTCAGCACCGAATTCGCGGCGAAGGCCAGCATGGTCAGGGCGGTCAGAAGGAACAGGCGCATGGGGTCCACAATGCCGGGCGAAAGCCCTGGCACACAAGGCCGCACGGCAAATGAAAAAGGGCGCCCCATCGGGGCGCCCTTCCTGTCTGTCCGACCGCAAGGTCAGGGATGATTACATCATCCCGTCCATGCCGCCCATTCCGCCCATGCCGCCGCCGCCGCCAGCCGAACCTTTCGGCTCCGGACGGTCAGCGATCATCGCTTCGGTGGTGATGAGGAGCGACGCGACCGAAGCCGCATCTTCCAGCGCAGTGCGCACCACTTTGGCCGGGTCGATCACGCCGAAGGCGAACATGTCACCATATTCTTCGGTCTGAGCGTTGAAGCCGAAGGTCGGGTCGTTCGATTCGCGGATCTTGCCCGCAACGACTGCTCCGTCCACACCGGCGTTTTCGGCGATCTGGCGCAGCGGAGCTTCCATGGCGCGGCGCACGATGGCGATACCCGCGTTCTGGTCG
>JANPJZ010000179.1:0-3541 GCA_031425795.1 Rhodobacter sp. | reverse complement strand
ACCACCGGCGGGGCGGTCAGGATGCCGTTTTGCCAGATGCCGGCCGCGACCTCGCCGCTGGCGTAGGTGAGGGTTCCCTGCCCCTCGCGCTGGCCGGACTTGAAGGTGCCGGTGTAGACGTCGCCGGAGGGGTAGGTGGCGGTGCCTTCGCCCTCGACCTGGCCGGCGAGCCAGGTTCCGGTGTAGCGAAAGCCGTCTGTCGTGATGAACTCGCCCGTGCCGTCGCGGAGGCCGGCCTTGAAGCCGCCCTTGTAGAGGCTGCCATCAGGATACACGGCGGCGCCGATACCTTCGCGCTGGCCTGCGACCCAGTCGCCTTCGTAGCGGTAGCCGTCAGGCTCGGTCATCACGCCGGTGCCGTTGGGCTGGGCGTTGAGAAAGGCGCCCTCGTAGACGCGGCCGTCCGGATAGGTGGCGCGGCCCTGGCCGGTGGCCTGGCCCTTGTCCCAGTTGCCCTGATAGGTCGCACCGTCGGGATAGGTGATCGCGCCCTCGCCATGCGGCTGGTCGGCGAGCATTGCCCCGACGTAGACCGCGCCGTCGGGATAGGTGATGGAGCCGGTCCCCTCCATCCGGCCACCGACCCAGGTGCCTTCGTACTTGAAGCCGTCGGCGGCGGTGAAGATGCCGGTGCCGTGGCGGCGGTCCTGTTGCCAGCCGCCATCGTAGACATCGCCGTTGGCATTGGTGAGGCGGCCCTGACCTTCGCGCTGGCCGTTGACGAAGGCGCCTTCGTAGATGTCGCCATCGGGCTGGGTCAGCCGACCCTCGCCGTTGATCTGGCCTTCGGCCCAATCGCCCTCATAGGTCAGGCCGTCGGGCATGGTCAGCTTGCCGGTGCCGGCGCGGAGGCCCGCGGCCAGGGTTCCGGCATAGATGGCGCCATCGGGATAGGTGATCGTGCCGGTGCCTTCCTTCGCGCCCATCACCCACTGGCCGTCATAGACATAGCCCGAGGGGTTCGTCAGCTTGCCGCGCCCGTTGTGGCTGCCGCGGGTGAAGGTGCCCTCATAGACCGAGCCGTTGACATAGCGCGCCACGCCCTGGCCGGTCATCTGGCCCTGGACCCAGGCGCCCTCATACGTCCGGCCGTCGGGGGCGGTGATCTTGCCCTGGCCATCAGGCTGGCCGTTCAGGAAGGCGCCTTCGTAGACCGAGCCGTTGGGGTAGCGGGCGGTGCCCTGGCCGACGATCTGCCCCTCGATCCAGTCGCCGGTGTATTCGAAGCCGGAGGGGAGGCGGTAGGTGCCGGTGCCGTGCTGGCGGCCATCGAGGAAGGTGCCCTCATAAACTGAGCCGTCGTCATACTGCTTGGTGATGACCTCGCCACCCTGGGCGAAGAGGGGCGGCGCGACGATGCCAAGGAAAGCGGGGAAAAGGATGATGGGCAACAGGCGCATGGGTCGCGAATCCCCGGTTGGGTCGGGTTGGGTCGATGGCGAAGGTAAGGGCGCAGCGGGGGTGTGACAAGCCGTGCAGGTGAAGCAGGCCGGGGCGGCTTTCCCTTGCGCCCCAGTCTGGTAGAAAGGGGAGATGCGGTTGGGGGATGCGATGAGCGACACGTTCCGAATGATGCTGGCGCAGTTGAACCCGGTGGTGGGCGATATCGCCGGGAATGCGGCGCGTGCGCGTCAGGCCTGGGAGGCGGGGCGGACGGCGGGCGTGGACATGGTTGCGCTGACCGAAATGTTCATCACCGGCTACCAGACGCAGGACCTGATCCTGAAGCCAGCCTTCGTGCGCGCAGCGATTGCGGCGGTCGAGGCGCTGGCGGCGGACTGCGCCGATGGCCCTGCGCTGGGGATCGGCGGGCCGGTGCTTTCGGGGCTGAAGCTTTACAACGGGTATTACGTGCTGCAGGGCGGGCGCATCACCGCCCGCGTGCTGAAGCACCATCTGCCGAACGACGCGGTGTTCGATGAAAAGCGGGTCTTCGCATCGGCTGACGTTCATGGGCCCTATGTGGTGAACGGTGTCCGGATCGGCACCCCGATCTGCGAGGATGCCTGGCACCCGGATGTGGCCGAGACGCTGGCCGAGACGGGGGCGGAGATCCTGCTGATCCCCAATGGCTCACCATATCACCGGGGCAAGCCGAACCTGCGGCTGAACCTGATGGTGGCACGGGTGGTGGAGACGGGGTTGCCGCTGGTCTACCTCAACATGGTGGGCGGGCAGGACGACCAGGTGTTCGACGGCTCGAGCATGGTGTTGAACCCGGGAGGGCGGCTCGCGGCGCAGCTGCCGCAGTTCGACGAGGTGCTGGTGGAGGTGACCTTCCGGCGCGGGCCGGAGGGGTGGGAGGCCGACCAGGGCGAGATCGCGGAGATCCCGCCGATTGGCGAGGCGGATTACCGGGCCTGCGTGATGGCGCTGGGCGATTACATGCGGAAATGCGGGTTCAGGAAGGCGCTGCTTGGGCTGTCGGGGGGGATCGATTCTGCCATCGTCGCGGCGATGGCGGTGGATGCGCTGGGGCCGGAAAACGTGCGCTGCGTGATGCTGCCTTCGGAGTTCACCAGCGCGCATTCGCTGGAGGATGCGACGGCGGCGGCGCAGGCCTTGGGGTGCCGGCTGGATACGGTGCCGATTGGAGGGGCGCAGGCGGCGGTGGGTTCGGCGCTGGCTTCGCTGTTCGAGGGCACAGAGCCGGGGGTGACAGAGGAGAATATCCAGTCCCGTCTGCGCGGCGTGATGCTGATGGCGCTTTCGAACAAGTTTGGCGAGATGCTGCTGACGACGGGAAACAAGTCTGAGATGGCGGTCGGCTATTGCACGATCTACGGCGACATGAACGGCGGCTACAACCCGGTGAAGGACATGTACAAGACCCGCATGTTCCTGACCGCGCGCTGGCGGAATGAGAACCATAGGGCCTGGATGAAGGGGCCTGCGGGTGAAGTCATTCCGGCGCGGATCATCGAGAAGCCGCCCAGTGCAGAACTGCGCGCCAACCAGCGCGACGACGACAGCCTGCCGCCCTATGAGGTGCTGGACGCGATCCTGGAAGGGCTGGTCGAGAAGGAGATGTCGGTCTCCGAGATCGTGGCGCTGGGCTTTGACCGGGCGGTGGTGAAGAAGGTGGAGCACCTTCTCTACCTTGCCGAACACAAGCGGTTCCAATCTGCCCCCGGCGTGCGGCTGACCCAGAAGGCCTTCTGGCTGGATCGCCGCTATCCGATTGCGATGCGCTGGCGGGACGATGGCTGAGGTTGTCGCTGTCAACCGATACGTCGTGCGCGATGCGGCGGCATTTGACGCGGCGGTCGGGCCGCTTGCGGAAAGGGTGCGGCTTGACGGCCATTCCGGCGTCCGGAGCTATCATTTCTACCGGATCACTCCGGAAGAGGGGCGCGCCATTGTGGTTTATGATGGGCCAGAAGCCTGGGTCGTTCATCATGACATCATCATGTCCTGGCCGGAGATGGCAGACCTGCGCGCCGCAGCAGAACTGGCAGGGGTCGATCTGCACGGTCCAATGACCGCAGCGATGCAGGACTGGATCGACCGGATGGGGCTGCGAGCAAAGCTCCGGCATCTG
>JANPJZ010000178.1:0-34875 GCA_031425795.1 Rhodobacter sp. | reverse complement strand
GCGCTGCCATAGAGTTGCGTGTCACCCAAGCAGCGGTCAGCCATCAGGTGGCACGGCTCGAGGATCGGCTTGGCGTCGCGCTCTTCGTGCGCGCGTCCGGCGGTTTGGTGCCGACCGATGAGGGCAGAGCGCTCTACCCCGTCCTGGAACATGGGTTCGACGCGATGGCGCGGACGCTGGACCGGATCACGGGACATCGCCACATCGAGACGTTGAAAATCGGTTTGGTCACGACCTTTGCCGTCGGTTGGCTCATGCCGCGACTCCCTGAGTTTCGTCGGACCCACCCGTCAATCGACCTCCGCTTCTCGACAAACAATAACCGCGTCGAAATCCTGCGCGAGGGGCTCGACATGGCGATCCGCTATGGCACCGGCTCGTGGACCGGGCTTGAGGCTGAACTCCTGCTCGACGCTCCGCTCGCGCCGCTTTGTGCGCCGTCGATTGCCGAGTATCTGACGACCCCGGAGCGTCTTGGTCGGGAAGTCCTGCTGCGCAGCTATCGCGGAGACGAATGGCCTCGCTGGTTCGCAGAGGTGGATACTTCGTGCCCACCCCTCACAGGCCCGATGTTCGACTCCTCGCTGGCCATGGCCGAGATCGCAGCGGACGGCGGGGGCGTGGCCCTTCTGCCGGTGGACATGTTCACCCGCCGCATCGCGGAGGGGCGGCTGGTTCAGCCGTTCTCGACAGTGCTGTCGGCGGGAAGCTACTTCCTGACCTGGCCTGCGGACCGGCCGCCCACACCCGCCATGGTGGATTTCAGAAGATGGTTGCGGGCCGTGTCGGCAGGGTCAGCTTCGCGCGCGGCCGACTAGCCTCTCCGGCCGCTGGGCACAGTGGGCCTGGAAGCTTGCCAGGCGAAAGGGCGGCTGGCCTCTTGCGCATCCTGTCACTAAATGACATATACTCCGGATGTCACTTAGTGACAAGCCCGCCGGGTGACCCGACACCATTCCTGCTGCGGAATGGCCGAACGGAGGAAAGAATGACGGACGGATCGAGACTGGAGGACGCGCGGCTCGACGTCTCGCGCCATGCAGCACGGCTGTTCTGGGAGAAGGGTTTCGACGCGACGGGCGGTGATGACATCGCCGCTGCGGCGGGCATCTCGACGCGGACGGTCTGGCGATATTTCCGGTCGAAGGAGGCCTGCGTCGAGCCGGTGCTGAAAGTCAGCGAACTGCGCTTTGCGGCGCTGCTGAAGCAATGGCCGATGACCGAGAGTATCGACACATTTCTCGCCCGGTCCATGACGGCATTCGCCTCTGACGATGGCTTCATCCGGGACAGTATCGCCGCTGTCCGGATCCTCGCGATCCTGCATCGTGAGCCAGCCCTGCGCTCGGCCTGGCTCATGGCGTGCCATGCAGCCGAGATGGAGCTTGTCGGCGTCATCGCGGGCCGCGTGTCGCGGGCTTCGGAAGATTTCGACGTCAGGCTTTGCGCCGCTTCCGTCACGGCGGCGATGCGGCTGGTGGACGAAGAGATTAGTTCGGCCGTCATCAACGACGGTCTGCGTGTGAGTTCAGAAGACGCGACCGCCCGCATCATCTCGGCGATCCGGGCAGGTGCAACGCTGCCCATTTGCGACGCCGTCGCCTGACAGGCGCTGTCCGGCCTTGGGCGACCTTGGCGGGCGCGACCAGAGAAAACAAGGAAACTAGACCATGACTGAACTGTTGAACCGGCGCGCCGGGAGAATGTCCACCGGCACCCCATGCCGAGGGAAAACTGCGCGACCAGCAACGCTCCCGCGGCCGATGCACCTTCTTCAAGGCGCTGCAACTGCGCTGCTTGTCGCCATCGCCCCAGCCATTGCAGAGGAGACTTTGCCGATGACCTACCCCGAAACCCGTCAAGGCGACACAGCAGAGGTGCATTTCGACGTCACCGTCGCCGACCCGTTCCGCTGGCTGGAAAACGACCCGCGCCAGGATGCTGAGGTGGCACGTTGGATCGAGGCGCAGAATGCGCTTTCCGGGCCCTACCTTCAGGGGCTTCCCGGCCGGGACGTCTTCCAACGCAGGCTGACGGCTATGTTCGACCACGAGACCCTGACCCCGCCTGTCGAGCGTGACGGCCGATACTTCTTTACCCGCACTGGCGGGCTCGACAACCAGGCGCAGCTCTTGATGCGGGAAGGTGTCAATGGCGCGAACCGCATCCTGATCGACCCGAACACCTGGTCCGACGACGGCACCGTGGCCCTGGCCGAATGGGCAGCCTCCGCCGATGGCGCGTTCGTGGCATTTGCCATGCAGGACGGCGGGTCGGACTGGCGTACCATTCGGGTGATGAACACTTCGACGGGCGAGATACTCGACGACAAGGTCGAGTGGGCCCGGTTCACCACCCTTGCGTGGCATCCCGATAGTTCGGGGTTCTACTATTCCCGTTTCCCCGAGCCCGAGGCGGGTGCTGCCTTCAGCGCCAGCGTCGAAGGCCACGCTGTCTATTTCCATCGGCTCGGCTCGAACCAGTCGGAAGATCGGCTGATCCATGCGCCGAAGCCTGGGGCAGCGCTGCTGCACACGGTCGATGTCACGCCGGATGGCCGCTATCTGGTGGTCTACACCTCGGCCCTGACCGGGGGCGTTGCGGTCACTGTGACCGACCTCACTTCCGCCGATCCCGCACCGAGAACCATTGTGGACAGCTACGATGACCGTTGGGTCCTGCTGGGCAACATCGACACGAAACTCTACTTCGCGACACAGAAGGATGCGCCTCGGGGTCGGATCGTGACGATCGACTTGGCGGAGGCGCAGCCCGCGTTTTCCGAGCTGATCCCGGAAAGGCCTGATGCGGTCTTGCGCGAGGGCGGATCAGCACTGCTGGGCGACCGGATCCTGTTATCCTACACGGTCGATGTCCAGTCGCAGGTCGAGCTTTACCGGCTGGATGGCACGTTCGAGGACACCGTCCCGCTGCCGGGACCCGGCAGCACGGGGATCGTCCACGGCCGTCCCGGTGCGAACGAGGCCTTCTTCGCCTTCACCAGTTATGATGCGCCGCTGACCGTTCTGCGCCTGGACGTGGCGGCAAACCGCACGACCGTCTGGGCCGAGCCGGACATCGCTGTCGATCTCGATACGGTGAGTGTAGAGCCGCATTTTTACACGTCGAAAGACGGCACGCGCGTGCCGCTGTTCATCGTCCGGCGCAAGGACGTCGATGGCCCGGCACCGACGATGCTGAATGCCTATGGCGGTTTTGGGATCAGCATGGTGCCGCATTTCTCACCCGCCGCCATGGCTTGGGTCGAGCAGGGCGGCGTCTATGCCCTGGCGAACATTCGCGGCGGGGGTGAGTACGGCCAGGCCTGGCATCATGCCGGCCGGCGCGCCAACAAGCAGAACGTGTTCGACGACTTCATCGCTGCCGGCGAGTATCTGATCGACCAGGGCATCACGCCAACGGATGGCCTCGCGATCCATGGAGAGTCCAACGGCGGGTTGCTGATCGGTGCGGTCGTCAATCAACGGCCCGACCTCTTCGCGGCAGCCCTGCCCGGGGTGGGGGTGCTCGACATGCTGCGGTTTGACCGTTTCACGGGCGGCGCGACCTGGGTTCAGGAGTTTGGCAGCCCGTCTATCAAGGAAGAGTTCCAGACCCTACTGTCCTATTCGCCCCTGCATACGATCCGCGAGGGTGCGCGCTACCCGGCAATCCTGGTCACCACGGCGGATACGGACAACCGGGTCGTTCCGGCCCATTCGTTCAAATTTGCGGCCGTCTTGCAGGCCGCCGACATCGGGACCCGGCCTCACCTTTTGCGCGTGGAAACCCGCGCCGGTCACGGGGCGGGAAAGCCGACGGACATGGTCATCGAAGAGTTCGCGGACATGTGGGCCTTTGCGGCCCACTGGACCGGGCTTGAGGTCACGAAAGTCGACTAAAGGCGTCGGAACGGAGGCAACTTTTTGAGGTTGCGCATCTACCCGATCAGCCAAGGTGGCTGATCGGACTGCATCGAAGGGTTTTCAGAGCCGCCAACAGGAAAGGAGTCAGTCCGCCATGAAAGAACCGGAGAACCATGGACCCAGGATTGGCGTCAGGCTGGATGAGCGTGTCCGCATGCTCTTGCCAGGCGATCACCCTGCCAATCGTCGCGGGCTGCCGGACTGCCGGGATCAAACCTGCCGGAGGGTGCAGGGATGACCGAGATTCGTCCTGCCGAAGGGTCCGACGATGAGGCACGCGACCGCATTCTGGCGCTGCTTGACAACCACTCGGGGGCGATCGGGAAGTCATTCAGATCCGAAGTGGTGGCCTTCGAGGCGCGTGAAGACGGTGCTTACCTCGGCGGTCTTTCCGCCCGCTTTTCGCCGGATCTGAAATGGGTGTTCGTCGAGCTTCTGGCGGTGGCCGAGGAAGGCCGCGGCAAGGGGATCGGCCGCCAACTGATGGCGTGCCTTGAGGAAGAAGCGCGTTCGCGTGGGATGGATGGCATCTGGCTCGACACATTCTCGTTTCAGGCGCCCGACTTCTACAGGCGCCTCGGGTACCGGGAGTTCGGCCGGATCGACGACTATCCTGAGAACGCGGCACGGCAGTTTTTCCTGAAGCGGCTCTGAGCCTTTTGGACGCGGCAGGACGCCCCCGGTGGGGCGAAGGAAAGGAAGCAAATGCTCAGCAATGCGGAGAGTTGGGTCCTGCGACCCGACATGGCAAAAGGAACACCCAGGGTGCCGGCAGACACAGAATATCATCGTGCTTTCGCGGGAGAAGAGCGGCGGATTGTCCGCGGACTCGTGGCGATCATCCTGCTGTTTGCTGGCCTCATCGGCTTTGCGCAACTGTGCCTTGCTGTCGCCTCCACCATCGACACGCAGCTTCTGGGTCGGACCGGGTTCACGCCCTTGCAGCACGCGGCCGGGGCCTTCGCCTTGGCGTTGCTCATTCCCTACAGCATGCTGCTTCAGCGCTGGCTTATGGCGTTCCCGGGCGCTCACTGCATTCGGTCGCCGGGCGCTTCCGGTTCGGGGTCTTCGGCCGCGCTTTCCTGGCGTTCGGCCCTTTTCTCCTAGTCGTCATGTCCGTCGGGTTTCTTCTAACGCCCGGTGACACGATCCCGTGGAGCGCGGACGATCTGGTCGCATTCTTCATCATCGGCATGACGCTGACCCCGCTTGCGGCGGCGGGTGAGGAATACGGTCTTCGTGGCCTGATGTTCCGCGTTGTCGGCAGTTGGACACGTGGACCCCTGGCTGGCGCGATCCTTGGCATCACCGTCACGACCGTCGCTTTCTCGCTGCTGCACGGCACTCTCGACCCGTACATCCTTGGCTCGTATCTCGTGCTTTTCGGGGCGATGGCGATCATCACCTGGAGGACCGGAGGCCTTGAGGTCGCCATCGTCCTGCACGCGGTCTACAACGTCAGTGCGCTTGTCCTTGCCACCACGCTCCACCTCGACCTGGGAGGCCACTTGAGCCGCCGTGGCGAGATCGCTGGAACTCCCGCCAACCTTGTCCCGAGCGCCGGGCTTGCAGTCATCACCGCGATTGTCTGGTGGACAACGCGAAAATCCGGGCCCGCGCGGACGCCTGCGACATCCGGCGAGTGATCTTGGCTGCACTAAGGGCATTGAACACCCTCGGCCACATCAGCGCGTACGAACCGGGCGAAGCGCATCGAACGCCGCGTCCAGTTTGGCGCTTAGGGAAGCGTCTTCGCCGGGGGTGAAATGGGCCAGCGCGACATCGAGGCAGGCAAACGATGCGTGAACCAGGGCGTCCGCCTCCAGCCGCCGGGCGTCGGCGTCGCCCAGGCGACGCGCGATTTCTGGGGCAAGACCGACCGCCCAAGCGATGTGCTTCTCAATCGTATGGGCGCGCAGGCTTGCCGTGGCGTTGATTACACGCATGGTCCTCGCCGCGCCTTCAGGGTCGCGGTCGACGTTGTCGACAAGGATATCGTAGCCGCGCCGCAGCGAGGTCCAGACGTCCTCATCCTGCGGCTGGGCCCTCACCCGTTCAGTGATTCTCTCGCCGAACGCGGCGTGGCCCGAAACGACGATGTCTTCCTTCGTTGCAAAGTAGCGGAAGAAACTTCGCCGCGAGATGCCGCAGGCCGACGCGATCTCGTCGACCGTCACGCCATCGAACCCCTTTTTGTCGAACAAGATCAGCGCAGTCGCGGCAAGGGATGCCGCGACTGCGTCTGCCTTGATCTTCCTTAGCGAGCTGCCGAAACCAGCGGACTGCGCCTGCATTGACACTCCATGCTAAAAATGGCACTCAGTGCCAAAATAAATCCTAGATGCCACATTAGGCACGTCACACGAAGGAGACAATCGTGGTCAACGCCCGTCAAGAGAACATCCTGCCTAGACGCAGACTAGGCCGGGACGGCCCGGAGGTGTCGGCCATCGGCTATGGTGCCATGGGGATCACCGAGTTCTACGGGCCGGACAGCACGAACGACGCGGTCAGGACCCTCAGGCGCGCCCACGAGATCGGTGTGACGTTCTTCGACACCGCCGAGATGTATGGCTGGGGCCACAACGAACGCGTTGTCGGGGAAGCACTGGCACCGGTGCGGGACGACGTCGTGATCGCCACCAAGTTCGGCTGGACGCACGATTATGGCTACGACAGTCGGCCGGACCATATCCGCGAGGTTCTCGACAACAGTTTGCGCTTTCTCGGCGTGGACCATGTCGATGTGCTCTACCAACACCGCGTTGATCCCGAAGTGCCGATCGAGGACGTTGCGGGAACAGTGAAGGACCTCATCCAGGCGGGAAAGGTCAGTCATTTCGGGCTGAGCGAGGCGGGGCCCGAAACCATACGCCGCGCCCATGCGGTCCAGCCGGTCGCGATGCTGCAGACCGAGTATTCGCTGTTCGAGCGCGATGTCGAGCAACTGTTTCCGCTGCTGCGGGACCTTGGCATCGGCTTCGTGCCTTACGCGCCGCTTGGCCGTGGCTTCCTGACCGGGACGGCCAAGCCTGCGAACCAGTACGACAAAAGCGACATGCGCAGCTTCGATCCGCGCTGGCAGCCGGGCGCCTTCGAAAAGAATGTCGAGGCGGTACGCCAGCTTGACACCTTCGCCAAGGAGCGTGGCGCGAAAGTCTCTCAACTGGCCCTGGCCTGGCTGCTGGCCCAGGGCGACGACATCGTTCCCATTCCCGGCACACGCAACATCGCGCGGCTTGAGGAGAATGTCGGCGCTGTCCACCTCCAGCTCTCCGAAGACGACCTGCAACGGATCGCTAAGATCCTGCCGGCCGGCGGCTTCGGCGCGCGGTACCCCGATGCCGTCATGCCGCAGTGGAAATGATCCGCGAGGGCGTGATGGCCGAAAGCGCTGTTTAGGGCAACGTTGAATGGACCGCACCGATTTCGAAAGTGCATCACGGGGGGCCAGTTACAGTTGTGGTATGGTAGGCGGATGCCGCTGCCCGGCGCGTCACTTCCAGTTTTTAAGGACACGACTGGCAAAGGAAAGGAAGGACGTAGGCCGCTGCCCCGTGGCCTGCTCGACGCCCGGCGTCGTGCAATCCTCGGCGCCTGCCGCAATGTACGAGTCCATGGCCGTGAGCGTGTTGGCATAGTCGGGCGGCAGGCCTTGCGCCACGAAGCGCGCTGTCAGAGCGGCCGGGTCAAGTGACACGTGGCGCACGGGCCGACCAAGGGCCGTAGCGATGATCGCCGCGATGTCGTCGTAGCTCAACGCCTCCGGCCCCGTCAGGACGACGTCGGAATTGAGGGGCGCTGTGGCCGTCAAGCAGGTGACAGCCGTGGCGGCGATATCCTCGGCGTCGATGAAGCCGACACGCCCGGTGGCGGTGGCGCTGTAGATGATCCCTTCGTCCCGGATCGTGATGGCATGCGGCCCTTCAGAGAAGTTCTGCATGAACCAAGAGGGGCGCAGCACGGCCCATTCCGGGGCGCTTTCGGCCAACCATGCATGGACCTCTCCCATCATGGGGCCGCCGGGCTCAAGAAGCGACGAACTGAGCAGAACGAAGCGCCGGACGCCCCGCTCCATCGCTTCCTCCAGAAGCGGTTGCATGACGGCCAAATGGTCGGTGCGATCGGTCGGCGCGACGAGGTAGACCGCATCGCATCCGTCGAAGGCCGAGGCCGAAGACGGATCGGCCCAGTCGAAGCGCCTGTCCCGGGGCCCATCGGGCGTGCGTGTACCGATCGCGACGTCGATGCCTGACGCGGAAAAGCGGGCCACCACGCGGCGGCCCGTCTTGCCCTTGCCTCCGGTGATGAGGACCCGCATCAAGCTGCCCCCTCAAATGCGGCGGCGGCGGCCTCGGTGCCGCCCAAGGCCGTCAGCACCACGAGCGGGTTCCAGTAGTCGCGGTAGTGCGCAATGCGCCCGTCCCGCAAGGTGACCACGGAGATGTAGGCCTGATTGTAGGGCGCGCCTGTGGCCACGCCCGCGCCACGGCAGGAAAACTCGAAGATCACCGTAGCGCCATCGGCATGGACGTTGCCCAACTCCATCGGCCCGAAATTGAGCAACGGGCCAAGCCTTTCCAGGTGGGCAGCAAGGGCAGCCGTCCCATCCAGCCGCTTAGGCAGCCCGTCAGGTGCATAGGGAAACTCGAAGATCACATCAGCTGCGAACAGGCCAAGCAGGCTGTCCGCAGGGTCGAGCCGATCACCGAGTGCGGCGCGAAGCAGGTCGGAGAAGCTATCGAACTTGTCAGGCATGGAGAAACCTCCTATGGATGGAACGGTATCGTATCGACGATATAGGAGGCAATCGTTGGAACGCAACCGTTCCGTCCAAAAATCCGGACGAAAACCTTCCGGGGCAGCCGTGCAAAGCGCGGAGCTGACCGAGGCGCTCTATCGCGCCTTCTTCGAAGAATGGGCGGAACGCGGCTTTGCGGCGATCAGCCTCGAACGCGTGGCCGCCAGAGCCGGGGCGGGCAAGGCCGCGATCTATCGCCGCTTCGCCTCGCACCAAGAATTCGCGGCGGCGGCGGTGACAACGCTTGGGCTGACGATGGCGATGCCCGAAGATCATGGAAGCTTGGCGGCAGATGTTCTGGACTTCCTGACCCGCCTTCGAGCGGTCCTGCGCCACCCCATGATCCGTCGCATCCTGCCCGATCTTCATGCCGAGGCCGCGCGGTCCGCTCCGATGCGGGAGCTGAACACCGAAGTGGCGAAAGCGCGCCGGGAGCAGGCGCAGGTCATTCTGGACCGCGCGATTGCCCGGGGCGAGTTGGACCGGGACGTTGACCGCGATCTGGCCCTCGATCTGCTTCCTGCACGGCTTTACTGGCGCATGGTGGTCTTGGGAACAACGCCTACGCGCGGCCAGCTTGCGACCGAAGCCGTCGCGATTGTCGCGGCAATGAAGGAATCCGCTGGCCGGGGCTGACGACTATTCCCTGGCGATGCCCTCCACGAACGTCGTGACTGCATCCACGACCTCGGACGCAATTGGAAGATCCGGGTTCGCGTAAGTCGCAAGGTTTGCCGTGGGATCATCGGATGCCACGAGCTTCAGGACGTGATTGACGCCCGGAACCAGTGCGAGGGTGGCATCGGGTGCCGCACCTGACAGATTGCGTGCGTCCGCGACGCTGACTTGCAGGTCGCGCGTGCCTTGGACCACGAGCACTGGAACCTTGACCCGGGCTGCCAGTGCAACCGGGTCGTAGGACATCGCGTCGATCAGGAAGCCCTGAACCTCCGGCGCGAACAGGGGTCGTAGCGCGGCCTGTATCGTGCCCGCATCGACGCGCTCTCCGCGATTCAACGCCGCGAGCGTCGTTTCGGCCTCGGCGAGGAAAGGGGCATTCGCGGGGTTAGCGCGCAACTGCTCGCGTATCACCTCGTCCAGGGGTCTGCCGATGCTGGCGATCACGATCAACCCACAGGCGTCCGGAATGCGGGCCACTGCCGCCAGGGCGACAAGGCCGCCCTCGCTGTGACCGATGGGGATGACGCAGCGCGTGCCGTCCTTTGCGGGCAGCCGCCTACGGATGGCGTTCGTCCAGGCAAGGAGGTCGTCGCCGTAGCTTGCGATCGTCGCATCGTTCGGGTTCAAAACCGCGTCTGCGGAACCGAACATGCCGCGCTTGTCGATGCGCACCGAAGGATACCCCCGCTCGGCCAGCGCTTCGGCGAGCAATTTGTAAGGCGCGGCCGCGATGCCCAGGGGCGAATTGCCGTCGCGGTCGGTCGCGCCTGAGCCGGGCACGATCACAAACACCGGCGTCCTGTTCGGAAGCGGCTCATCCTGGGACGGAAGGGTCAAGGTTCCCTTGAGGGCGCCCATGGGGCTCGGAGCGGTCAGTTCTTCCTGATGGACCATCATCTTTCCTGCTTTATCAAAGGTACCGGTCGCGGCGCTTGAACGCGAATTCGACAAGACCACCCCTTCAGGCGTGAACGGCTGCGAGGTCGATGCCCGGGGCATGCTGTCCCTGGGGCGAGAGGGTAAAGATCTCGAACCCTTCTGTTGTCACGCCGATCGAATGCTCGAACTGGGCCGACAATGACCTGTCCCGTGTCACGGCGGTCCAGTCGTCGGCGAGCATTTTGACCTCCGGTCGTCCCAGATTGATCATCGGTTCCACCGTGAAGATCATTCCCTCGCGCAGCTCCGGCCCCGTGTTCGGTCTGCCGAAATTCAGGATGTTCGGCGAGTCGTGAAAGACCTGCCCGATCCCGTGACCGCAGAAGTCGCGGACCACGGAACATCGCTCCAAGGCCGCGTAGCTTTGGATGGCATGGCCGATGTCGCCCAGCCGCGCGCCCGGACGGACCGCCCGGATGCCCTGCATCATCGCCTCATGAGCGATGCGGATCAGCCGCTCCGCCGCTTTCTTCGGATGTCCGACGGCGTACATGCGGCTGGAGTCGCCAAACCAGCCGTCAACGACCAACGTCACGTCGACGTTCACGATGTCACCGTCCCGCAGCTTTCTTTCGGTCGGGAACCCGTGGCACACGACATGATTGATCGACGTGCAACAGGCGTAGGCATAGCCCTTGTAACCCAGTGTCGCTGGCCTCGCGCCGTGCGTTGCGGCGAAGTCGAGAACGAAGGTGTTGATCTCGGCCAGGGGCGTGCCGTCCGGGACAAGTGCTGCGACGCCGTCCAGACATCTGGCGGTCAATTCCCCGGCACGGCGCATCCCCTCGAACGCGTCCGGTCCGTAAAGCTTGATGCTCTCTTTCCGTCGGGCGCTTTGCGCGGGCGGAGCGACAGGCACGTTGATGTAGGTTGCCACCCGATGTCCTTTCTTTCTCTTGGTCTTGGCGGTGCTGGCCGATTGACGGACGAGGGCACCGAATATACGATACATAAATGATTCGTATATTGACGAAAAGGACCGATCCGAATGGGCATCGTGAAGATCGCCGACCACATGCACGAGGAACTGCGCAAGGCTAGCGTCGTCATGTGCCGTTCGATCAATGCCCAAGCCGAGTTCTGGATGAAGGTCGGTATGCTGGCCGAGGCGAATCCGGGCCTGTCGTTCACTGAAATCATGGCCCAGCAACGGAAGCTTGCCGCTGTCGGGGTGCCCGAGATCGACGCCGCCTGAGATCGGACAGGCAGCCAAGGAGCGCGAGCGGGTACGTTGGACTTCGACCGAGCCGCGTCCGAGCGTCCGACCCCGCTCGCTCGATGTCGGTCGGGGATCACGCTTGAACGGAAAGCCGGTCGTCCCCGACCGTCAGGAAACGTTATCCTGTCGATCCTTCGCCTTTTTCAGCAAGAACGGCGAGGTCCGCGGCGGCGCCACTCAGGGCGGCGCGCCCGGTGTCCCACATCTTTGCGTCGATGCCGAAACCTCTGGCAAGCCAGGCGAAGGACAGACGGCGTGTCGCTTCCAGCGCGTCGGGCACTTCGGCCTCGGTCTCTTTCGCGTCGAGGCCCGCGATGCCGCCAAGGCCGTGGCCCACGCCGGCGATGGTTAGAAGGGCGTTCGCTTCCGGGGCGTCGTGGAAGGCGTCGGCATGCCAGTCGGGACCGCGTGGCGTGAAGTGCGGATTGTCCTCGGCTCCGCAGACCACAAGGATCGGCTTCTGGATCGTGCCGTAGTCCACGTCGAAGAAGGGAAATCGCGCGGCACTTTCGGGGGTGAGGTCGTCTCCACCCCTACCGGGGGCCGCCAAAAGGACCCCCGCGCCGATCCGCGAGTCGGAGAAATCCTCTCCATGCAGCCGCGCTCCCAGGAGAAGCGCCGAGGTGTGGCCGCCGAAAGAATGCCCGACGACCGCGATCCGGCCATGGTCAAGGCGACCCGCCACGGCCGGGGCCTGTCGCTCCACCTCGTCAAGCTGGTCGAGGATCGCCCGCATTTCCGCTACCCTCTCGCGCCAGTAGAACGGTGCCTCCGGCGGACCATCCCCCAGCCCGCCGACGCGGGAGCTCGCGTGGGTCGGCTGGATGACTGCAAGGCCGCGTTCTGCCCAGAACTGGACAACAGGGGCGTAGCCGTCCTTGGAGGGAATGTAGTGCGACGGCCCATACCCGTGCGAGAACAGCACGATGGGAAGGTCACGGCCCGCGGCTGGCGCGGTCAGCCGCAGTTCCAGTGCGGGCCGGTTCGGCAGGGTCAGCCGGATTGGAGTATAGGCGACTGTCATGCCGGCCTCGGGCGTCGGCAGATGCCGGGCGAGATCTATCAAGCGGTTCATTCTTCTGGTCTCCTGGAGGGGTCACGAAAGGTTGCGGAGGGCGCCGTTACAGTTTGAGGAAACGCGCCTCATGCCGCGAAGCGACCCTCTTCCCGGAACAGGGCCTCGGCATCGGCCCCTGCGGGCAGCCGCATCGAGGCGTCGATATCGGTGACCGCGCGCCACACCGCGTTTGCCACATCCAGGGCTGACGTCTTCTCGGTCGCGTTGCGCCGGGACTGGACATAGGCTTGGACGAAGGGTCCGTAGGCTCCATCCCCATGCGCGCCACGGCGTTCTTGCCGAAGGACGTTTCCGGGGCGCTGCCGGGCAGGACGAGCCGGGCCCGCACGCCGAACTCGGCAGCTTCAAGCGCGAAGCTCTGAGTGAAGGCATTCACCGCCGCCTTACTGGCAGAGTAGATCGACAGTGCTGGCAACGGGCGCAGAGTGACGCTGGAACTGATGTTGACGATCACACCGGCTCGACGCTGGCGCATCGCCGGCATCACGGCCTGCGTCATCGCCATCGTGCCGAGCACGTTGATCTCGAAGAGCTCGCGCGCCTTGTCGATCGCCGTGCCTTCCAGGACGTTCAGCATCCCAACACCGGCATTGTTGACCAGCGCATCGATCGGCCCGGCTTCGGCCAGCGCCGCTTCGATGCTCAGCGGCTGCGTCACGTCGAGGGGAAGGGTCCGGAGGCGCTCAGAGATTGGCAGTCCCTCTGCTGCGGGTGTGCGCATCGTCGCGACAACCTCCCAGCCTTCGTCAAGAAAGCGTGCGGCGATGGCTTGTCCGAAGCCCGAGGAGCAGCCGGTGATGAGGATACGGGGCATGAGGTCTCTCCTTGTCTGTGTGACCGGGAGATAGACGGGAAGGGTTGGACCTCCTATATTCCGAAGTCCATGGTTCTTCATCAAAAGTCCAAACGCATGTCCGAACTCGCACCAGACCCGTTGTCCAGCGTCGTAGCACTTCTCAAACCCCGCCCAGACATCTCGAAGATGGTCGTGGCCGGAGGGCGCTGGCAGGTCGACCGCACCGACATGGCGAGCCCGTTTTATGTTGCTATTGTCCAGGGGCGCGCGCGTCTGGAGGTCAGGGGCCAAGCGCCGGTCCTGCTGGAAGGAGGGGATTTCGTGATGGTCCCGGCACTGGACAGTTTCACGATGACAAGCGAAGTCCCGCCGCCCCCAGGCGCGGCGCGACTCCCGCTCGAGACCGGACCGGGCACATTCCGCCTTGGCCCTTCTGACAGCCCGGTGGAGATGCACGCTCTTGTCGGGCACTGCCGGTTCGACGTGCCGGACAGGACCCTGCTCCTGTCCCTGCTTCCGCAGATGATCCATGTCTCCGGGCACAACCGGCTGATGGCCCTCGTGCCCGTGATCCATGAGGAGACACGTGCCGACCGGCCCGCCCGCGCCATGATCCTCGAACGGCTGCTGGAGGTGCTGATGATCGAGGCGTTGCGGTCAAGCCCCGGTCACGCGGGTCCGCCGGGGCTCTTGCGCGGACTGTCGGACCCGAGGCTCGGGGCCGCGCTGCATAGGATCCATGACGCCAAGGGTGGCGTCCTGACCGTGACAGGGCTGGCCCGAGAGGCGGGCATGTCACGCTCGGCCTTCTTTGAACGATTCAGGTCCGCGCTCGGGTGCGCCCCCATGGAATATGCAAGGGCTTGGCGAATGGCAGTTGCGCGTGACCTCCTTCTACGCGGTGACTTGACCAACGCCGAAATCGCGCACCGGGTCGGCTACGGCTCGGCCAGCGCGTTCACCTTGGCTTTCGTTCGGCATGAGGGGATAGCGCCCGGCCTGTGGGCCCAACGTCACGCTAAGGGGCAACGCGTTCGCATTTTCTGAAGCGACTTTTCCAGAACGCGTCGGCTCGGTCGCTCCTGGGCGCGGACCTAGTTATCAGCAAACCGGGTCCAGCCGCCTGCCTGCCTGTTGGCAAGGTAGGCGTTTGGCCAAGTGAGATTCTTGGAACAGCGCCATGTTCACGCAATCTTCGCCGGCATCTTGCGCTGCGACGGAGGTCTGCAGCGATGCGGACAGCCGCCGCAATCAGCAATCAAGACGCTAAAAGGAAAACAACATGCGACATTTCCCCTTCTCACAAAACCATCGAGCAATGACGCGCCTGTGCTTTGCGGCAATGCTCACGGCATTGGTGGCTGGGTGCGTGACAGACGATCCTGACGCACTCGAAAGGGCCCAACTGCAAAACCTTACGAGCGAGACCGCGCTCAACGCCCAGATCATTTCTGATCGGGCACGCGCGCAACGCTGCGACCGCGACCCGAGCCGCAGAGAGTGCTGACACCGTAAGCTTCTTGGCGTGATCCACCGCGCCGACCGCGCTCCCGCCGCCTGCTGGCGCTTCAGAAGTCGGCGGGACGCTGGGTCGGCGGCAAGCGAGGATAAATCCCACAAAAGAACACGTGGAACGGGCAAGCAACGGCACGGATCTCATGAGGAGCTCAGGTCAACCCGGACAACAGTGCCGCCCGCGGACGCAGCCAGGATATCCACGTGGCCGCCATGTTGGTCGATGACCTCTCGCACGAGGTTAAGGCCGAGGCCGCTTCCCGTGGCGCGTGGCCGAAGTCGGTAAAAGGGCTCGAACACGCGCTCGCGCTCTTCGGGCGGTATTCCCGGACCATCGTCCTCGACCTCGAAGGCAGCTCCACATACACGGACGACTACTGTGGTCCCGCCGTGGTCGATCGCGTTCTGAACGAGGTTCCTGAGCACGCGCTCCAACGCGGCGGCATCGCCCATGCAGGTTTCGCTCCCTAGGACCTCAACCGATATGGAACGGCCGTTCGCAATAACGAGCGGTGCGAGGTCTCCGACAACCCGGCGGACAACTGCTGCGAGGTCGAAGGCCGTATTATGGCGGTTGCTCTCCAGGCGATGCAAGTCGAGAAGCTGTTCGGTCATCGTCGCGAGCCGTTGGACGTCCAGTGCCAGGGCGCGGACGGCCTCGTTTTCGGCTGCCTCCACCTTGCTCGCAAGAATGGCTATGGGCGTGCGCAGTTCGTGCGAAGCGGAAGCGATGAACCGCTGCTGGCGTTCGTACCCGTCGTCAAGGCGGCGCAGGGCGTCGTTTACTGCCCTTACGAGCGGCGCGATCTCGCGGGGGACGTAGGCCTCGCTCAGACGGCGCCCTCGGCTGTCCGCGTCGATTCCCTCCGCCTCCCGTGCGATGCGCGACAGGCCCGACAGGGACCGCCGGACGATCCAGGGCGTGACAACTAGCGATGTCAGCGTCAGCAGGGCGAAGATTGGCAGGATGATGGTATTGGTCGCGAACACCATGATGAAGCTCAATTCCGACAGTGCGCCGTGGCCGAGAATGGTCAGGGTGCCGATCTCGGTTGTCTCCCTTCGGATCACGGCTGCCAGATCATAGGGCGCGGCACGGTCGCGCAGCTGCGCATAGGAGAGGTCGCTCAGGCGGCCGAGCAGAGAAGCGTAGTGTTCGGGAACCGAACCGAAGGCCACGCTCGCCCCGGCGTCGTCTTCGGCGACGAACCACAGGTCGGGCGCGGTTGCGCGCAGGTCGGCCAGTTCCGGCGTCATGACCACCGAGAGACGGCCGCCCGCGTCGCGCACCACTGCCTTCGCAAAGACCGGGATGATCCGCTCGTCGGTATAGGGGCCGCCGCTGTCGACGCGGATCGCAACTGCAATGAGGATGGCGAAGGAGGCCAGAAGCGTGACGAAGTGGAAGACCAGCGGATAGATTATCAGCGGTCGTTTCAGGGATGGCGACCGCTTCACGGGACTTCGCGCAGCAGGTAGCCGACACCCCGAATGGCGTGAATCTCGACTTCTGCGCCAGCGGCGCTCAATCTTCGGCGCAGACGGGAGACATGAGAATCAAGCGTATTGGACTGGATTTCGTCGTCGAACCCGAAAACCGCGTTCTCAAGTGCCTCGCGCTGCACAGTCCTGCCGCGACGCTTGATCAGGGCAGCAAGCACCCGCAGTTCCCGTCTCGGCAGGTCGATCCGCACGCCGGCCACTTCTACTTCCTCGTGCGCGAGGTCGAAGACGAGAGTTCCGGCCTGGATCTTTGCACCGGCCAGTTCGGCCGGACGGCGACGGACCGCTCGGATGCGCGCGAGCATCTCGTCGACGGAAAAGGGTTTGGTGAGATAATCGTCGGCCCCGCCGTCAAGGCCTTCGACACGGTCATCTATCCCGCTGCGGGCGCTAAGGACGATGACATGTATCCCGGGGCTGCCAGCACGCAGGGAGGGAAGCAGCGACAGGCCTTCGCCGTCGGGCAGAGACCTGTCGAGGAGGACGAGATCAAACGATCCCGACAGACTTGCGTCCCGTGCGGCCTCCAGACCGCCGGCATGGTCCACGATGAACCGCTCGCGCTCGAGGACTGCACGCAGCGATTCCGCAAGCCGTGGCTCGTCTTCGACCAGAAGAATGCGCATAGTGCGTCCTCGCAGGATGGATTCATGCCTAGCGGTGGATGACCTGCCCGGCCTTTTCGGATGCGGCGTAGGCCAGCGTCACCTCTTCCGGCAAGCAACTACCCGCAAAGATCAAGAAAGGGCGCGGATTTTCTCCGACGGGTCATGCTTTGCGGACTGCTTGCCGTAACGTAAGGTGCCGGGTCAGCCTGTTTCGGTTTGTGCGGATCTCCGCTGCTCGACCTTGAACAGGAAGACAAGCGAGGCCGTCAGCAAAAGGGCTGCGTTGAAGGGGTGGATGGCAAGGGCGCCAGCGCCGGACGAGGCCAAGACGAGCTGAAGGACGTAGAGGATCGCAAGCACCCCGGCCCACCATCCGAATCCCTGCAACCGTGGCACGGCAAGGGAATACAAGAGGAGTGTGAAGACCGGGACAGCGATCGCGCCGCCAAGCGCGCCGTGAAGGCCCCAGGGAAGCCCGGCAAAGAGCGCCTGACCTGCCAGCAGGAACTGAAGCGCGAGAAGCGCAGGCAGGCTGTATGCCGCGGCAATGAACGGGGCGGGCGTGCCGCGGCCAAGATCGGCAAGCGTGTCGTGGGTCGGTTTCTGCATGGCTTAGGCTGCCTTCCGGTTGTGGGCGGGCGTTGCCGCGATGAAGACCCTCAGGGCTTGGACATAGCCTTCCTTGGCGGTGGCCAGCTCTGCCGGCTCCAGCCTGTCGGCCCGGAAGACAAGGTGCGGAGGATGCCAGGGCAGGCCACAGCGCAGGGCAGTCGCCCGGAGCGGCGCCAGGAGTTCATCCATGGTGAAGTGATTGGCGCCGCCACGGCCGTATGCAGCCGGGGTATTGCCCGCCGTTGCGGCGATCATCAGGGGTGTGCCGGCGAGCTTGTCACCCTCCGTATTGGCATGGATGTAGCACATCCGCGTCAGGACAGCGTCCTGCCACGTCTTTAGCAGAGGGGGCGTCGAATACCATTGGATTGGAAACTGCAGCACGATCCGGTCAGCTTCCAGAAGCGCGCGCGCTTCGGCAGCACCGTCCGTGTGCATGTCGATGACGCCGCCGGGATAACGTTTCTGCATGTCCACCACCAGCGTACCGGGGACAGTGCGGGCTGCGGATTGCAAGGCCGCATTCGCTTTCGATCTTTCGATGTCGGGGTGAAAGAGCAGGATGAGAGTCTGGGTCACAAGGGCCTCCTTCGGCTTGGGAATAATCCGAATATGGTCCGGCGTTCAAAATTCTTCCAATGGATATAAGGTATAGTGTATTATCCGTCTCATGAATTTGCGTGGTATTGACCTGAACCTTCTCGTCGTTCTCGAAGCGCTCCTTGACGAGGCGCATGTCAGTCGCGCGGCCCATCGGCTGAACCTGTCGCAGCCCGCTGTCTCCAGCGCCCTGCAGCGGTGCCGCGACCTTCTTGGCGATCGCTTGCTGGAGCGCGGACGCGGGGGCATGACCCGCACGCCGCTGGCCGAGACGCTGCGTGCGCCGTTGCGGTCCATTCTGGCGGGGGTGGAGACCCTGCTCGATCCGGAGGAGATGCCGTTGGACCGGATCGAGCGCGTGGTTCGCATCACTACGACGGACGATCCTGCTGCCCTGCTGGCATCACCGCTGGTCCAGGGTCTTGCGCGGACCGCACCGGGCATCACGGTGGCGTTCCGGCCCTGGCTTGGTCAGGATGCGGTCGCGCGGGAGCTTCTGGACGGAGATACGGACCTTGCGATCGCGGTGTTTGATCGCGAGATCGAGAATGTGGAAGTCCGGACGCTGTTCGATGCCGAGTACGTCGTCGCAATGCGCAAGGGCCACCCGGCGGTCGAAGCTTTCGATCTTGATGCGTGGCTTGCATGCTCGCATGTCGTCGTTTCCGGCCGTGGCGACCTGCGCACTCCGCTCGATTCCCACCTCGCCGCGATGGGCTGCCGGCGACGCGTCGGGCTTGTCGTGCCATCCTTCCAGCTCGTGCCGGCAGTGCTGGCGGCGACCGATATGATGGCAATGCTTCCGCGACAGAGCATCGCTGCGCAAGCGCGGCTTGATCTGGCCGTCTTTGCACCTCCGGTCGCGGTCGATGGCTTCACCCTGAGCGTCGCTTGGCACGCCCGGCAGAACCTCGACAGGGCCGTGCAACACGTTTGCGGGGTCGTGCGCGAGACTTTCGATCCTGCTCGCGTGCAGTTTGTCGCGCCATAGGGACGCTACGCACCACCCAAAGGAAGGCGAGGCGGATGCCCGCTGAAGCGCTCGGGGTAGCGGTTATCCCGGAACGCCGCATCGATCCAGTCGATGAAGGCCCGCGTCTTGGCCGGAAGAAGGGTGCGCGAAGCGTAGTATACCGAAATCCCGCCCACGTCGGCGTACCAGTCCGGCAAAAGGCGGATCAGCCGACCCTCCTCAAGATCCGACAAGACCTCGGCCACCGCGAGGATGGCGACGCCGAGCCCGAGGCGCGCGGCCTCGCGGATGGCGATCGGCTCGTTCAGCACGACGGTCTCGGCAAGAACTGCCGCCATCTCGTGGCCGGCAGCGTTGCGCATGGTCCAGTGCCGGATGCGGCCGGTCCGCAGCACGCGCCTTGCGATGCCGTCGAGATTGGACAGCCCCGCCGGATCGGTCGGAGCGTTTCGGCCCGCCATGTACCCCGGCGATGCGACAGCGATGCCGTGCAGCGGCGCGAGCTTGCGGGCAACGGTCCCTGGCGAGTGTTCAACCGCGCCGCTCATGGCGGCATCGTAGCCTTCTGCGACCAGATCGACGACGCGGTTCTCAAAGTGCCATTCCGCCCGGATCAGAGGATAGCGCGCAAGGAAGCCGGGCAGGAGCGGCAGCACATGCGCCACCCCGAATGACGGAGGCATGCTGAGCTTGAGCGTGCCGGCTGGTTCGGGTCCGTATGCGGTGACAGTCGCAATCGCGCCCTGCAGCCGGTCGAGTGGGTCTCCGACAGACGCAAGAAAGTTCTCCCCCGCTTCGGTGAGCCTCAGCCCCCGCGTCGAGCGGTAGAACAGCCGGATGCCCAGATTTCGCTCCAGCATGGCGACGTTGCGACTGACCGCTGCCGGCGTCAGCCCTAACCGGCGGGCAGCCTCGGAGAAGCTGCTGCACTCGGCGCTGCGCACGAAGGCTTCAAGGTTTGACAGAGTCTCCATCGCAATAGCTTCAACGGATCGTTGAAGGAAAAGCAAGCCGGTCGGCACTAACGCCAACCGACCGCGTCGAGCACATTCACGCCAATCGCGACACATTGCGCCGCGAGAACCGAACTTGCTCGAACGTGTTCGGCGCGCCCAGACCAAGGTCCAGACATCCCAGGTTTGGTCGCGCCGCCCCTTCGAAAACCAATGGAGCTGATCATGTCTTCCAGTCCCGAACCAAGCCTGCTGCTCAGCCGCCGCCACGCACTGATCGCGGCATCGGCGCTCGCAGTCAGCGCGGGCCTTCCGTCGGGCCCCGCGCGAGCCAACGAACCGACAACTCTCGACCTGCAGAAAGGAGTGCCTTCCATGAGTTACATTACCACCGACGACAACGTGCAGATTTTCTACAAGGACTGGGGCCCAAGGGACGCCCAGCCCATCGTCTTCCATCACGGCTGGCCGCTCAGCTCGGATGACTGGGACGCGCAGATGCTTTTCTTCCTCGAAAAGGGGTACCGCGTCGTGGCCCATGACCGGCGCGGGCATGGACGCTCCGCCCAGGTGGCCGAAGGGCATGACATCGACCATTACGCCGCTGATGCCTTTGCCGTGGCCGAGGCGCTGGATCTGCGGAACGCGGTCCATATCGGCCATTCCACCGGTGGCGGCGAGGTGGCGCGCTATGTCGCCCGGCACGGCGGACCGGCTGGCCGAGTGGCCAAGGCGGTGCTCGTCGCCGCCATCCCGCCGCTCATGCTGCAAACCGACGCCAACCCCGAGGGCACGCCAATGGCAGTCTTTGACGGCTTTCGCGCAGCGCTTGCCGGAAACCGTGCGCAGTTCTTCCGGGACGTGCCCGCCGGTCCGTTCTACGGTTTCAACCGCGACGGCGCGCAAGTCCACGAGGGCGTGATCCAGAACTGGTGGCGCCAGGGCATGATGGGCAGCGCGAAGGCGCATTATGATGGCATCAAGGCCTTCTCGGAGACCGATCAGACCGAGGACCTGAAGGCGATCACCGTCCCCACCCTGGTGCTGCACGGCGAGGACGATCAGGTGGTCCCGATCGCCGCCTCGGCCCTGAAGGCGGTCAAGCTTCTGCGCAATGGCACGCTCAAAACCTACCCTGGCTTCTCGCATGGGATGCTGACGGTGAACGCCGATGTGCTGAACGCCGATCTGCTGGCCTTTGTCACTGCCTAAGCAGACCGCAGCGCGGCGTCACCCGGACGCCGCACCTCCCAACCCCATTCAACAGTCTACCCCTCTGGCCAACAAAGGATACGATCCATGTCTCAACGAAATGCTATCTTCCCCGCCAACCGGCATGCGCTCTACGAAGCGCATGGCTATTCGGCCGCCGTCCGCTCTGGCGATCTTCTCTTCGTCTCCGGGCAGGTCGGTAGCCGCGAGGACGGCTCGCCGGAGCCGGACTTCGCAAGTCAGGTCACCTTGGCTTTTCAGAGTCTCGAGGCCGTGCTGAAAGCAGCCGGGGCGAGCTTCGATGATATCATCGATGTGACCAGCTTCCACACCGACCCCGAGACGCAGTTCGCGACGATCATGCCGGTGAAGAACAGGTTCTTCCCGGCGGCTCCCCACCCGACATGGACGGCAATCGGCGTCAGCTGGCTCTCGGGCTTCGATTTCGAAATCAAGGTCATCGCCCGCATTCCCGACCGAACCTAGCGTCCAATGACCGTCCATGAGGGGTTGCCGAGAGCGGAAACATGTCTGGCAACCCCTGCCAAAACCTCGGAACTCCGAAAGAGATTGAAATGCCCGCTTTCCCCACGAACTTCTACTACCGGTCCCGGAAGATCGGCGACGTCGAGGTCTTCTATCGCGAGGCCGGACCGGCTGATGCCCCGGTCCTCTTGCTGCTGCACGGGTTCCCGACCGCCAGCCACATGTTTCGTGACCTGATCCCGCTTCTGGCCGATCGCTACCGACTGATCGCGCCCGACCTGCCCGGGTTCGGCCAGACCAAGGCACCGCAACGCGGGACGTTCGACTACAGTTTCGACCGTCTCGCCGACGTGATCGAAGGGTTCACCGAGGCTCTGTCGCTCGATCGCTACGCGCTTTACATCTTCGACTATGGCGCGCCGGTGGGCCTGCGCCTCGCGATGCGTCACCCAGAGCGTGTCTCCGCGATCATCAGCCAGAACGGCAACGCCTACACCGACGGTTTCAGCGACCAGTGGGGTCCTTGGGAGGAATACTGGCGCGATGCGAGCGACGCGAACCGCGAAGCCTGCCGCCCGTCGCTGTCTCCCGACACGATCAGGACCTGGCAGTACGGCACCGGAGCCGATCCCGAACGGCTGTCCCCCGATGGCTACGAACTCGACATCGCCTACATGGCGCGGCCCGGTGCGGAGGACATCCAGCTTGACCTGATCCGCGACTACCGTACCAACCTGGCGCTCTATCCGGAATTCCAGGCGTATTTCCGCGCGCATCGCCCGCCGCTGTTAGCCGCCTGGGGACGCCATGATCCGGCTTTCATTCCGGCGGGCGCCAAAGCCTACATGCGTGACCTGCCGGAGGCCGAGGTGCATCTTTTGGATGCGGGGCATTTTGCATTGGAGACGCATGCGGGCGAAATCGCATCGCTGATCCGCGATTTCCTTGGCCGCGTTCCGTCGATGGGAAACGAAGGCGCAGACACGCTCGCGATGTCCGGAAGCTGATTACCTGAGACACCGACCTGCAGCTCGGCCACGCCGCGCTGCGCCTGCGCCCGACGACGGGAGAGGACGCCGACTAGGTGATTGCCGGGCTGCCGGGGTCGCGGCTCCCAAATCAGCGGGTCGCGGCATCGCGCGCCGCCAGGCAGGTCTAGGACCGCAAAGGAGTAGGACATGGAAGACGTGATCGTCATCGGCGGCAGCTACGCAGGCATGGCCGCAGCGCTGCAGCTTCTACGCGCACGGCGCCGGGTAGCGGTGATCCACTCGCGCAAACGGCGCAACCGCTTTGCAAGCCATTCCCACGGATTCCTGGGCCAGGATGGGATCGACCCAGCACTGCTCTGGGCCGAGGCACAGCGCCAGCTTCTGGCCTATTCGACCCTGCGCTGGGTCGACGGCGTTGCCAACGCTGTTTCGGGCGAGCGCGACGCGTTCCGGGTGAGCCTGAATGGCGGCGAGGAGATTTCAGGCCGCCGCATCCTGTTTCCCACCGGCGTCAGCGACCAGTTGCCCGAGGTCCCGGGTATCGCGGAGCGCTGGGGCCGCTTTGTCTTCCACTGTCCCTATTGCCACGGTTACGAGCTTGACCGGGGTCGCATCGGGGTCATCGCTACCACGCCCATGTCGCTTTATCAGGCACAGTTGCTGCCAGACAGGGGCCCGGTCACCTTCCTTGCCAACGAAGCCGTCGTCCTCGAACCGGAGCAGCGCCACGACCTGCAAGCGCGGGGCGTGGCCATTGAAGAGACAGCCATCGCGCGGATCACCGGCGAGGCCGATGTTGAGTTGCGCGATGGTTGCCTGCTGGGCTTCGCTAGCCTTTTCACCGCGACCCGCACGACGCCTGCAAGCCCGATTGCCGAAGCCGCCGGATGCGCGCTGCTCGAGACGCCGATGGGTGTGCAGATCCGGACCACCGACAGCAAGGAAACCAGCGTGCCCGGCATCTTCGCCTGCGGCGACGTCGCCCGAGCGCCGCATTCCGTCTCGCTCGCAGTGGCCGACGGCGCCTGGGCCGGCGCGCAACTGCACCGCTCGCTGGTTTGGCCAGAAGGATGAACTGACAGCCGTCCCAAGGGACGTCGGCAGTCTGAAGCATCTTTCTCCCAATGTGCATCAACTCGAAATCGACTACATGACGAAGCTCGGCGCGGAGGAAACCCAGCTCGAACTGATCCGCGAGGACCGAAATCGCGTGGTGCTCCAGCTGGACTTTCTAGCGTTTCTCCGTCAGCACCGCTCGCCGCTCGCCGCTCGCCACGTGGCGACGCGATGATCGGCCTTCATTTCCGGTTCATCACAAGTGGCAAAGGCTGTGCGAGGATCACCTTGGCGGGTGGCTGTCCGCTTCTAGCAATCAATGGCAATCGCAGATTGCGAATTCGGTCGCCAAGCACCAAGGCCCACGGAGGTTTAAGTTTTGGTGCTGGCCTCTGGTCTTCGCTCGGGTTGCGGCACCTTGGTCAAGGCATGAAATACCTGTTTCCTTTCAGGCCAGCCAACAGGGTCGCACTGCCCGGTTTCCATCCCAACTGCGCCTGCGTCCAGTCGCTGGATGCCGGGCAGTCGATCCCGGCAAATCCGGTGAACCAGCCGAAATGACCTTCGGCGTCCGCAGGCGCAATCGACCTGACCGGCAGGCCAAGCCCGTGGCCGATTGCTTCGGCAATGTCGCGGAAGGCGATGCCTTGTTCGCCGACACCATGGTAGGTGGCCGCTGCCACGCCCCGCTCCAGCGCCAGCCGGAACAGCGATGCCGCATCCCGTCTTGCAATGGCGGCCCACCGATTGCTACCCTCGCCGATGTAGGCGGAGACACCCTTTTCCCGTGCAATGGCGATCAGCATCGGGACGAAGCCATGGTCGCCCTCCCCATGAACGGATGGAGATAGGCGAACAACAGAGGCATGGCCGCCATGCTCTGCCACGACGGATGCCGCCTGTTCGGACCGCCTAGGATAGGCGCTGGAGGGTGCAGGCCCGGGGTCAGCCTCCACAGCCCTGCGTCCCGTGGCGACAAAGGCGACACCTGCAGCGACGACCATGTGCTTGGTCGTTCCGGCGATGGCCATTCCCATTGCCGAAATGGCCTTGGCGTCGACATCGCACATTTCGGCAAAACGGCTGAAGTCATGGATGAAGCCGGTGTGGATCACCCCATCCGAAGCCACCGCGCCGTCCTGCAGACTTTCGATGTCTTGCAGATCGCCTCGATGCACTTCGGCGCCTGCTGCTACCAACTGCTGTGCGGCCGCGTCCGAGCGCGCCAGACCCAGCACCTGATGGCCCGATGCCAACAGGTCGGCCACGATTGCAGAGCCGACGAAACCGGTCGCACCAGTCACGAAAACCTTCATTTCATGTCTCCTTTCTTGAGCTCGTTGCTGCAAGCGCGCAGCGTACCAGATCAAGCTATCGCGAGGCTGCTGGACGATCTATGCGGCATCGTCCATACTATTTTTGCAATCGTCCAAAGGCCCCGCATGGATCCGCTTTCCGCCGTTCTCGCCCTGCTCAAACCACGCAACTATCTGTCCGCAGGTCTCGAGGCCGCTGGCGACTGGGCCATCCAGTTTCCCGCCCATCGCAATGGGATCAAGACGGGTGCGGTGGCGACCGGCAAGTGCTGGCTTATCGTCGAAGGCGAGGGCACACCGGTGCAGCTTTATGCCGGCGACTGTTTCCTGCTGCCGCGCGGGCGCGCGTTCCGGCTGGCGAGCGATCTGGCCCTGCAGCCGGTGCAGGCGGACAAGGTTTTTGACGGGCTGCCAAAGGGTGCCGTCGCGTGTCTCAACGGTGGCGACGCGTTTTCGATGGTCAGCAACCGTTTTGGCTTGACGGGGGATTATGCCGGATTTCTGGAGCGCCTTCTGCCTCCGGTTGTTCTGGTCCGCTCGGCACAGGATCAGGGTACGCTGCAGGCCATGATCCAGAAGATGCTAGGAGAATTGAGGGACCGTCGGCCAGGCGCCGATCTGATTGTCGAGCATCTTGCCCAGATGATGCTGGTGCAGGCTTTGCGGCTGTATTTGACGCACAGGGCAGGGGGGGCAGGATGGTTGTTCGCACTAGCCGACAAGCAGATCAGCGCGGCGCTGAACGCCATGCACGATGATCCGGGCCAGCGCTGGACGGTGGAAAGCCTTGCCGCCTTGTGCGGCATGTCGCGATCCAGCTTTGCCGCAAGGTTCAGGGTTCTGGTCGGCGCGTCGCCGATGGAGTATCTGACGCGCTGGCGCATGGCCGTGGCGGGTGACAGGCTGCGGACGACAGATGAACCCGCTTCCATGGTTGCCCTCACGCTCGGTTACCAATCCGAGGCGGCGTTCAGCACTGCGTTCAAGCGGATTATGGGGGCCGCGCCGCGCCAATATGCGCGCCTTGTGGTGGGCCTTGGCGTTGAGGGCGAGCTACGCAATAAGACGCAGAACTTGGCCGCATGATACTTTGGCCGCCGATCCGTGGTGCTGGGATTTGCCTGACGCCACTTGTTCAACCACCGGCGAGCGAACCCAGTTTGCGAAGTCCTTCATGGCTGGGATGGCCTTCTGCGGGGAGTGACGTCCTTCGTCGAGGCGATATTGCAGGAGTCGTCATCACTCAAGTTATCGAGACCTAGGTTTTAAACTGGCTAACAATCGACCGGCTCATCCGAACGGACGACCGACCGAAGCAGAGTGCGGACTTCTTTCAGTGCGCGACCGAACTGACGCAATGATCGAATTTTGCGATGCGAGTTTTCGCTTGCGCCAACCATCCTGCTTGAGCCTTAGGCGCGTTTCGGAGATGTCCCGTACCCGGCAAGATCCAGCCAAACTTCAATCTCTCGTCTTTTTCAATCTCGCGAACCCCCTGTCCGTTGCCATGAACCGCGCAAGCATCGGCGCGACCAGCCGGGCGGGGTCGATCTTTTGGCCGTTCTGACGGGCCATTGCGTCGGCGTAGGCACAAAGGTCCCGATGGACGTCTGCTGGCAGATCCACGGTCAGCTTGACGGGTTTGTCGTCGGGGATGGCGCCGAGTTTGAGCTTTGTCATGGCACGATTCCGAGCGGCTCGAGGACAAGATCACGGGTGACCATGACGCGGACCGGGAAGCCCGGTCGGATGGTCAGGGTTGGGGGGACGGCCAGTTGGCGGCGGACGATCTCGTCGCCGGTGCGGCTGAGGGTATCTGATCGACAACTGGAACGATCTCGCCCGGATCGTCTTCGAGAGCTTCGCGGGGCTTGGTCTCATCGCCGGCGGCAGTGCGATCGGGGCCGACGAGCTTCTGCAGCCCGGCCGGATCGCGCAGGTCGGGCTCGAGGCCGGGCGCCCGATCCTGGCTGCCGTCGCGGAGATCATGGGCTTTGTCGCCTTCTTCGAGAACTTCGTCCAGATCGCGATCCTGATGTTCGCATGGGCCGTGGTGCTTCTGGCCTTCTTCATCCTCGCGGTCCAGCTCTTCGTCACCCTGATCGAGTTCAAGCTCGCCACCCTCGCGGGCTTCGTCCTGGTGCCCTTCGGCCTCTTCGGCAAGACCGCCTTCATGGCCGAGCGCGTGCTGGGCCTGGTGATATCCTCCGGGGTCAAGGTGCTGGTGCTCGCGGTCATCGTCGGCATCGGCTCGACGATCTTCGGTGAGTTCACCGCAGGCTTTGCCGGCCCACCGACCATCGAGGAGGCGATGTCCGTCGTCCTTGGCGCACTGGCCCTCTTGGCCCTCGGCATTTTCGGACCCGGGATCGCCAACGGCATCGTCTCCGGTGGCCCACAGCTCGGCGCAGGTGCGGCCGTTGGCACCGGCCTCGCCGTCGGCGGTGCCGCCGTCGGTGGGGCGGCTGCCGCAAGGATTGGTCTTTCAACCGCCGGGGCCGGTTTGCGCGGCGCGACGGCCCTCGGTGCCGGTGGTGCCGCAGCTTTTCAGATGGGTGCTGCAGGCCGCGCCACGGGTGCCGGCAAGCTCGCGGGCGGGACCCTGGCCACCGGCCGCGCCGGTGTCCTCTCTGCCATCAGCCCGTTGCGCCGCGCGATCTCCGACAGCGCCCAGTCCGGCCGCAGCACCGCCCATGCCGCCCTCACCGGCGGCAGCGCGGTCTCTGCCCCCGCCACCGACGGACCGCCCGCCTGGGCGCGACGGATGAAGCGCCAGCAATCCCTCCACCACGGCCTCGCCACCGCCGCGCATGCCCTGCGTTCCGGCGATCACGCTGGCGGCGGCGCCTCCGTTGCCCTTTCAGAAAGGTCCTGACCCATGTTCCGACGACCCTCCTCGCGCTATGGCACGATGCCCGAACCTGTCACGCCTTACCAGAAAGCCGCGCAGGTCTGGGATGAGCGCATCGGCGCGGCCCGGGTCCAGGCCCATAACTGGCGGCTCATGGCCCTGGGCTGCCTCGCCCTCTCCGCGGGCCTCAGCGCGGCTCTGGTCTGGCAGTCGACGCGCGGGACGGTGGTGCCTTACGTCGTCGAAGTGGACAGCCTCGGTGCCGCCCAGGCCATTGCCCCGGCTCTCGTCGACTATCGCCCGACCGATCCGCAGATCGCCTGGCATATTGCCCGCTTCATCGAGAATGTGCGCCAGATCCCGGCAGACCCGATCGTGCTCCGGCAGAACTGGCTGCGGGCCTACGATTTTACCACGGATCGCGGGGCCATCGCCCTCAACGACCACGCCCGGGTGAACGATCCCTTCGCCAGCGTCGGAGAGACCCAGGTCGCGATCGAAGTTTCGAGCGTCATCCGCGCCTCCGACGACAGCTTCCGGGTGGCTTGGACCGAACGGACCTATGAGAACGGCCAATTGGCCACGACCGAGCGCTGGACCGCGATCCTGAGCGTCGTGCTCCAGCCGCCGCGCGAGGCGGATCGCCTGCGCGCCAATCCGCTCGGCGTCTATGTCCATGCCATCAACTGGTCAAGGGAGACCGCGTGATGAGACAGCCCCTGCCCGCCCTGATCCTCGCCGCGACGGCGCTCACCGCCTGCGCCCGGGTGCCCATGCCCGAGATCGCTTACGATGACCGCGTCCCTGCACTGGCACCACCGCCTGCGCCCGTCGTGGACCAGCCCCCGCGCGCCGTCCACACACCCCCCGCCTGGACGCCAGCGCGCGGCGGCGATGCTAGTGCCGCCACCACCGAGGCGCGCATTCTTGCCGCCAATGCCGCTGCCCGCGTCGAGCCGCGGCGCGAGGGCTACTACAACGCGCTGCAGGTTTTCCCCTGGTCCGAAGGCGCGCTCTATCAGGTCCATGCCGCTCCCGGCCAGATCACCACGCTGGCATTGGAGCCCGGCGAGCGCTTGACCGGACCTGGACCGATCGCGGCCGGCGACACTGCGCGCTGGATTATCGGCGATACGACCAGTGGCACCGGCCGGACTGCTCGGGTGCATATCCTGGTCAACCGGTGCCTGCGAGCAGTTCCTCCGCCGCAGACGCCATGTCCGGCTTCTTCAGCCCGGCGATCCGTTCGGCGGCTGCGTCGCCCTTCGCTTCGCACACCGCCTCAAGGATGCGCGCCTTGGTGACCCGGCCGAGGTAGTTCTCGGCCGTGACCGCCCAACCGGCCCGCACCATGTCGAGCCCCAGCGTTGTCGCCAGCACCTCGCCATGCGCCAGGGCGCGGGGACGGCTGTGGTAAGGATCGTGCACTGCGTTGACCGTCAGCGCGACGCAGTGGGCAAAGAGCGCCGCGCGACTGCCGCTGTCAAAGCCTGCCAGTGTGTCCCAAAGGTCTTCCGGAGCCTTTGGCAGACGCTGCGCCCAGGCCTCGTGCCGCGCCTCCACCGCTTGCGCGTAAGGCATGTCGGCCAGTCCCGGCGCCTGCGCACCGAAGACCGCGCTGCGCGGCTCGATCTCGACGCAACTGTCGAGCGCGTAGCGGTAGAAGAGCCGCAGGACCATCGCGTGCAGCGCCGCGACCTGCGCCACCTCGGGGTCGCGGGCCAGCGCATCGCGCAAGGCCAGCGTGCGATGCGCGGTGAGTTCGGTGACGAGACGGTCCGAAAGCGGGCGTTCGCCCTCTTCTTCCTTCTCGAACGGAGCGTCGACAACCGCGCCCGACTCCGCAGCGACCGCGGCGTTGCCGGCGGATGACTGCACGGCAAGTGCCTCGGGTTCCAGAGCAGGGTCCGGTGCCGGTTCGTCCTCGGGCCGGACATAACCCCGCTCCACCCGCAGCCGGCCCGAAGCATCGATGCTGACAAAGGCCCCGGCGCGGGCCTGATCCTCAGGCTCGAAGCGCAACGGCCGCGTCTCGAGGGCTTCCAGCGCCGTCTCGATCTCGCCCAGCCGGAGATCGACCGCCTCTGGCAACTCGCCCGCATCGGCGTGTTCGGCCTCGAGCGCATCGAACTCCGCGCGAAGGGCGGCTTCGGCAGCTTCCTCCTCGGCACTCAACGGTTCGGCCTCGCCGCGCAGCCGCCGCATCCCCCAAGTGTGGCCGTAAGGAAAGTCGGGGGCGACCTCGACCCATTTCCATCCCTCGGCACGCACCGCTGCCGCCTCCTCGGCCAAACGGTCGCTGACCATCAGGTCGAGAAGTGCCGCATCCTGCAGCCAACCACCGTCGTCCTGCTGGAAGAGATCGCGCATGATCGCACCCCCCGCTTCGACGTAAGCGTCGAGCCCGACGAACTGCGCCCGCTTGTCGGAGGCACGCACCGCGCCCTCGGTCAGCATGCGCCGGATCTCATGCGGCGCCTTGCTGTAATGGCGCTGCAGCGCCTCCCAAACCTGCTCCTGCCGCACAGGGTCCGGATTGACGGTGAACGCCGTCAACTGGTCGAGCGTCATTGCCTCCTCGGCATAGGCCTCTAAGAGCAACGGCGAGACGGCAGCGAGCTTCAGCCGCTGCCTTACGACCGCCGGCGAGACGAAGAAGGCGGCGGCGATTTCCTCCTCGCTGCGGCCCTTGTCGCGCATCGCCTGAAACGCGCGGAACTGATCAAGCGGATGCAGGGGCGCGCGCTGGATGTTCTCGGCCAGGCTGTCCTCCTCGGCCAGCCCGCCCTCGCGCACGATGCAAGGCACTGGCGCGGTGCGGGAAAGGCGCTTTTGCTTGACCAGCAGTTCGAGCGCGCGGTAGCGCCGCCCGCCCGCCGGAATCTCGAACATGCCGGTCTCGGCGCCATGTTCGTCCAGCACTGGCCGGACGGTGAGCGAGGCGAGGAGCGTACGCCGCGCGATATCCTCAGCCAGTTCCTCGATCGAGACGCCGGCCTTCACATGCCGGACGTTCGACTGGCTAAGCAAAAGCTTGTCGAAAGGAATGTCGCGCGAGGCGCTCAGGGTGATCTTTGGTGGCGTCTGGGTCTTCCGGGCCATCGGTCTTCTCCGCGACGGGCCAGCCAGGGGCCACTCCCCCAACCTCCAAACCCGTCACGATGAACACGGCCTCCTCTGGCCCTGGGGGGGGCGAAGCGGATGGCCACGGTGACCGGCGCCAAGCTGAAGCACTGACCGCTTCGCGGACGAAGCGGCCATTAGCCTGCTTGGCGGCTCAGAGCCAGCCTATCTCTTGCCCATGAGGACCGGTCCACGCCACGGGCCGCCCGTCAACCGCAAGCAAGAACATGTTCTCGTAGACGGGTCCGGCAGCGGAAGCGAACCGGGAGAAAGTGCGCGGCGCTTCATTGCTAAGCCAGATCACCCGTGAATCGTCGATCATACCGGCAGCAAAATCATCGCGGTCGCTCTGTTCTGTGACATAATTCAGGACTGCGGTATGAAAAACCACTATGGCCGCATCTCTCGGCGCTTCTGCGATCAGCATCGGCAGATCCTGCCTGAGATCGCCAGCTATCACGATAGGAAGCTCGGTCCGGGCAATCTGGATGGCTTTGCGCAAACGAGACAGTCGCTCTTGGTGTTCAGGCCAGACAAGTGTTTCAAGCCACGCGACATCATCATCGTTCGACATTTGCAGCGGGTTCAGGTCCAACCCTGCTCGCCAGACGATTTCCGGCTGCCGAACCGGAAGCGGCGTCCCCTCGGAAGCGTTGCACTGGAACACCGGCGCATTCGCGCTCAGTCGAGCGGGGGGAAGGATTCTTTGCGGCCCCCAATCATACCCATAGAAGTCTGGCAAAAGACACAGACCCGCCGACGCGCCAACCTCAATCAGAGCAATCGGGCCCTTGATCTGAGCCAGTGACGGCAGAAGTACAGCGCAACGTCCCGGTTCGTATGTTTGGGTAGTGCGGGTCAGCATCACCTCAGCGATCGGCTTTGCATGCTCGTCGATGACATGGTCAAATTCAGCAACCGACTCGGGCGTTCCAGCAACGAGGCGCAGCGCGGCGAAAAGCAGGTTTGGCTGTTGGCGGTGGCGGGGAAGGCGTTCAAGGAATGCCAAGGTGCCCGGCGATTTCGCAACGTGCCTTGCCAAAGTCTCGTACAGCGGCGAACGCCCAGCGGCTTCCACTCGCGCAAAGCGCATATAGCGTTCGGCTATATCATTCATGGCCTATCCTTGACTTCTCGCATCCGGAATTTGGCGGTAGGGCAGGCTTGTGGCAAGGTCCGCTCCGGGCTCAAAGCGATCAACATGTCGCTCGATGAATGCGCGCCCATCATGCCGTAACTCGAGCTGCTTGCTATGCCACCTGGTCCAGCAAGATCTTCGCCTTCGCCTCCATCGTCAACCGGGCGTCCTGATGCGGCTTGCTTCGCGCGACGGCGGTGATGCCCTGCACGAAATCGAAGACGCTTTCGGGCGGGCGGCCTTCCTCGGCCAGGACTGTTCCGATGATCTGTGAGCTTTCAGTCCGCGAGAAGCCGCGCTTGCGCAGAAAGTCCAGTCGATCGTCATCGGTGTGCGCCACCATTTTCTCCCGCGCGGCGCGGATCCCCTCAATGAAAGGCGCAGGTGAGGATTTGGCAAATCGCATTAGCGCCGGGGCGGCCTCATGGGCGAAGCGAGAGGCTGCGTGTTTCGAGTGGCGGATCGTGATCTCCTGAAAGTCCTCGACGCCCCAGAGGTTTCGGTTCTGACAAACCGCGCGCAGGTAGAAACTGGCGATGCCAAGCGTCTTCGACCCGACCTCCGAGTTCCAGGCGTAGAAGCCGCGGAAATAGAGGTCAGGCGAACCGTCGGGCAACAGCCCCGCTTCGATCGGGTTCATATCATCGACGAGGAACAGGAACACGTCGCGGTCAGACGCGTAGAGAGTGGTCGTGTCACGGTTGATATCGACCAACGGGTTGTAGAGGCCGCTCGACCAGTCCAGCACGCCCGGCACCTTCCAGCGCGTATCGCCGGTGCCGTTTCCGGCGAAGCGACGGACGGCGGAAACCAGTTCATGGTCGTAGATGCGCCCGTAATCGGGACCGGTGACGGCGCGCAACTCGGTCCGACCGGCTTCGGTTTCCAGCGTCTTGATCTGCTCCGCGCGGTGGTTGGCAAGCCCATACTCGAGGTTGATGCCGGCGAGCGGCGCGGGCAGCTGGCGCAGATACGCGGCTGGCGCGCCGATGATGCTGGCGAGTTGCCCGAAACTCCAATGCGTGGGCGCAACGGGCGCCACGGCGCCGGGCAGGATGAGGGCCAGCCATTCCGGGTCATCGCGCTGTGCCTCCACCCGGATCGCGGCGCTCTCTACGGTGCGGGTGCGGCTGCGATCGGCTCGGCCCTTCACCGAGGCAAAGAGGTCGTCGAGCGACAGGAACCGCTCGTCATCGGGCCGGTTGAACCATTCAGACGACACCCGCCCCACGCGCTCGCCGCGAGACACATCAACTTTGTAGCCGGCAGTCACGTCGCGGCCTTCATCCACAACCTGCAATTCCATTGCTCATCTCCCGAAACGGGCGACGCAGGGCCTCTCCCTCGCCTCCAAACCCGTCTCGAAAGACCAGACTCGCCTCTTCCTCTGCGCTCACTCGGCCGCGACATGCTCGGCGGAAAGAGAAGGCTTGACCAAAACGAGATGGTGGAGAGCTTCGGGCCTAATATGGGTGTACCGGCGCAACATTTTCCAATCTTTATGTCCGCTGACCAAAGCAACGTGTTCGATGGACAGACCCGCCTCAAACAAGCGGCTGGTGCCCTCGTGACGCAAGTCATGGAAGTGCAGGTCTTTCAGGTTCGCGTCGGCGCAGGCTCGACGGAACGCGGTACCGACCGATTTCGAGTTGTAGGGGAAAATCCGACCCTTCGCCGTTCCAAGATGCTTGGCCTGCTCCATCACCAAAGCCCAAGCGTCGAATCCGGTGGCAGCAAAGAGCGGAATCCTCTGATTGTTGCCGGCCTTGTTGCGCGGGTCCTTGCGGTCACGGATCAAGAGCATCCGTCGGTCTACGTCGAAGTCGCTCCAGTCGGCGCAGCAGATCTCGTCCAGCCGCAACGCTGTGGCGATGGCGAACTGCACGATCCGCGTCATGGGCATCGTCAGGCGCGTATTCTCGTCAAAGCAACGGAACAGGCGGCCCAGTTCCGCCGTCGTCGGGCGTCGGTCGCGCTCTATGCCCTTGCCGATGAGACCAAGCCGCTTCAGTGCCACGCGGGCCAAATCGACGCCTTCAACGCGAATCTCCAGCCCATGGGCAGCAGCGGCATGGGTCAGGATCATCTTGATGACGCCGATGTCGATGCCAAGCGTCACGGGTCCTGCGCCCTGGTCTGCACGCTTGCGGCCATACTCGATGAGCTTGTGACGATCGAGGTGGCCGATCTTCTCTTTCCCGAGGTCGCGCTTGAGGGTTGCGAGTGTCGCCGCCTTGCTGCGTCGGGGTGGTTTCCCTACTGCGCACATATCGGCTATATGAAGGTCAACCAGGTCACCGAAAGTGTGCAGGCGGGCCACGGACGATCAGTTGGGCGGCAGCCCCTGATCGACCAGCGTCTCGGCTTGGCGCGCCCATTTCTGGGCGTCGTCACGGCGCAGGAACGTCTCGCTCGCGTAGCGGCCCTTCCGTCTGACCTGGACCCGGTAAGCACCGGAGGGAAGCTTGGTGATCGAGGCCATTTTCGTGTGCGCTAT
>JANPJZ010000177.1:0-9773 GCA_031425795.1 Rhodobacter sp. | reverse complement strand
TCGCAGTCGCCATTGGCGGCGCAGGTCAGGCAGTCGAGCGGGTGGTCGGAGATGTAAAGCTCCATCACGCCGCGGCGGAGTTGCTTCAGCTTGGCGTTCTGGGTGTGGACCTTGAGGCCGGGGGCGACGGGCGTGGTGCAGGAGGCCGGGGTGCCGTTGCGGCCCTCGATTTCGACAAGGCAGAGGCGGCAGGAGCCGAACGCCTCGATGCTGTCGGTGGCGCAGAGCTTGGGGACGGTGATCCCCGCCTCCGCCGCCGCGCGCATGATGCTGGTGCCTTCCGGCACGGTCACGTCGAAGCCGTCGATGGTCAGGGTGACCATCTGTTTCGACTTGGCCGCAGGGGTGCCGAAATCGCGGTCGGGAATGATGAAGTCTTTCATTCGGCGGCTTCCTTCACAGGCGAGAAGTCATCGGGGAAGTGGGTCAGGGCGGACATCACCGGGTAGGGGGTGAAGCCGCCAAGGGCGCAGAGCGAGCCGGATTTCATGGTGTTGCAGAGGTCGGTCAGCAGCGGGATGGCGCTGGCGTCACCCTTGGCGATGCGGTCGATGGTTTCCGCGCCCCGCACCGCGCCGATGCGGCAGGGGGTGCATTTGCCGCAGGATTCGATGGCGCAGAACTCCATCGCGAAGCGGGCCTGCGCCAGCATGTCGGCGGTGTCGTCGAAGATGGTCAGACCGGCATGGCCGATCAGACCGCCCTGGCCCGCAAATTCCTCGTAACCGAAGGGCGTGTCGAACTCTGACCGGGGGTGGTAGGCGCCCAAGGGGCCGCCGACCTGCACGGCCTTGACCGGACGCCCGGTGGCGGTGCCGCCCGCGATATCATCGACGATCTGGCCGAGTGTCAGGCCGAAGGCGGTTTCATAAAGCCCGCCGAACCGGACGTTGCCGGCGATCTGCAGCGGGATCGTGCCGCGTGACCGGCCGAGGCCGAAGTCCTTGTAGTAAGCCGCCCCCCTGGCAAGGATCACCGGGATCGAGGCCAGCGAGATCACGTTGTTCACCACGGTCGGACGGCCCATGAAGCCTTGCAGCGCGGGGAGCGGTGGCTTGGCCCGGACCACACCGCGCTTGCCTTCGAGCGAGTTAAGAAGCGACGTCTCCTCACCGCAGACATAGGCCCCGGCTCCGACGCGGATTTCCATGTCGAAAGCCGGGCCGAGCACCCCTGCTTCGCGGGCAAGATGGACGGCGGCGTCCATGATGCGGATCGCGACGGGGTATTCGGAGCGGATGTAGACGAAACCTTTGGTCGCCCCGCAGGCCAGGCCCGCGATGGCCATGCCTTCGATCAGGGTGAAGGGGTCGCCCTCCATCAGCATCCGGTCGGCGAAGGTGGCAGAGTCGCCCTCATCGGCATTGCACACGATGTATTTGCGGTCGCCCGGCGCATCGGACACCGTCTTCCACTTGATCCCGGTCGGAAAGCCAGCGCCGCCGCGTCCGCGCAGGCCGCTTTCGGTGACCTCGGCCAAGATCTCCGCGCGGGTCATCTTTGCAGCACGTTCAAGCCCGACCATGCCACCGTTCGCCATGTAATCGGCAAGGGAAAGGGGGTTGATCACGCCGACCCGGGCGAAGGTCAGGCGGGTCTGGCCCTGCATCCATGGCAGTTCCTCGACGAGGCCCAGCGCCTTTGGGTGACGCGCGAGGCCGCCGAACAGCGCGGGCACATCGGCCAAGGTCATCGGACCGACACCGACACGGCCTGCGTCGGTCACAACCTCGACCAGCGGTTCCAGCCAAACCATCCCGCGGCTGCCGTTGCGGATCAGCTCCAGATCCACCCCGCGGCGGGCGGCTTCTTCGGTGATGGCGGCGGCGATGGCGTCCGATCCAAGGGCGACAGCGGCAGAGTCGAGGGGGACGTAGACCTTCATGCGGCGACCTCAGCCACGATGGAGGGCTCGCAGCGGCCCACCAGGCGACCATCGACCATCGCGGCGGGGCCACAGGCGCAGAGGCCAAGACAGAACACCGGCTCAAGCGTCACGCGGCCATCGGGCGTGGTTTCGTGCCAGTCGATGCCCAGCGCCGCCTGGACGGCCCCGGCCAGGCGGTCTGCGCCCATGGCTTGGCACGCCTCGGCCCGGCACAGCTTCAGGACATGGCGGCCGGCGGGGGCCTGGCGGAAATCGTGGTAGAAGGACACCACGCCATGGACCTCGGCCTTGGACAGGTTCAGCCCCTTGGCGATCTGCGGGATGGCGGCTTGCGGAATGTGCCCGAACCCGGACTTCACGGCATGGAGGATCGGCAGTAGCGGCCCTTCCAACGCCATGTGATCTTGCAGGATCTGGTCGATCCGGTCGGAAAGGTCGGTCTGGTCAAGCATGCGGGCGCCTCTGGCTGGCTTTGCCCCGGTGATACGCCGCTTGATAGGGAAATCAATAGAGATATGTCGTCAGTTGATAGCCAGCGTCTATCGAAACTGGCGCAGCGCCTCGTCTATCAGGGCTTGCAGCACCGGTGTCTGCGGGTCGCGCCGGGCGGCGATCAGGCCCACGGTATGTTCCGCCTCCGGCTCGACGATCGGGACGGACAGGAGGCGGCCGTCAAGCTGGAACATGTCAGCCAGCCGCTTCGGCACCACACTTGCCCAACGCCCCGTAAGCACATGGGCCACCAGCGCCACGGTGGAGTTGCTTTCGATCATCGGCGCGGCATCGACACCCGCCTCTCCCAGGTGCTGGTTCACGATGCGGCGGTTCTGCATGTCGGCGGTCAGGAGGCAGAGGGGCACCGTCGCAAGCTCGGCCCAGCTGACCTGACGGCGGTTCGCAAGCTCGCCCCCCTTGGCGACGAGGAGACGGTAGAATTCCGTATATAGCGGGAGTTGTGACACCCGGCCCAGCGGTTCGTTGTCGAGGTAGGTGATTCCGGCCTCCAGCTCCAGGCTTTCGATGCCGGTCAGAATCTCGATGCTGGTGCGCGAGAGGATGGAGACGCGGACATTCGGATGCCGCGCGGTAAAGGGGCCGGTCAGGTCAGCCACCATGGGCAGCGCAGTCGGGATCACCCCAAGCCGCAGGTTGCCGGAGAGGCCGGAACGGACGACCCGCATCTCATCCCGCAGCGCGCGCACGTCGCCGACGATGCCAAGCGCGCGGTCGAGCACGCGCTGACCCTCGGGCGTCAGGCCCTGAAAGCGGCTGCCGCGAAACACCAGCTGGACGCCAAGCTGATCCTCAAGCTGGCGGATCGCCGAGGAGAGCGAGGGTTGAGTGACCCCACAGGCTTCAGCCGCGCGACCGAAGTGGCGTTCGCGGGCCAGGGCGATGAACATTTCCAGCTTGTCGATCATGCCGCACAGCCTGCCCCGGCCAACCCTTGCCCGCAAGGCCCCGAAGGCTTAACTCTCGGCCATGAAACGCTTCATCCCCTTCCTGCCGAACCCGCCCACCATTCCCGTCATCCGCCTGAGCGGCACGATCAGCGCCGGCGCGCGCGGGTTGAGTGACGAGGGGCTGGCCCTGATCATCGAACGCGCCTTCAAGCGCAAGCCTGCGGCGGTGGCGCTGTTGATCAACTCGCCTGGCGGGTCGGCCGTGCAGTCCAGCCTGATCGCCGCGCGAGTCCGGCGGCTGGCGGACGAGAAGAAGGTGCCAGTTCATGCCTTTGTCGAGGATGTTGCCGCGTCCGGTGGCTATTGGCTGGCCTGTGCGGCGGATGACATCTGGGTGGATCAGAGCAGCATCGTCGGGTCGATCGGGGTGATCTTTGCGTCGTTCGGTTTCCCGGAGCTGATGGCCCGGCAGGGGGTGGAGCGGCGCGTGGTCACGGCGGGGCGGTCGAAAAGCCTGGCTGACCCGTTCCTGCCCCAGAAGGATGAGGACGTGGCGCGGCTGAAGGCGTTGCAGGCCCCGATCCATCAGGCCTTCATCGACCATGTGAAAGGCTCGCGCGGTGCGCGGCTTAGCCAGACGGCGGACCTCTTCAATGCTGATGTCTGGGTGGGGAGCCAAGCGGTCGAGGTCGGCCTTGTGGACGGCGTGGCGCATCTGGTGCCGAAGCTGAAGGCGCTTTACGGCGACAAGGCGCAACTGGTGCCCTATGGTCGCAAGCGCAGCCTGATGCAGCGCCTTGGCCTTTCGGTCATGGACGAGACCCTGGGGGCGGTCGAGGATCGGGCGCTTTGGGCGCGGTATGGGTTGTAGATGCTGCTGAAGACGATCCTTGTCTTTCTGGGTGCGATGGTCCTCATCGCTTTGATCGGTCGTGCCCTCTTTCCGTCCGCGTTGCCGCGCGTCCTGCGAAAAGACCGCAAGCCCCCTGTCTGTGGCACATGCGGGCGCTATCTGATCGGCCGCAAGAACTGCGACTGCGGTGGCAAGGCGGGCGGTGGCAAGGCGGGTGGGGGCAAGGCAAGATGACGGCATTGGTGACGGGCGCGGGCAAGCGGCTTGGCCGTGCCATGGCGCTGTATCTGGCGCGGCGCGGGCATGACGTGGCGGTGCATTACGCCTCCTCTGGGGATGAGGCCGAAGGTGTGGCGCAGGAGATCCGCGCCATGGGACGCCGGGCGAAATGTTTTCAGGCCGACCTTCTGGTCGAGGCCCAGACCGAGGCCCTGATCCCCGCAGCGACGGCGGCGCTTGGGCCGCTGACCGTGCTGGTCAACAACGCCTCCATCTTCGAATATGACCGGATCGAGACATCGACCCGCGACAGCTGGGACCGGCACATGGAGTCAAACCTGCGCGCACCCTACGTGCTGACCCAAGGCTTCGCCCGCCAGTGCCCCCCGGCCGGGACGGACGACGCTGGCGAACCCCTGGCGCAGGGCCTTGTCGTCAACATGATCGACCAGCGCATCCTGAAACTGACGCCGGAGTTCTCGAGCTATACCATCGCCAAGATGGGCCTCTGGGCCCTGACGAGGACCGCCGCGCAGGGTCTGGCGCCGCATGTCCGGGTCAACGCCATCGGCCCCGGACCTACCCTGCAAGGCACCCGCCAGTCGGCCGAGCACTTCGCCCGCCAGCGTGCCGCGACCCTGCTGGGGCGTGGCGCGAACCCCGCCGACATCACGGCTGCGCTTGGCTTCTTTCTCGACAGCCCTGCAGTCACGGGGCAGTTTCTGGCCATCGACGGCGGCCAGCATCTTGCCTGGCAAACCCCTGATGTGCTTGGAGTGGAATAGCCCGCATCGGCTGGCTTGAACTTAGTTGTCCACTTTCGGTCGTCCGTTCACACGACCGTCATAATTCCTGTGACTTTTCAGGGATTTGCCATACGAATGAAAATCTTTCGTTCCATATCAACAGCTTGTGAAACCGCCTAAAAAACAGGCAACCCAGCGAACCGGGCTGAAAACAACGGAAATTTCCCACTCCCGAAATCTTCTCCGCAGAGTTATCCCCAGAAACCGTGGACAGCTTTCCTCTTGCTCCCGCCCGTGGTTCAGTGGCAGCCCCTTCGCAGAATCGACATCAGACTGACATGGAAGACAAACCCGCCACGCCACCCCGCACCGGGAATGAGGTGATCCAGGATTACCTGCGCACGCTGGACGGCTCGCCCGGCGTCTACAGGATGCTGAACGCTGCCTCCGAGGTGCTTTATGTGGGCAAGGCCCGCAACCTGAAGGCCCGCGTGAGCAACTACGCCCGGCCGTCCGGCCATTCCGGGCGAATCGCGCGGATGATCCATGAAACCGCCGCGATGATGTTCCTGACCACGCGGACAGAGCTTGAGGCGCTGCTGCTGGAGCAGAACCTGATCAAGCAGCTCAAGCCGCGCTACAATGTGCTGCTGCGCGACGACAAGAGCTTTCCGAACATCCTGATCTCTGCCGAACACCCCTATCCGCAGATCAAGAAGCACCGCGGCAAGAAGTCGGAAAAGGGCGCGTATTTCGGCCCCTTCGCCAGTGCCGGGGCGGTGAACCGCACGCTGAACCAGTTGCAGAAGGTGTTCCTGCTGCGCAACTGCAGCGACTCCATGTTCGAATCCCGCACCCGGCCCTGCCTGCAACACCAGATCAAGCGTTGCTCTGCCCCCTGCGTCCAGAAGATCAGCCGCGAGGGCTATGCGACCCTCGTCGACGACGCCCAGCGGTTCCTGGAAGGCAAGACCACTTTCGTCCAGGCCGATCTCGCCAAGGCGATGACCGAGGCCAGCGCCGCGATGGAGTTCGAACGTGCCGCCGCCCTGCGCGACCGGATCAAGGCGCTGACTCAGGTCCAGCAGACGCAGGGCATCAACCCCCAGGGCGTGGCCGAGGCGGATGTGGTTGCCCTGCATCTGGAGCATGGCCAGGCCTGCGTGCAGGTCTTCTTCATCCGCGCCAACCAAAGCTGGGGCAACCGCGACTTCTACCCCAAGACCGGCGCCGGGGCCGAGGCGCCCGAGATCATGGAGGCGTTCCTGACCCAGTTCTACGACGACAAGGAACCGCCCCGACTGATCCTGCTCTCCCACGCCGTCGACAACCCCGACCTCGTGGCCGAGGCGCTGTGCCTTCGCGCTGGCCGGAAGGTGGAGCTTGCCGTGCCGCTGCGGGGGGAAAAGGCGGAACTGGTGGAAAACGCCGCCCGCAACGCCCGCGAAAGCCTGGCGCGGCGCATGGCGGAATCGACGACGCAGAACAAGCTGCTGGTCGGTCTGGCCGAGGCCTTCGACATGGATACCCCGCCGCAGCGGATCGAGGTCTACGACAACTCCCACATCCAGGGCACCAATGCCGTGGGCGGGATGATCGTGGCGGGGCCGGATGGGTTCCTGAAATCGCAATACCGCAAGTTCAACATCAAGTCGGAGGCCGGGGCCAACTCCGACGATTTTGGAATGATGAAGGAAGTCCTGACCCGCCGGTTTGAGCGGTTGCTGAAGGAGGACCCCGAACGGAAGTCGGACATGTGGCCCGACCTGCTGCTGATTGACGGCGGCCAGGGGCAGGTGTCGGCCGTGGCGGGGATCATGTCGGAACTCGGCGTCGAAGACATCCCCATGGTCGGCGTCGCCAAAGGCATCGACCGCGACGCCGGGAAAGAGGAATTCCACCGCCCAGGCGAACGCCCCTTCGCCTTGCAGAGGAACGACCCCGTCCTCTACTTCATCCAGCGCCTGCGGGATGAGGCCCACCGCTGGGCCATCGGCGCCCACCGCGCCAAACGCGCGAAGGCGGTCAGCCTGACCCCCCTCGACGACATTCCCGGCATCGGAGCCACCCGCAAACGCGCCCTCCTGCAACATTTCGGCAGCGCCAAAGCCGTCGCGCGGGCCGGGCTGTCGGACCTGCAGGCCGTGGACGGGATTTCCGAGGCAATGGCCAAAACGATCGCGGATTACTTCACGGCGAAGGGGTGATGTCCGGCCTCACCTTCCCTACCTTCGCGCCCGTCGTTCGCCCAAAAGTGGGGCCAAACTTCAGCCAGGAAACCCGAGCGTGCGCGAGGTGACGACAACGATAGATTCGCTCTCAGTCCTCCGAAGATCGAATAATGAAGTCGCCCGCTCTGAGTTTCGCCGGGAGAGTAAAGTCCATCGGATCAACTATTGGAATGATCGGTCTTTCTTGATAGTCCGGCATCCACCCCAAAACCCCCTCAACCCGCCCCGCCGTCACCGCCTCCTCCGTGATTTCCAAAGTTACCGTCTTCAACCGCACCCCTTCGCCGAACACCGCCGCAAGGTCCTCCGGGTCTACCTCCCGCACCGTCTCGGGCTTGGTGATATCGTCGAAGGTGACCAGCATCGGCCAACTCTCGGGCGGCAAAGGCACCGGCGTGTCGTAGGGCTGACGCTGGATGTCGGCCACACGCTCCCAGTACCCACGCGACCGATTGGCCGCGTCGCGAGCCGGGGCATAGGTTACCTCGGCCCATGCCGCAGCGTTGCCCGCCGGGTTCTCCGCCCCGCCGATCAGCGCGAAAAGCCATTTGCCAGGCAGAACCTCGACCGCGACCGCCTCGCCCTGCAGGCTACTTTTCGGACCGCGCGCCTCCGCCAACACCAACGGGCCTGAGAAATCCACCACGCTAACCTTTGTCACGGACGATCCTCGCACCTCGCCCTGCGGCGTTTCCACCACCAGCGTCAGCCGCTGGTTCCAGCTTGTCGAAGCGCCGCCGAAGCACCCTCGGAACGCGCCAAACGACACGAGGGCAAGTACCGCAATGATGAACCCAACTCGCATCGTGACCCATCAACTCCAAATCCGCCCGACGCACCCTGCCACACCCCACATCCCCGGCAAAGTCTGCCAAACCCCTCCCCTTCACCTGTCCCCAAACATCCCCGCCGGAGGCTCCCCGAGCCGTTGCGCGTCCTTCACGCGCAAAGGAGAGACAAAAGGCCTTCGCGCGGCACGCGCCCAATTCTGCAATCGCCCGCACCCGCCACGACGCCGAAAGACGATCCCCCTTCCCCCCAAATCCCCCATCGTCTACGAATTGCCCCATGCGCTGGAATATCCCCAACACCCTGACCGTCCTTCGCCTGCTCGCCGCCCCCGGCGTGGCGATCATGTTCCTTTATTTTCACCGCCCCTGGGCCGACTGGTTCGCCCTGGCGCTGTTTGTCGGGGCCGCGATCACCGACTGGTTCGACGGCTATCTTGCCCGGCTCTGGAAGCAGGAGTCGAAGTTCGGCACCATGCTGGACCCGATTGCCGACAAGGCCATGGTAGTCATCGCGCTGATGGTGCTGACCGGGTACAACGGAATGAACCCCTGGCTGATCCTGCCCGCCACCGTGATCATGTTCCGCGAGGTATTCGTTGGCGGCCTGCGAGAGTTTCTTGGGGCCAAGTCGGGGCTCTTGAAGGTCACGAAGCTCGCCAAATGGAAGACCACCGCGCAGATGGTGGCGATTGCGGTGCTGTTTCTGGGCACCGGGCTAGACTACCTCAACATCCTCGCGCTGGAGGGGATGACGCCCGAGCAGCACATCGCCGCCGTTGCCGCCGGCGAGGCCGAGGCGATCCGGACCTGTGGCAGCCGCGACTGCGCGTCCTATGCGAACCTCGTGGGGATCGGGCTGCTGTGGCTTGCCGCTTTTTTGACGCTGCTGACGGGGTGGGAGTATTTCTACAAGTCCCTGCCCTACCTGCGGGATGAGAAATGATCGATGTCCTCTACTTCGCCTGGGTCCGCGAGAGGATAGGCCTGCCGCGCGAGACGCTGGCCACCTCGGCGACCACCGTCGCCGGCTTGGTCGAAGAGCTGCGCACGCGCGAGGAGCGGTACGCCGCCGCATTCGCCGATCTCTCCGCGCTGCGGGTGGCGCTGGATCAGGAGCTGGCGGATTTCGACGCCCCGCTCGCCGGGGTGCGAGAGGTTGCCTTCTTCCCGCCGATGACCGGGGGATGAGGGTCGCCGTGCAAGCCGCCCCTTTTGACCTTGGGGCCGAGATTTCCAGCTTCACGGCCGGGGCTGCGGGGGCCGGGGCGGTGGTCACGTTCAGCGGGATCGTGCGGCCTGACGGGGGCCTGACCGCGATGGAGATCGAGCATTATCCCGGCATGACCGAGACAGCGATTGCCGGGATCACCCGCGAGGCTGTGCAGCGCTGGCAGCTGGTCGATGCGCTGGTGATCCACCGCTTCGGGCGGCTGATGGCGGGGGAGGGGATCATGATGGTCGCCACCGCCGCGTCGCACCGGGGGGATGGTTTCGCGGCCGCGGAGTTCCTGATGGACTATCTGAAATCCCGCGCCCCCTTCTGGAAGAAGGAGATCGGGGCGGCGGGAGAGGCCTGGGTGGCGGCGAAGGATACGGACGAGGACGCGCTGAAACGGTGGTAGTGTCCCGGGCCGGGACAGAG
>JANPJZ010000176.1:0-8043 GCA_031425795.1 Rhodobacter sp. | reverse complement strand
CCATCGCGCCAGCAGCCGCCGGTCCAGTTCCGCCTCGGGCACAATGAGGCTGGCGGTCAGGTCGAACAGGGGGGCAAGGTCGGTCCAGGGGGCTTCGTCGAGCAGCAGGTAGTTGCCTTCGACCACCAGCAGGCGGTCGGTTTCCAGCACCACGTCGGCGGCGGCGCGCGACCGTTCCATCGACCGGTCGAAGACCGGGATCGCGACCTCGCCCCCGTCGCGCAGGCGGCGGATCAGGTGGATGAAGCCCTGCGCGTCGAAGGTTTCCGGCGCGCCCTTGCGCGACCGCAGGCCTCGCGCGACGAGGACCGCGTCATCGTAGTGGAAGCCGTCCATCGGCACCGCACGCGCGCTAGGCCCCAGCGCGGCCACGACCGCCTCCGCCATGGTGGATTTGCCGGAACCCGGCGGCCCCGCCAGCGCCGTGATGAACCGGCCCCGCCCCGCCGCCCGACCGCGGATCAGATCGGCCAGTGCGTCAGGCGTCATGCCGCCTCGGCCACGCCCTCGGGCAGCTTCGCGCCGGTCATGTAGGCCACTGCGTCCGACATCGTGTGCGCCTTCGGGTCGATCACGCACAGCCTGCGCCCCAGCCGGTGGATGTGGACGCGGTCGGCCACCTCGAAGACATGCGGCATGTTGTGGCTGATCAGGATGATCGGGATGCCGCGCGACTTGACGTCGAGGATCAGTTCCAGCACCCGGCGCGACTCCTTGACGCCCAGAGCCGCCGTCGGCTCGTCAAGGATGATGACCTTGGATCCGAAGGCCGCCGCGCGCGCCACGGCCACGCCCTGCCGCTGGCCGCCCGACAGCGTCTCGACCGACTGGTTGATGTTCTGGATCGTCATCAGCCCCAGTTCGGACAGCTTCGCCCGCGCGAACACCTCCATCCTCGGGCGGTCGAGCTGGCGGAACAGCGTGCCCATCAGCCCCGGCTTCCGGAGCTCGCGCCCCATGAACATGTTGTCCGCGATCGACAGCGCGGGCGACATGGCCAGGGTCTGGTACACCGTCTCGATGCCCGCGCCGCGCGCCTCGATCGGGGTCTTGAACGCGATCGGGTTGCCATCGAGCGTGATCACGCCCTCGTCGGGGATGACGGCGCCGGAGATGGCCTTGATCAGCGTGGACTTGCCCGCGCCGTTGTCGCCGATCACCGCGAGGATCTCGCCGGGCATCAGGTCGAAGTCGCAGTGATCAAGCGCCGTGACGCGACCGTAACGCTTCACGAGGCCACGCGCGGTCAGGATCGGTTTGGTCATGGTCATCCCCTCAGCTCGAGACCCGGCGGATCCATTGATCCACCGCCACGGCCGCGATGATGAGCACGCCCGTCAGCAGCACCTTCCACTGCGGATCGGCCCCCATCATGTTCAGCCCCATCGACATGATGCCCACGATCAGCGTGCCGAACAGCACGCCGAGGATCGAGCCACGCCCGCCAAAGAGCGAGATACCCCCGATCACCGTGGCGGTGATGGCCTGCAGGTTGAAGTCGGTGACCACGGTTGAGGGCGAGATGGAGCCGTTCCGACCGATCGACACCCAGGCCGCGAAAGCCGCGATGACACCGGCCAGCGTGTAGACACTGATCAGAACCTTCTTGGTGCTGATGCCCGCAAGCTCTGCCGCTTCCGGATCGTCGCCCACGGCATAGATGTGGCGTCCGAAGGCGGTGTGGTTGAGCATGAACCAAAGGACGATATAGAGGGCGATCATCGCCACGACCCCAAGGGTCACGACGGCCGGGCCAATCTTGAAATTGGTGGCGAAGATGTGCAGCCACGGTGTGATCGCCGTCAGATCAGCCTCACGCAGCGTTTCGTTCGCGGAATAGATCAGGCAGATGGCCATGATGATGTTCCACGTACCCAGCGTCACGATGAAGGGCGGAAGCCTCAGCCGCGCAACAAGGGTGCCGTTGGCAAAGCCGCAGATCGCGGCCAGGATGAAGCCTGCCAGAAGGGCAAGGAACACCGGAAATCCGTTTGCGAGCACCAGGTTGCCCATCACGACGAAGGCAAAGACCATGATGACTCCGATGGCGAGGTCGATGCCTGCGGTCAGCACCACGAGCGTCTGTGCCGCGGCAAGGATGCCGACGACGGCGACCTGCTGCAAAACGAGCGTCAGGGTATAGGCGCTGAAGAATTTGTCGCCCACGGCGATGCCGAAAAAGGCGATCAGGCCCACCAGCACTACCAGCGGCACCATGGCCGGATTGGAATGCAACAGATGCTGGATGCGGCGGATCGGGGATTTGCTTTCCTCGAAATGGGCGACAGTGGCTGCACTGCCCGTCAGGCCCTTTTCGAATTCCTGCGGCTGGCTCATGATTGCTCCCTTCGGCGATCCGGCTGCGGTGGGGCCGGTTTGAGTGGGGGCGGCCCGAAAGCCGCCCCCGTCAGTAGGCTAGGTGGCAGTGCTACGGCAGGAAACCTGCCCTCGCACCGTCCTCAGCCCCAGCAGAGCTCGGTGCCTTTGGCGGTGTCGATCGACGGCACGCCTTCGGCGGGCTTGTCGGTCACGAGCGAAACGCCAGTGTCAAAGAAGGCCTTGCCCGGGGTGGGCTCGGGCTTCGTGCCGTCTGCTGCGAACTTGGCGATGGCTTCAACGCCAAGAGCGGCCATCTGCAGCGGATACTGCTGCGAGGTGGCGCCGATCACGCCGTCCTTGACCGAAGCGACGCCGGGGCAACCGCCGTCAACCGAAACGATCAGAACGTTGCCTTCGAGGCCAACAGCCTTCAGCGCCTGGTAGGCGCCGACAGCGGCGGGTTCGTTGATCGTGTGGACAACGTTGATGCCCGGATCGCGCTGCAGAAGGTTCTCCATCGCCTTGCGGCCACCTTCTTCGTTGCCGTTGGTCACGTCGTGGCCAACGATACGCGGATCATCTTCGTCGCCGATGTCGGCGGGATCTTTGACGTCAATCCCAAAGCCCATCATGAAGCCCTGGTTGCGCAGGACGTCCACGGTCGGCTCGGAGGGGGTCAGGTTCAGGAAGGCGATCTTGGCGTTCGCAGCTTCGGCGCCAAGGGCAGCCGCAGCCCAGGCGCCGATCAGGCGGCCTGCTTCGAGGTTGTCGGTGGCAAAGGTCGCGTCGGCAGCATCCGCAGGATCAAGCGGGGTGTCGAGCGCGATGACCAGAAGGCCAGCCTCACGGGCTTTGGCCAGCGGGCCGACAATCGCCTTGGTGTCCGAGGCAGCAATCAGGATGCCCTTTGCGCCATCGGCGATGCAGCTTTCGATGGCCACGACCTGGCTGTCATGGTCGCCGTCAACCTTGCCTGCATAGGACTTCAGGGTAATGCCCAGCTCGGCAGCTTTGGCTTCCGCGCCCTCTTTCATCTTGACGAAGAAGGGGTTGGTGTCGGTCTTTGTGATCAGGCAGGCCGCGACGCCGTGGCTTTCGGCCAGCGCCGGGGCAGCCGACATCAGGGCAAGTGTCGCCGCGCTGAGCAGGGCTTTGGTGGTGAATTTCATGGTCGTCCTCCCAAGGATCGGGGCGTTTTCGCCCCCGAGTGTAAACTGCGCGCAGCCTGGCAATCATGTTGGCAGTCTTGCTGCGCCGGGTCTGACAAAAGCCGATTCCCGGGCTGACGTCAAGATAATTAAATCACTCTGATTTATTATTGACAGACTGCCTGTTTCCTTCGCACTCTGCCCGGAACTGCTGCCGCATGACCTGAAGTTTGACCCAGAAGGACCGCGCGTGAAACTGACTGCCGACCCAACTGCCGACCTGCGCGCCGCGACCGACCCGTTTGGGCCGCGCGGGTCGAACCAGTCCGGGATGCGCGCACATAATGAAAAGCTGGTGCTTTCCCTGGTTCGCAAGCATGCGGCGCTGTCCAAATCCGACATTGCGCGGATGACCGGCCTGTCGGCGCAGACGGTCAGCGTCATCATGCGCGCGCTGGAGCAGGACGGGCTTTTGCTGCGGGGTGAACCTGTGCGGGGCAAGATCGGCCAGCCCTCGGTGCCGATGTCGCTGGACGCGGGCGGGGCGTATTTCGTGGGGCTGAAGATCGGCCGGCGGTCGGCAGACCTTGCGCTGGTCGATTTTCTCGGCCGGGTGCGGGGCGCGCGGCGGCGGGTCTACCGCTATCCGGCCCCCGACGCGGTGATGGCTTTTGTGGCCGAGGCTTTGCCCGCGCTGGCAGCCCTTCTGCCCGCCGGTCGACGCGACCGGATTGTCGGCATGGGCGTGGCGATGCCGTTTCAGCTGTGGGCCTGGGTCAAGGACATCGGCGCCCCGCAGGCCGAAATGGACGCCTGGCGCGACCGTGACATCCAGGTCGAACTGGCGGCGCTGGCGGGGATGCCGGTGCATGTGCAGAACGACGCCACCGCCGCCTGCGGGGCGGAACTGGTCTTTGGCACGGGAGAGCGGCCGAAGGATTTCCTTTACTTCTACTTCGGCTATTTCATCGGCGGCGGGCTGGTGCTGAACGGCCAGCTTTACACCGGGCGCGGTGGCAATGCCGCCGGGGTTGGCCCGATGCCGGTGCCTGGGCCCGACGGGCGGATGCGCCGGCTTTTCAGCGCCGCGTCTCTGTCTGTCCTGGCCGCGCGGATGGAGGCGGCGGGGCTGTCGTCCGACCCCCTGTGGGAACATCCCGACCGCTGGGATATCCCCGAGCCGATCCTGTCGGCCTGGCTGGACAGCGCGGCGGAGGGCCTTGCCAGTGCCGCGTTGAGTGCTGCGGCCCTGTTGGAGATCGAGGCCGTGCTGATCGACGGCTGGATGCCTGAATCGATACGGGCCGAAGTGGTCCGCCGCACCGCCGCTGCCCTTGACCGGCTGGACCTTTCCGGCATCACCCCCCCGGCGATCCGCGCTGGAACAGTGGGCGCGGAAGCGCGGGCCCTGGGGGCGGCGGCGATCCCCTTGTCGCAACGCTATCTGATCGACCAGAACGCCGGGGCGCGGGATGCCTGAGGGGGCGATTGTGGCTGGCGCTGGAGGGTTTCACACCCTCCAGACCTCCCGTGGGATATTTTTGCAGAAAGGATGATGCGGCAGAAAAGGCTTGGGCTTTGCTTGAGGGCATTAGCCTTGCGGCGTCATCGCCTTGCGTTGCCGGGCACGCTCCAGCCCCAGTTGGCGTTCGCGCCAGATGATCAGGATGCCTGCGGTCACGATCAGGGCCGCGCCGCCAAGCATCGGAAGGGTCGGCACTTCATTGAAGATGAAATAGCCGATGCCAAGGGCAAACAGCATCGAGGCATAGTCGAAAGGAGCAACCAGCGAGGCGTCCGCTTCACGGTAGCTGGAGGTGAGCAGGATCTGGCCGAGACCGCCCAGCAGGCCCGCGCCGACCAAGAGCGAAACCTCAAACGGCGTGGGCCAGACCCACCCGAAGGGCAGGGTGACCAGCGACAGCACTGTGGCCGTCAACGAAAAGTAGAAGACGATGGCGGCGGTCTTTTCGGTATTCACCAGCTTGCGCACAAAAACCTGCGCCAGGGCCGCGAAGACGGCGCCGCCAAGCACCAGCATGGCGCCCAAAGCCTCGGCCGTGTTGGCGGCGTCGGGGGCGATCGACAGGCGTGGGGCCAGGACGATCAGCACGCCGATCATGCCCAGGACAACGGCAGAGATGCGGAAAAGCCGCACCTCCTCACCCAGAAACATCGCGGCGAAGATGACGGTCAGAAGGGGCGCTGCGTAGCCGATGGCCGTCACCTCGGGCAGGGGGAGGTAACCAAGACCGGCAAATCCCAACCCCATCGCCAGGGTGCCCATCACCCCGCGCCAGACATGGCCAAGCGGGGCCCTGGCTTTCAATCCGGTCGGCAGTTCCTGCCGCCACACAAGCCACGCCATGATCACAGGGATGGCGAAGAATGACCGGAAGAACACCACTTGGCCAGCCGGGACATGCTGCGCCGTTGCCTTGACCATCGAGGCCATGACGATGAACACCAGGACCGAAGCCAGTTTGAGAACGATGCCCCGAAGGGGGCGCGGGGGACGCATTTGGGGGCTCCGCTAGGATCGTCGCATCTAGACGCCGATCAGGGTTTCAGGTTCCCTGATCGGAAAGGAGAATGCCATGCCGAAAGCGCCTCTAGCGGACAGAATTGATCAGGGCCGGGGGATCGTGCCGGCCGACCTCGTGCTGAAAGGGGGCCGGGTGTTCGACCTGATTACCGGAGATCTGGTGCAGACCGACGTGGCGATTTGCGGTGACACGATTGTCGGGGTGTTCGGCGACTACTCTGGCAAGCGCGAGATTGAGGTCTCGGGCCGCGTGCTGGTGCCGGGGTTCATCGACACGCATCTGCATGTGGAAAGCAGTCTGGTCACCCCGCACGAGTTTGACCGCTGCGTCACGCCGCGCGGCGTGACAACGGCGATATGCGATCCGCATGAGATTGCGAATGTCTGCGGTGTGCCGGGGATCCGCTATTTTTTGGAAAGCGCGGCCCAACTGGTGATGGACCTGCGGGTGAACCTTTCGTCCTGTGTGCCGTCAACCCACATGGAAACCACCGGCGCGCGGCTGGAGGCGGCCGATCTGGTGCCGCTGATGGACCACCCCGGTGTGATCGGGCTGGCGGAGTTCATGAATTATCCCGGCGTGTTGATGAAGGATCCCGGCTGTCTGGAAAAGCTGGAGGTGTTTCAAGGCCGCCACATCGACGGCCATGCGCCCCTGCTGCGGGGGCTGGACCTGAACGGTTACATTAGCGCGGGCATCCGGACGGAGCATGAGGCGACAACCTATGATGAGGGCCTGGAAAAGCTGCGCAAGGGGATGCGGGTCTTGATACGCGAGGGGTCGGTGTCGAAGGACCTGGCGGCGCTGGCGGGGCTGCTGACCGAGCGATTCTCGCCTTACCTTTGCCTGTGCACGGATGACCGGAACCCTTTGGATATCGGGGAGCATGGGCATCTGGACTACATGATCCGCACGGCGATCAGCTTGGGGGCCTCGCCATTGGCCGTCTACCGGGCGGCTTCGTTAAGTGCTGCGGAGGCCTTCGGGTTGAAGGACCGAGGGCTGATCGCGCCCGGCAAGCGGGCGGACATCGCGGTGATTGACAGCCTGGAGGGGTGCAACGCCTCGCTGGTGCTGGCACGGGGGGCTGTGGCCGATGCCGCGGCCTTCGCGGCGCGGGGGCGGACCGAGCCGGTGGCGCGGGGGTCGGTGAAGGCTCCGATGGTGACGGCGGGCAGCTTCCGGACCGGGGGCAACCGGGTGGAGACGCCGGTGATCGGCATCCTGCCGGGCAAGATCATCACGGAACATCTGACGTATCAGATCGCACCGGTAGATGGCGACAAGCGGCCCGATGTGGCCCGCGACCTGGTGAAGATCGCGGTGGTTGAACGGCACGGGGTGAACGGCAACATCGCGACGGGCTTTGTGAAGGGGTTCGGGTTGGCACGCGGGGCGATAGCCTCGACCGTCTGCCACGACCACCACAACATCGCGGTGGTGGGGGTGGATGCGGCGGACATGGCGGTGGCGGTGGGGCGGCTGTCCGAGATCGAGGGCGGGTTCGTCGTCGTCGAGGGGGGGCGGGTTCTGGCCGAACTGGCGCTGCCGGTAGCCGGGTTGATGAGCCTTCTGTCGTTTGAGGAGGTGCGGGAGAAGCTGGTCCTGCTGCGTGCCGCCGCGAAGGGGCTGGGGGTGGTGCTGGAGGAGCCGTTCTTGCAGCTCGCGTTCCTGTGCCTGCCGGTGATCCCACATCTGAAGTTCACCGATATGGGGATGGTGGATGTGGACCGGTTCGAGGTGATGCCGTGAGCTGTCCACGGTGGGCGGGTTTGGACTTTCTTTTGGGTGCAAGGGGTTGGGTGTGGGCGTTTAGGTTTTGTTAACGGGTGCCCCCACTCCGGCCCTGTCCCACGGAGGGGGAGGGAGGTGGGTTTGGCTGGCCTTGGTGCGGGGGGGCTGGGGTTAGGCCTCAGGCTGGCGGGGGGGGGGGGGGGGGGGGGGGGGGGGGGGGGGGGGGGGGGGGGGGGGGGGGGGGGGGGGGGGGGGGGGGGGGGGGGGGGGGGGGGGGGGGGGGGGGGGTGGGGGGG
>JANPJZ010000175.1:0-11042 GCA_031425795.1 Rhodobacter sp. | reverse complement strand
AAGGAGGGCGAGGGGGGCGAGCCCCATCGGGAGATGGCCAAGGCGCATGGTGGAAGGGTGCCAACTCTGCGGGCCGGGTTCAACCGGGGAGGGGGGCAGTGACGGAAAGGTGAGAAGCGCCTAAGCGACCGAATAGGTCAGGCGGATCACCTCGGCTCCGATCCGGTCGCTTGCGGTCAGGTGCAGGTTCGGGCAGGGACCGGCGAAGAAGGGCTTGCCGGAGCCGAGCGCGACGGGGTGGATCAGAAGCTGGTATTCGTCCATCAAGCCCCAATCGGCAAGGCTTTGCACAAGGATCGTGCCAGACACATCGACCTGTCCGGGCAGACGGTCCTTGAGGCCCCGCACCGTCGCTTCGATGTCGGTGGAGATGAGCGTGGCATTCGGCCCTACCTCGGTCAGCGTTCGGGAGACGACCCATTTTCTTTGCGCCCGCCAGGCCTTGGCGAAGTCGCGCTCGGCATCGTCCCACCCTGGCTTGTCGAACTCCCAGTAGCGCATCAACTCATAGACCTTGCGGCCGTAGAGGCAGGATTTGGTCTGCTCCACCGCGTTGATCCAGTAGCGGAAGACGTCGGCGTCGGGAACCATGCGGTCATGGTCGACGTAGCCGTCGAGCGAAACGTTCATGCTGGACACGAATCGCGCCATGTCTTTCTTCCGCAGTATTGCGATGTTGGTTCAATCTGCTCGCATTGGTGAAACCAAACCACCGCAGAGTTTCAACCAGCCCAGAGAAGGTTCATGCGCCACCGACGCTTCAGACGGCGTCTAGCGACAGGCCTATCCACCGGTCTGATTTGTGAACGACTTCGTAAATTCGGCCATGAAAGTCGGCCAGTTGGTCGGGTGGATGCGAAGTGTCTGGAAGGTGGTGTACAGCGCCATTGCCCCCAGAATGAGAAAGACCGGCACGCGCCGCAGTGGCAGGCGGCGGACGAAGAGCCCGACGAAACCGATCAAGAAGCCGAGTGCCACCAGCAAAATTGCAGCAACAGCGCTGCCTGTCGCCATGGCGCGCGCGGTTTCTGCATCAACCTGCCCGGTGACGCCCAACTGTCTGCCAGCATTTCCGACATACATGAAAAGGCAGGCGAGCCCGCCCAGAGACAGGCCGAAAAGCGAGAAGAACAGCCGTGCGCCTGCGGATGTTTGCACCTGGGCTCTGCTCGCATGCGAGAACGAGGATTGCCCGTTCGCTACGCCCCGGCTTGGGAGAACTGCGCGGATAAACAGAACAACGCCGAGGACCATGAGGGCAATGCTGCCAAGGCCCAGGCCTGCTGCAGCGGGGATACCATATTGATCCCGGATCGAATCGTAGTTCGTGTTGGCAACCTTGATCAGTTGCGCACCAGCAGTGACTGCAACCGCTCCTAGGATGATGCCTCTGAGAAAGCTGGTCTTCTCTGGGCCGCCAGATGGCACTGTGGAATGCTGACCGCCTGCGGACTTGATCCGGCTGAGGCGGTCTTCGAAATCCGAGTTGGACATGTGGCCGCCCGATCCTTGCTGTTTAGGCGAAGCCTAGTGGATCGGGGGGCGCATTTGCAAGGATGAGCGGGCGATTTTGCGTTGACCGTCGCCGGTTATGGTAGGTGCTTACGCCCGACCTTTCCGCCCACCCCTACGGCCGGCAGAGGCCTGGCTCGCCGCTGCGGAGGCTTCGGCGAAGGTCATGCCGCCCTCGGCGGCTTCCAGCACCTTGGCAAAGCGGATCCACTCGCCACCGTTCGCGTCGTGGTTCATCAGGAAGTTGGCGGCGCGGATCGCCTCCATCTCCTGCTGGCGGACGGGGTTCATGATGGCGGAGGTCATGCCGGCACCGATCGCCATCGGCAGGAAGGCCGCGTTGATGCCGTGGCGGTGGGGCAGGCCGAAGCTGATGTTCGAGGCGCCGCAGGTGGTGTTCACGCCCAACTCCTCGCGCAGGCGGCGGACGAGAGTGAAGACCTGCTGGCCGGCAGACCCCATAGCGCCCACGGGCATGACGAGGGGATCGACCACGATGTCATGCGCCGGGATGCCGAAATCGGCGGCGCGTTCGACGATCTTCTTGGCGACGGCAAAGCGGACGTCCGGGTCTTCGGAAATGCCTGTGTCGTCGTTCGAGATCGCCACGACCGGGACGTTGTATTTCTTGACCAGGGGCAGGACGAGTTCCAGGCGGTGCTCTTCGCCCGTGACGGAGTTCAGGAGCGGGCGGCCCTCGCAGGCCATCAGGCCGGATTCCAGCGCGCCGGGGACGGAGCTGTCGATGCAGAGCGGCACGTCGACGGTTTGCTGGATGATCTCGATCAGCGCCTTCATCAGCGGCGGCTCGACGAAGTTGTTGTCGGCATAGCGCGGGTCGGTTGCCATCATGTTGGTGAAGACCGCGCCGGAGTTCACGTCCAGGACGGTGGCCCCGCAGGCGACCTGTTCGAGCGCGTCGCGGATGACGGTTTCGAAATTGCCCTGCTCCAGCTCGGCGGCAAGCTTCTTGCGGCCGGTCGGATTGATCCGCTCACCGATGACGCAGAAGGGTTCATCGAAACCGATGATGACGGTTTTCGTTTTGGATTCAATGACGGTACGGGTCATTCTTAAACCTTTGCTGCGGAAGCGGGGACGCCCGAAGCGCCGCCATTGTCAGTGACCCACTGGGCGTTGGTCTTGATGCCGCCGAGGGGGAAGAAGTGGACCTGCTCGATCCCGAAGCCCGGGTTGGCGGCCTTGTGGGCGGCGAGGGCTTCCAGAACTTCGGTCGGCTCATAGGGGAGGAGGAGTTTCGTCACGTCCATCGCGCGCTTTTGCAGGACGCGGAGAGAGGGACCTACACCGCAGGCGATGGCGAACTTGATGAGAGTCTGCAGCTTGGCGGGGCCGGCGATACCGATGTGGACGGGGAGTTTGACGCCCTCGGCCTGGAGGCGGGTGACCCAGTCGATCACGGGCTGGCCTTCGAAGCAGAACTGGGTGGCCATGGCCATTTTCGCGTCGGTGCGTTCACTGAAGGCGGATTTCCAGCGGGCGGCTTCCATCACCATGCGATCGGAGCCGTCGGGATCAATGTCCTTGTTGCCTTCGGGGTGACCGGCGACATGCAGGCGGTCGAAGCCAGAGAAAGCTCCTGATTCAAGGAGTTGCATCGAGGTCTGGAAGTCGCCGACCGGGGCTGCGACGCCACCGGCGAGGAGAAGACCCTGGCGCACGCCCACGTCGCGGTAACGCTGCACCCAGTCGGTGAGGGTGGCGCGGTCCTTGATGATGCGCGCGGGGAAGTGTGGCATGGCGGTGAAGCCTTCGTCGGCCACGCGCCTGGCGGTGGCGACCATGTCCTCGATGGGCGTGCCGTCGATGTGGGCGATGTAGACGCGGGTGCCTGTGGGCAGGAGATCGCGGAGGCTTTCGACCTTCTCGGCGGTGCGGGGCATGACCTCGATGGAATAGCCCTTGAGGAACGCCTCCAGCGGTTGGCTTGCGGGGGCGGGGGCGTCATCTTTGCGGCGGAAGTTGAACAGGGCCATCACGGTATCCTTCAGGCTCGTGGGCAGGGTCATGCGGTCAGGCCTTGGCCCAGCCATCTGCGTCGATCAGCGATTTCAGGCGGGCAGTGTCGAATTCGGCCTCCAGACGGGCGGCTTCGGAGGCGGCGACGGCGTCGGGTTCGCCCTCGACCTCCACCGGGGGGGCTTTGCGCCATTCCGCAAGGTAGGCGTCCGCGTCCTTTGCACCGATCTTCATGGCGCAGCGGTCGATGGCCTGCTCGAACCGCTCGGTCAGCTGGATCTTCGAGGCGCGACGGCCGGTCCCGACGATGACCTGGGCCGGAATATCCCGCCAGTAGACGATGGTGACGGCGGGCATGGTGCGGTGATTCCCCTGACGGTCTGTTGTTTCACTGATAAGCGGCGATCCCCGACAGCCGGTGTCGGATTTCGACATGGCGAGCGTTGGATGCGACCCCGGCCTGCGGCCGAGGGCCTGGTCTGGGCGTAGCATGGGAAGGGGCGTGCTGGCGACAGGTGTGGCGACGGGGGGCTTTGAAAAATCCTCATCCAGATCATGTGCGCGACTCATCTTGGTGTGACCGCTCGGGTGCGGCGCGATGGATGCTTGCGCGGACAGGGGATCGCGACTACCTTTTCAGCAACCACATATGGAGGGCGAAATGACGCCCGAGCGTCCCCATAGGGCGGACGCGACAGAGGCGCAGGTCGAGACGCCCGGGATGTCCGGTGCCGTTTCCCGTGCCGATGCACTGTCTGCCCTTGCTGACCCCGGGTCAGGACCGCTTTATGCGGCGCTTGATCTTGGGACAAACTCATGCCGGATGCTGATTGCCCAGCCAAAGGGCAGCCAGTTTCTGATCGTGGACAGCTTTTCCAAATCGGTGCAGCTCGGCGTGGGGCTTGAAGCCTCGGGCCGGTTGTCGCGGTCGTCGATGGCGCGGACGATCCAGGCGCTGCGGATCTGTGAGAAGAAGATCGAAAAGCACAACGTGCGGCGGATGCGGCTGGTGGCGACCGAAGCCTGCCGGCGGGCACGCAATGCGCGCGACTTCATCCGGCAAGTGCGGCGCGAGACCGGCCTGCAGCTTGAGATCATTGCGCCCGAGGAAGAGGCGCGGCTTGCAGTCATCTCCTGTGCGCCGCTGGTCAGCCCGACGACGGAGCAGTTGCTGGTCGTGGATATCGGTGGCGGGTCGACCGAGCTGGTGTGGATCGACCTGTCCGCGGTGGCCCCGATGGACCGGCCAAAGGCGATCATGCGGCTGCACATGGGGTTTGACGCGCAAGGTGAGGGTGCCGTTGCGCGGGTGGTCGACTGGATTTCGGTGCCACTGGGGGTGGCAACCCTCAAGGACCAATTCATCGACGTAGACGACGATGCCGCGCGCTTTGCCCTGATGAGCTGGTTCTTCGAAGAGAACCTTGCAAGCTTCAGCCCCTACAATGCCGAGAACCCACGCGAGGGGTTCCAGATCGTGGGCACCAGCGGCACGGTCACCACAGTTGCCGCAAGTTTCCTCAACCTAAAGCGCTATGACCGGACCAAGGTGGACGGGCTGCAGATGACCAGCGACCAGATCGACGCGGTCATCCGGGATTACCTGTCGCTTGGCCCGGAGGGGCGGCGCAATGATCCGCGCATCGGCCGCGACCGCCATGCGCTGATCATGTCGGGGGCCGCGATTCTGCAGGCCTTGATGCGGATCTGGCCGACGGACCGCTTGTCGGTGGCTGACAGGGGGCTTAGGGAGGGGCTGCTGTACGCGCAGATGAGCAGAGACGGCATCCTGGGAGACGGGCCTTACACATGACGGAGAAACCGACATCGGGGCGGGGCCAGCGCGAATTGCGGGTGCGGGTCAAGACGGCGAAAGGGCGCAAGCTTTCCTCGACGCTGTGGTTGGAGCGTCAGCTGAACGATCCTTACGTGATCCGTGCAAAGAAAGAGGGCTTCCGGGGCAGGGCAGCCTACAAGATCCTGGAGCTGGATGACCGATATGGGTTTCTGAAGCCCGGGGCGTGGGTGGTTGACCTTGGCTGTGCGCCGGGGGGCTGGTGCCAGGTGTCCGTGGTGCGGGTCAACGCATTGGGGCAAAATCCGAAAAAGCCGGTGGGCCGGGTGCTTGGCGTGGACCTGCAAGAGATCGAGGCGATATCGGGCGCAGAGATTCACCAGTTGGATTTCCTGGCGGACGGCGCCGATGAGCAGGTCAAGGAATGGCTGGGCGGGCGCGCTGACGTGGTCATGTCGGACATGGCCGCCGCGTCCAGCGGGCACAAGGCGACCGACCACCTGCGCATCGTGGCGCTGGTCGAGGCGGCGCTGGCGTTTGCCTTCGACGTGCTGGAGGACGACGGAACCTTTGTCGCGAAGGTGCTGGCCGGGGGCGCAGAGGTCGAGATGCAAACCCTGCTGAAGAAGAACTTTCGCAAGGTCGCGAATGTGAAGCCGCCAGCCAGCCGGGCCGACAGCTCGGAGAAGTTCGTGGTGGCGATGGGGTTTCGCGGGCGCTCGATTCCGGTCGAGGCTGCGGAGGATACCGATTAGCTGGACGACGTCTTATCGCGAGGGCGCACAGGCGCTTCGCGTCGTGACGATGTTGGCCACGGGCCATGAAAAAGGCGCCCGAAGGCGCCTGGTTTCAGCAAGGTCGGAAAGCCTCAGCCGCCCCAGCTGCGGACCGGGCCGCAATCCATGTGGACGAAGTTGGAGCGGGAGTATTTTCCCACACCGCCGGAGGCGCAAGCTGCTGCGGCCTTGGCCATCTGCCCGACCGAACGCGACTTGAGCCGAAGGTCAGCGGCCTGACCTTTCATGTGGAGAGAATTCTTGGCAACTCCACCCGATTTGGACCGCAGCATTGCGTTGGTCTTGGGGCAGCGGTAGCCGGACAGGAGCATGTAGGGTTCGCTGACATCCATCAGCCGGTGCGAGGCAGCCATGATGTCGATGGTGCGCATATCAATCTTGATCGTCTCGTCCGAGCGCCAGTCACGCATGAAATAGGCGACTTCCTTGACAACTTCGGGAATGTACTCGCCCTCGATCCAGTAGATCGTGTCCATGCTTTCGCCGGTTCGACCTGAGTACATCCGGATGCGGCGGATGTCGCCCGACCCCTTCAGGAGGCCGAAGGCATTGGAGTAGGTGGGTGCCGCGATGACCGCAGTTGCTGCGAAAACGCCCAAGAGGCCGCGCCGCGTCACACCGAAACTTGTCTGGTCCGTCATTCTAACGCATGTCCCCGTCGCTGTCTTTGACTGCGTGATCGCAGCTCTCGTGCAACTTCATCCCCAAGTGCCCGGAAGTTATGGCACAGGTCGATTCGAAGCCCAAGCGCCGATTGCCCGCTGGTGACTCAGCACAACCTGAATCGGCAAAGATTCGCTGAACGCGGGGAAAATCCGCGCGGCGTGGCGCGATTGCATCGGTTTTGGCAGGACTGTTGCGCTTGTGGATACAGTCGCAAACGGAGTTGCAGGGTTCGCGCTTTGTGATTGGACAGTGGCGCGAAATCGACGAAACATCACCAAAAGCTGCCAAGCCATTGGAAAAGAGGGTTGAATGAACCGGTCTGCACTGCATTGTCTGCCTGTGATCGTCAGTTTGGCTCTTTCGTCTTTGGTTCCCTCGATTGCACTGGCGCAACCCTCGGCCTTCTCGCAATCTCTTGCCGCTGCTGCGTCCGACGATGTGGTTATTGCCGAATGGTATGCGAAATCCGGCTATGAACCTCTTTGGACCGGCCCGGATGATGCCGAGCGGCGCCACGCGCTGCTTGCCGCGATTGCCACGGCGGCGGATCATGGATTGCCGGTTCAGCGCTATGATGCGGGTGCGTTGGCCAATGCCCTGCGCGCGGCCGAAAGCGAGGGCGACCGGGGCCGGGTAGAGGTGGCACTGACGCGCGCCTTTCTGGCTTGGGCGGGGGATCTCACCTCGGGTCTGCTGGAGCCGAAGACGGTGGATCCTGGGATTGTGCGCGAAATAGACCGGATCGATCCGCAAACGCTGCTGACCCGCATCGCCTCGGGGGACCCTGCAAAGGTGTTGGCCTGGCTGCTGCCGAAATCGTCGGCCTATCTGAACTTGATGAAGGCGAAGATCGAGCTTGAGACGCAGATTTCCGCCGGGGGCTGGGGCGCTCCGGTGGCGCTTGTGGTTCTGGAACCGGGGGCGACCGGGCCAGAGGTGGTGGCGCTGCGGGACCGTTTGATCCGCATGGGCTATTTGCGGGCCACGGCGACGGCGAGCTATGACCGCGCCGTGCAATCGGCGGTGCAGGCATTCCAGTTGGCGCACGGGCTGGCGGCCGATGGCCGGGCGGGGGAAAGCACGCTGCAGGAGATGAACGTCGGACCGGAAGAACGGTTGAAGTCGGTGATCGTCGCACTTGAACGTGAGCGCTGGATGGATATCGACCGCTCTGCCCGACACATATGGGTGAACCTGCCGGACTTTCGCGCCAAGATCATCGAGGACGGGCGCACGGTCTTCGATACCCGCGTGGTGATCGGAAAGAACGTGCCCGACCAGCGCAGCCCGGAATTCTCGGACCAGATGGAGCACATGGTGATCAACCCCTCATGGGGGGTGCCGCGGTCGATCATCGTGAAGGAGTATCTGCCGCTCTTGCAGCAAAATCCCAATGCCGTCGGGCATCTGCAGGTGATCGACGGGCGGGGTCGCGTGGTGCCGCGCGGGTCGGTGAACTTTGCGGCCTATTCGGCGCGGAGCTTTCCCTTCGGCCTGCGGCAGCCACCCTCGGACGACAATGCCCTTGGCCTGGTCAAGTTCATGTTCCCGAACCAGTACAACATCTATCTGCATGACACGCCGTCAAAGTCGCTTTTCGCCAATGAGACGCGCGCCTACAGCCACGGTTGCATTCGTGTGGCTGACCCCTTCGACCTTGCCCATGCGCTGCTGTCGCTGCAGTCGGCGGACCCGGCGGCCGAGTTTCAGGACCATCTCGACAGCGGTCGCGAGACGACGGTGAAGCTGGACAAGCCGGTGCCGGTGCACCTCGTCTACTTCACCGCCTATCCCGATGCGAAGGGCCATATGGCCTATCGGCGTGACGTCTACGGCCGGGATGCGGCACTTTTTAAGGCGCTGGAAGAGGCTGGGGTGGCCTTGGGCGGGGTTCAAGGCTAATCCTGCCGCAAAGACGCAGCCGGAGCCTGGGCCATGCCGCATACGATCCGCGATATCGCGCTGGCCTTGGGGGCCGAGGCGGCGGGAGAGCTTGACCTTACAGTCACGGGCGCAGCCGAGCCGCAGGCGGCGGGGAAAGACGACCTCGCCCTAGCCATGGACCCACGCTACGCGGACGGACTGGGCAAAGGGCAGGCGCGGGCGGCCATGGTCTGGCCGGGTGCGGACTGGCAGGCGCTGGGACTGCGGGCAGCAATCTTCGCGCCACGCGGGCGCCTGGCGATGGCGGGGCTGACTCGCCTTATGGATCCGGGGCCGGAGATTGCCCCGGGCATACATCCGTTGGCGATCGTCCACCCTTCTGCAGAGGTTGGCGTCTGGGCGGCGATCGGTCCCTTCGTCACCATCGGAGCGGGCGTGGTGCTGGGGGCTGGCGCGCGCGTCGCCAGCCACGTCTCAATCGCGGAAGGCGCACGGATCGGGGAAGCTGCGCTGATCCTGCAAGGGGCGCGGATCGGGGCGCGGGTGACTATCGGCGACAGGTTCATCTGCCAGCCGGGCGCTGTGGTCGGGGCCGACGGATTCTCCTTCGTCACGCCGGAAAGATCCGGGGTCGAGGAGATTCGCAGGACACTGGGCACCCGTGAGGAGATCAAGGGCCAAAGCTGGACGCGGATCCATTCGCTTGGAGCTGTAACCGTTGGAGATGATGTGGAAATAGGCGCGAACACCTGTATTGACCGGGGGACGATCCGGGATACGGTGATCGGGTCGGGGACCAAGTTGGACAACCTGGTTCACATCGGCCACAACGTGCAGATCGGGCGGGACTGCCTGCTTTGCGGGCAGGTCGGCATCGCCGGGTCGGCGCGGATTGGTGACAGGGTGGTGCTGGCCGGGCAATGCGGGGTCAACGACAACATCTTCGTCGGCGATGATGTGGTTGCGGGCGGTGCCACCAAGATATTCACCAATGCGCCGGCGGGGCGGGTGCTGCTGGGGTATCCGGCGGTGAAGATGGAGAGCCATGTCGAGATGCAGAAGGCGCTGCGCCGCCTGCCGCGACTGGCGGGACGGGTGGCTGCGCTGGAAGCGGGTCGTCCCGAGCCGGACTCCGAATAGCCGATGCGTGACGAGATCGAACAGGCAGTGGTGGCCATCCTTGCAGCGCAGCTTTTGTTGCCGCCTTCGGAAGTCGCGGCGGATGCACGGATGGACGACCTTGGGCTGGACAGCCTGGGCAAGGTCGAGGCGATCTTTGCCCTGGAGGAACGCTTTGGCATCGCCATTCCCTTCAACGCGAATGCGCCGGACCAGCAGGATTTCAACTTTTCCTCCGTCCCCGACATCGTTGATGGCGTCGCGCGGCTGATCGCCGATCGGGCATGAGGCGGGTCGTCATCACCGGGTTCGGCACGGTGAACGCCTTGGCGCAAGATGGGCCGGCAACGCTGGTGGCGCTTGGCGAAGGCAGGTGCGGGATCGGGCCGCTCACCTTTCGTGACGCTGACCGGCTGAGCATCCGGATCGGCGCCGAGGTGCGGGATTGGGTGCCCGACCTGCCGCCCGCGCGGATGCCGCTTTACGACCGGGTGACGCAATATGCGCTGGTTGCCGGGGCCGAGGCGGTGGCGATGGCAGGGCTTGAGCCCGGTCTGGGCCCGCGAGGCGGGGTGATCCTCGGCACGGCTGCGGGCGGAATCAGCACCTGGGAGGACAGCTATCGTGCCGTATTCGCGGAAGGAAAATCGCGCGTTTCGCCGCTGGTGGTGCCTCGGCTGATGCACAATGCGGCGGCCTCGCACCTGTCGATTGCGCATGGGTTGCAGGGGCCGGTGTTCAGCGTGTCCTCGGCCTGCGCCAGTGCCAATCATGCGATGGGGCTGGCGTTGCAGCAGATCCGGGCGGGGACGGCGGATGTGCTGCTGACGGGGGGAAGCGAGGCGATGCTGTGCTTTGGCGGCGTGAAGGCCTGGGAGGGCTTGCGGGTGCTGGCGCCGGACGCCTGCCGTCCGTTCAGCCTGGGGCGCACGGGGATGGTCATCGGTGACGGGGCCGGGGTGCTGGTCTTCGAGGCCGAAGAGCATGCCCGCGCGCGGGGGGCGCAGGTTTTGGCAGAAGTGGCCGGTTTCGGGATGACGGCGGACGCCGGCGACATCGTGGCGCCGGACCCCGGGGGGGCCGCGCGGGCGATGGCGGCGGCTCTGAGGGATGCGGGGATGGCGGCCGACGAGGTGGGCTACATCAATGCCCACGGCACCGGGACGCTGGCCAATGACCGCTGCGAGACGCTGGCGATCCGACAGGTGTTCGGAAGTGCCGCACCGCCGGTGTCATCAACCAAGGCGATGCATGGCCATGCAATCGGTGCCACGGGGGCGCTGGAGGCG
>JANPJZ010000174.1:0-5495 GCA_031425795.1 Rhodobacter sp. | reverse complement strand
CGCGCGGCTGCGGATCGTGCGGGTGAACGGGCTGGATACGCCCTGGGGTGCGGCAGACCTTGAGGCCTTCGGCACCCATCCTTGCGTGGATGCGGTGCTGTTGCCGAAGGTCGGAGGGGTGGCCGATCTGGACGCGGTGGCTGCGCTGACGGCAAAGCCGCTTTGGGCGATGCTTGAGACTGCGCAGGGTTGCCTGAACGCGGGTGCCATCGCGGCACATCCCCGGCTGGAGGGGATGGTGCTGGGCACCAATGACCTGGCCAAGGAACTGGGCGCGCGGTTCCGGCCAGACCGGCTGCCACTGCTGGCGGGGCTTGGCACTTGCGTGCTGGCGGCGCGGGCGGCGGGCAAGCTGGTGGTGGACGGGGTCTACAACGCCTTCAAGGATGAGGCGGGCCTGCGCGCGGAGTGCGAACAGGGACGCGACATGGGGTTCGACGGCAAGACGGTGATCCACCCGGCGCAGCTTGCGATCACCAACGAGGTCTTTGCGCCCAGCGATGAAGAAGTGACGCTGGCCCGCCGGATGATCGACGCCTACCATGAGGCGCGGGCCAAGGGGCAGGGCGTGGCGGTGCTGGACGGGCGGATCGTCGAGACCATGCACGTGGCCAGCGCCTCGGGGATCATTGCACGGGCGGAGGCGATTGCGGCGCTGGCCGTTTGACGGCAGGGTGGCGCGGCAATCATCTGGAGGCAGCGGCAATGACGTGGATCGTTCTGGGACTGGCGCTGTGGTGGGGCGCGCATCTCTTCAAGCGACTGGCGCCGGCGCGCCGGGCCGCAATGGGGGATGCGGGCAAGGGGCTGGTCACGGTCGGCGTGCTGGCCGGGGTGGTGCTGATGGTGATCGGCTACCGGGGGAACGAGACGCCGGACCTGTGGTATCCGCCATCTTTCCTGTGGCATGTGAACAACTTGCTGATGCTGCTGGCCTTCTACCTTTACGCCGCCAGCGGGATGAAGACGCGGATCACCGGGGTGATCCGGCATCCGCAGCTGACGGCGGTGAAGACCTGGGCCGTGGCGCATCTTCTGGTGAACGGCGACCTGGCGAGCATCGTCCTTTTCGGCGGCATCCTGGCCTGGGCGGTGGTGGAGGTCATCCTAATCAACCGGGCCGTGCCGGAGTGGACCCGTCCGGCACCGGCGCCGATGGGCAAGGAGATTGGCGCGGTGGTGGGCGCGGTCGTCGTGATGGGGCTGGTCGGGCTGGTTCACACCTGGCTTGGGGTGCGGCCCTGGGGCTGAGGGCGGAGCGGGGGGCTCACACCCCCCGCGCCCCCGTGGGATATTTGGGCAAATGTGAAAGGCATGAGGGAATTGGCGTGAAGCTTTACCGGTTTCTCAGCGAGGACGACACCTCGGCGTTTTGCCACAGGGTCACGGCGGCGCTGAACAAGGGGTGGGAGTTGCATGGGGCCCCCACCTATGCGTTCGATGCGGCGCAGGGCGTGATGCGCTGCGGGCAGGCGGTGGTGAAGGACGTTCCAGGGCAGTACCATCCGGACGTGAAGCTGGGTGAGCTGTGAAGACAAATCCGGGGCGCTTCTTCGAGGATTACCGGGTGGGCGAGGTGATCACCCATGCGGTGCCGCGCACGGTGGGGCCGGGCGAGCGGGCGCTCTATCATGCGCTTTATCCCGCGCGGGGGGCGGTCCATTCGTCGGACGAGTTTGCCCGGAGCGTGGGGTTGCCATGCAGCCCGCTGGATGACCTGATCGCCTTCCACACGGTCTTTGGCAAGACGGTGCCGGACATCAGCCTGAATGCGGTGGCGAACCTTGGCTATGCCGAGGGACGCTGGCTTCGCCCGGTCTGGCCGGGGGACACGCTGCGGTCGCAGTCGACGGTGATCGGGGTGAAGGAAACCTCGTCTGGCGCGACGGGGGTGGTCTGGGTGCGGACCGTGGGTCTGAACCAGCAGGGGCAGCCGGTGCTGGAGTTCGTGCGCTGGGTGATGGTGCGCAAGCGCCGGCGCGAGGTGGCGGTGGAGACGGTCGTGCCGGTGCTTGCGGGATCGGTTGACCCGGGCGCACTGGTGGTGCCCGAGGGGCTGGATTTCACGCGCTATGACTTTGCGCTGGCGGGGGAGCGGCATCGCTGGGGTGACTATGCGGTGGGTGAGGTTATCGACCATGTCGACGCGGCAACGGTCGAGGAGGCGGAGCACATGCTTGCCACGCGGCTGTGGCAGAACACCTCGAAAGTGCATTTCGACGTCAACCAGCGCGAGGACGGGCGGCGGCTGATCTATGGCGGGCATGTCATCAGCCTTGCCCGGGCGCTGAGCTTCAATGGCCTGGCGAATGCGCAGTTCATCGTCGGGCTGAACGCGGGCGCCCATGCCAACCCGTGCTTTGCCGGTGACACGGTGCGGGCCTGGAGCGAGGTGTTGGACCGGGCCGAGACGGCGGCCCCGGGCGTGGGGGCGCTGCGCCTGCGGCTGGTGGCGACAAGGGGCGCGGCGGGGGCGCTGCGCGGGCCGGATGGGAAATACCTGCCCGAAGTGCTGCTTGATTTGGATTACTGGTCCCTGCTGCCGGTTTGACACACAAAATCTGGTAGAGAGGTCGATTGCCGGTTCAGTCGGCCTTCGCATCGTGCCATGATTCGGTCAGAGGCACTTAACGGAGGCACATGAAGATGCATCGAGTGGCAGGTTTGATGATGGCGCTGGCGGCAGGCACCGCGCAGGCGCAGGACGTGACGGTTCTGGGCGGGGCGGAACTGGAGTTCCTGCATGAGGAAGATGGTCCCGATACCGGCACCAACACCTATCTTTCCGGATATGTCGAGGTCGACGCCAGCGGGTTCTATGCCGGGCTTTGGGCGCAGGTTTCCGAAGACGACCTGATGGACGAAGTCGAGGTCTATCTGGGCTACCGCAACCAGACGGCGGGGGGTGTCAGCTATGATGTCGGATATACCCGATACTTCTATCCCGGCGACGGCGGTGACTGCTGCGGCGACATCACGCTGAGCCTCGGGGTGCCGGTGGGGGCGACACTGGGGGCGACGCTGGATCTTGCCTATGATCCGCAATCGAACCTCCGCGAGGGCTATGTCGGGGGCAGCTGGGCACCGACAAACGCCTTGGAACTTTCGGCCAACTACGGGTTTTACGAGGAGGAGGCTGCCCCGACCGAACAGGAATGGGATCTGGGGGCGACCTACAGCCTTGGTGAGAAGACAGCGGCGGACCTGCGTTGGTATGACGGTTCGGACTATGTGGACAGCTATCTTGGCCTGAGCCTGACATGGGATTCGACCCTGCTGGGGGGCTGACCAGACGCTTGTGATCACGGGCGGAAAATCCGTGATCACAAACCCGAAAAACTGCGACCGGTAGCGGAAACATTGCGCACCTGCGGCATCGTCGTGCGTGACACTGCCGAAAACCGCGTTATTCACTGTGCAACGAAAGCCCGCGCCGCGCCCTGACTTCGGGCCGCGCCGCCAGACGTGAGGACGACCATGGCAGATGCGAAGCGGCCCGCGCAGACGCGCGAGCGCCCCCTATCCCCCCACCTGCAGATCTACCGGCCGCAGATGACCTCGATCTCGTCGATCCTGACGCGGATCACCGGCAACGGGGCCATCGTTGCGACGGCGCTGGCGGTCTGGTGGCTTCTGGCGGCGGCGACCTCGGACGACTACTTCGCGGTGGCCAACGGGGTAGTTACAAGCTGGTTCGGTGATCTCGTCTTTACCTTGTCGCTCTGGGCGGTGTGGTATCACACGCTGGCCGGGCTGCGGCACCTCTACTTCGACTCGGGTCGCGGTCTTGAGGTTCCGACGGCGGAAAAGCTGGGCTGGGCCTGCATCATCGGTTCGGTCGTGCTGACCGTGATCACCATTCTTCTGGTTCAGTGAGGAGACCCGCCATGCGCTATCTGACCGCCCGCAAACGGGTTGAAGGCCGGGGGGCCGCCGGGTCCGGCACCCATGAACATTGGGCGATGACGGTTTCGGCCGTGGCGCTGGCTTTCCTCGTGCCGGTCTGGCTCTACATCTTCGGCTCTGCGCTGGGTCAGTCGCGCGACGTTGTGCTGGACACCTTCTCGCGCCCGTTTCCGGCCATCGTGACCGCGCTGGTCCTTGTGGTGGGGATGCGGCACTTCGCGCAGGGGGCGACGGTGATGCTTGAGGACTATACGAAGGGGACCACGCGCAAGGCCCTGGTAATCGGCGCGACATCGCTGGCTTGGGTGATTGCAGCGACGGGCCTGTTCGCGCTGGTGAAGATTGCACTGTGAAGGACGAATGATGACCGCCTATCCCTATGAAGTGCATGATTATGACGTGGTCGTGGTGGGGGCTGGCGGTGCCGGTCTGCGCGCGACGCTGGGCATGGCCGAGCAGGGCCTGCGCACGGCCTGCGTGACCAAGGTTTTCCCGACGCGCAGCCACACGGTCGCGGCGCAGGGTGGCATCGCCGCAAGCCTGGGCAACATGGGGCCGGACAGCTGGCAGTGGCATATGTATGACACCGTCAAGGGGTCGGACTGGCTGGGCGACACGGACGCGATGGAGTACCTTTCGCGGGAGGCTCCGAAGGCGGTTTATGAGCTGGAGCATTACGGCGTGCCGTTTTCCCGCACGGAAGAGGGCAAGATCTACCAGCGGCCCTTTGGCGGCCACACGACCGAGTTCGGCGAAGGCCCGCCGGTCCAGCGCACCTGCGCTGCCGCCGACCGGACCGGCCATGCGATCCTGCATACCCTTTACGGCCAGTCGCTGAAGGAAAAGGCCGAGTTCTACATCGAATACTTCGCCCTTGATCTGGTGATGACGGACGGCCGCTGCACTGGCGTGGTGGCCTGGAAGCTTGATGACGGCACGATGCATGTCTTCAACGCCAAGATGGTGGTGCTGGCGACAGGCGGCTACGGCCGGGCCTATTTCAGCGCGACCAGCGCTCACACCTGCACCGGCGACGGCAATGGCATGGTCGCCCGCGCCGGGCTGCCCCTGCAGGACATGGAGTTCGTGCAGTTCCATCCGACGGGCATCTATGGTTCGGGCTGCCTGATCACCGAAGGCGCGCGGGGCGAGGGCGGGTATCTGACCAACTCCGAGGGCGAGCGGTTCATGGAACGCTATGCGCCGCATTACAAGGATCTGGCGCCGCGCGACTATGTCAGCCGCTGCATGACGATCGAGATCCGCGAAGGCCGGGGCGTTGGCACCCATGGCGACCACATCCACCTGAACCTGAGCCACCTGCCCAAGGAAACGCTGGAACTGCGGCTGCCGGGGATCACCGAGTCCGCGCGGATCTTTGCGGGCGTGGACCTGCTGAAGGAACCTATTCCGGTGCTGCCGACCGTGCATTACAACATGGGCGGCATTCCGACGAACTATTGGGGTGAGGTGCTGAACCCCACCGCCGAAAACCCCGATGCCATCTTTCCCGGACTGATGGCTGTGGGCGAGGCGGGCTGTGCTTCGGTGCACGGGGCCAACCGGCTGGGGTCGAACAGCCTGATCGA
>JANPJZ010000173.1:0-2053 GCA_031425795.1 Rhodobacter sp. | reverse complement strand
AACCTGGTGGTGGAGATGCTGAACAAGGCGCAGGGCCTGCGCTGCGCCAAGCCGGAGGGCGCCTTCTACGTCTTCCCGGACCTGCATGGCTGCCTGGGCAAGACCTCCGCCGGCGGCCGCAAGATCGAGGACGACGCCGCCTTCGTGGAGGCCCTGCTGGAGGAGGAGGGCGTGGCCGCCGTGCACGGCTCGGCCTTCATGTTCCCCGGCCATTTCCGCATCAGCTACGCGACCGACGACGCGACGCTGGTCGAGGCCTGCACGCGCATTCAGCGGTTCTGTCAGAACTTATCTTAGGTCATTCGCTCTCAAATATAGATTGACAGGAGCCTTGAAAGCAGATAGGAAAATGATCCGCAACGCCATAGGTGCGGGTTGACCTCTTTGTGGCGGTTCGTCCGCTGGGTCCTTTGGATCACCGGATGGCTGGCGGTCGGCACGACGGTCCTCTCGCTCGCCATCATCACATGCTTTTTGTATGTAGCCCCACCCGCGAGGCTCGGGATGGTGACGTTCACCTTGGAGAACCTTCTCGGCGAACCTATGACCATCCTGGAATTCTCGCTGCCGGCCCGCCAGGGGAGCAACAATGATCCCCCACTCCATGGTTCCTGAGGGCCGACTCCCGAAACTTTGCGACGCTGGCGGGTCCCCTCGACGTACCACCCGGTCGCTACGTTGCGCGTCTGACCTGGCAATCGGCCAGCTCTGGCACGTCTGTGACGACGGAAATTCCCTTCGAGCCTTTGGTCCGCCGGACCTGCGAAGTTCACACGGCGCTCGCGCCGAACACGGTCCGGGTTCGGCCGTGCTTCGACCAGGGCCCTCGACCCTGGTTTCACTTCGATTAGGGTTATTGAACGCGGCGGGCTGGTCGGCTGTCGAGCGTCTGTGGAACACGCCTTCTGGGTCCGCTCGCCCATCCAGTTCCCCTGCAACAACATGGAGAAAGTCATTTCCGAGACAGCGATGGCGCTGATGGATCGGATGCGCCGTCTCGATACAATCGAGGCCATCCAAAATTTTGCGACCGCCGAGGCGCGCTCAGCACGGATGCCGGGCTGGACCAATGGGCCCGCCGACGCCTATCGGCACCTGATTGTTGTATGCGAGATGACACGCCGCTTTGGCGACCTGCCGGCAACTCTCATGGCTGAACTCAATGAAACCACGAGCTGATATCACATGCGGCGCTCGCAGGTTCGGGGTGACACGGTCCGTCCGTCAAACCGGCCCGAATCCAGAAGCATGGACCGGCACAATAACTGGCACGTGGCACCAGTGATCGGTCGTGTCGCCGACAGCCCGGAGGATGTCGTCGCCGGTGCCCCCCGTGCGATCGAACGCGCGGCGGCCCATGCCGGGTCCGGCCTGGGCAACACGGCCACGTGGCTTCGCTCCTCAGAGTGGGTCGAAGACGGACCCAACGAGAATTGGCCCGCCCCGGACTGGCCGAGGCTGGCCGATGCCGACCATCTCCACGCGTATCGCCGCCAAGCTGCCCTTCCCCCGGCCGGGCGCCTACCAAACGATGCCCCGACCCCGCCCGACGACGCAGGCGGCGGCCCGGTCTTCGTGCGCCCCCACAGCCGGGAGGGCCACCCGGTCCGCGGCTACAGCCGCTCGGCGCCATAGGCCGACCGGGCCTACCATCCGCGCCGTGGGCACCTTGCAACTTCGAGGCAAAAAGGGCACATCCCGCCTCACCAAGATTGAATCCGACCCGACTTTGCAGTACAGGCAGCCCGGACGAGCCCGGCTCGCCTGTTTTGCCGCATGGAGGCCCACCGTGGCGCGCACCGACCTCAACCTCATCCGCAACATCGGCATCACGGCGCACATCGACGCCGGCAAGACGACGACGACGGAGCGCATCCTCTACTACACGGGCAAGAGCCACCGCATCGGCGAGGTCCATGACGGCAACACCACGACCGACTACATGGAGCAGGAGCGCGAGCGCGGCATCACCATCACGTCCGCCGCCGTCACCGCCGTGTGGAACGACCACCGCATCAACGTGATCGACACCCCCGGCCACATCGACTTCAAC
>JANPJZ010000172.1:0-2171 GCA_031425795.1 Rhodobacter sp. | reverse complement strand
AGGCTGCCTTGTACTTGTCGGCGTACTCGGCGCGCTTGGCGAGGAACTCGGCCGACTGGTCGGGCCACCACCACAGCTTGGACAGCGCCTCGTCGTTGAAGGTGCCGCTGTAGTAGGCGGCGACTTCCGGGTCGAGAAGGTTGGAGGCACCCTTGCCCACCGGGTTCGACGAGAAGGCCGAAGCCCAGCCCGCAGCACCCTCGGCGGTCGAGACGTATTTCACGAACTCATGCGCCTGGTCGACGTTGGCGGCGTTCTTCATCATGATGAAGCCCTGATGCCAGGCGAAGGCGCCTTCGGCCGGAGCGACATAGGCATAGCCGTCCTTGCGCAGGTTGAAGCCGGTCGAATCCCAGCACAGGCCCGCCGTGGCTCCGTTGGCGGTGAAGCCGGCATTCGCCTCGTTCTCGCCCGACCACCACTGGACCACGTTGCCCTTGGCCTTCACGGCCTCGGCCAACGCGATGTCCCACAGCTCGGTCATTGCGGCCATGTCGGAGTAGCCGTCCATCCACGGACGCGGCAGCTTTCCGGTCGCATCGAGCCAGCGGCCCATCGCGGCAAGCGCCGAATGCGGACGCACCACGACCGAGTTTTCCGCGTTGAACAGGTCACCAAGCGATGGCGGGGTCGACAGCTTGGCATCGGCGGTGTTCACCACCAGCGATTCGGTGCCCCAGACCGAAGGGACGTATTTCAGCGCCCCACCGGGACGCGAACGCTCGCCCGCAGCGCCATCGGCGAGGCCCGGCAGGTAGTTGTCTATCGCCAGCTTGGATTCGTCGAACGTGCCCAGAAGGCCGTTCGAATCCCAGGCGCCGACACGGTCGATCGTCGGCTCGATGATGTCGATCCCGCCGGCTTCCAGCGCGACCTTGCCTTCGGCAAACATCGTGTCCTGGTCCGGCAGTTCCTTGAAGTTCACCTTGATGCCGGTCGCGGCTTCGAACGCGGGGAACACCTTTTCCACCAGCGCAGGATAGCCGGCCCAGCCGACGAAGTTGATTTCGCCCGACGAGGCAAGGGCCTTCGACGAGATGATCGCCGGAGCGGCGAGGATGCCTGCACCGGCTGCGGAGCCTTGCAGGAACCGGCGGCGGTTGAAGGCAGAGGTGGCTTTTGACACGGTAGGTCTCCCTGGTTTGGAAAAATAAGGCGCGGGCTGTCCCCGGTTGTTTTCTTGTCGCGGTAATGGCGCCAAAATCGTTTTGCACGGCCCTGTAACAGGACCTTGTCAGAAACTCTGGCGCACCCCATGCCCCGCGACTTTACTCTGCATCCCGGTGGCGCTGTCAACGCGGACGTGCAGAAAGAAGGCCTCATGGGGACCGGATATTGAGGCGCGAGTCAACAAAACGGCAGTGGTCCGCTTGACGCGGCGTCCGGCGCAACCTGAGGGAGGGGTTTGCCCCCTGCCCCGCCCGCCGTGGCAGAGAATCACCAGGCGGCCCGTTCCGCCTGATCGCGCCTCACCCCCCGGCTGAAACAGGGGCTGCGCGGACAGGCCCCCCGATGTTGCCCCCGACATCCCCCTGGGCGACCGACAGCGACTTTACCACCGCGAAGACCTGCATCCCCGGCTGCAGGCCCAGCGCCGCGACCGAGCGCCGCGTGATGCGCGCCAGCAGCGCCTGCCCGGCCAGGTCAAGCTGCACCAGCGCGCCCGGCCCGTCGCCTTCGCGAAGCTGGCGAATGGTGGCCGGCAGCACATTCAGCGCCGATAGCCCCTCGGGCCGGTTCAGCGCCAGCATCACATCCTGCGCCCCGATCCGGATCCGCAGGCTGCGGCCGATCTCGCCCGCCACGCGCGGCAGCCATAGGGGGCCGGCAGCCGTGTCCAGTCGCGTCAGCCCGTCCTCGTCCTGCGCCCCGATGCGGGCAGTCAGGATCGACCCGGCCTCCCGCAGGCCAAGGACCGGCGCGGTCGCGGGGTCCGACAGCACCTCTGCCGCCGGGCCGAAGGCGACAAGGCGGCCGGCCTCGATCAAGGCGATGGTGGTGGCCAGACGCGCCACCTCGGGCAGGGCATGGCTGACGTAAAGGATGGGCAGGCCAAGCTCATCGCGCAGCGCCTCGACGTAAGGCAGGATCTCGGCCTTGCGGGCGTCGTCAAGGGCGGCAAGGGGTTCGTCCATCAGCAGCAGCCGCGGATCCGACAGCAGCGCGCGGCC
>JANPJZ010000171.1:0-6080 GCA_031425795.1 Rhodobacter sp. | reverse complement strand
GCGCAGATGCTCCAGCGCGCGGGCGCCGCCCATGCTGCCGTATGCAATCGCCGCCATCGGCTTTTTCGCCCATTCGACATAGGCCTGATCGAGCGCGTTCTTCAGCGCGCCGGTGACCGAGTGGTTGTATTCGGCGACAACGAAGATGTAGCCGTCAAATTCGGCGATCTTCTTCTGCCAGGCAACCGCCGCGGCGTTCGACGACGGCATGTAGGCGTTCGAGGCCGGTTCATCGAACATCGGCAGATCGAAATCGCGCAGATCGACCACTTCGATGGTCATGTCGCCGCGGGCTTCGGCCTGCGCCTTCATCCAGGCGGCCGGAATGTCGGCGAAACGGGTGGCGCGGGTCGATCCGATGATCAAGGCGATATGGGGTTTCGTGCTCATCTGGGCAATCCTTGGGTTGAAGGCAATTCACTGTGCAATACCTGAGCCATGACGGCAATTCTGCCAATCCCCCACCCCCGCGCCGGGAATGTGCGTCTCCGCACGGATGACTTGCCCCTGCCCCGCAGCAATGATTTACCTGACGCCATGAGCAAACCCAGCGACAACCCCGCCGATCCGTTCAAGAAGGCCCTGGCCGAGGCCACCCGCACCATGGCGGATGACCCGGACATGACCGTCACCTACTCGGTCGATCCGGCGGGGATGAACAAGGAAGGCGTGCGCCTGCCGCAGGTCAGCCGCCGGATGACGCGGGACGAAGTCCTGCTGGCGCGCGGAACGGCGGATGCCTTCGCCCTGCGCCGGAAGTACCATGACGAGGGCGTGGCCGCCCGCTATGTGCCGACCGGCCCGATGGCGCGCGACATCTATGAGGCGATGGAAACCGCCCGCTGCGAGGCGGTGGGGGCTCGGGCGATGCCGGGCACCGCCGGCAACATCGACGCAAAGATCGCGCATGAGACCGAGCGCAAGGGCTATGCCCAGGTCACGCAGGCCTCGGATGTGCCGCTTGCGGTCGCGGCGGGGTATCTGGTGCGCCAGCTTGCCACCGGACGGGAGCTGCCCAAGGCGGCCGGGCATGTGGTGGACCTGTGGCGCAGCTTCATCGACGAACAGGCCAGTGGCGCGCTGGAGAACCTCGACCATGTGCTGGGCGACCAGGCGGCCTTCGCGCGGCTGGCGCGGAAGGTGATCTCGGACCTTGGCTATGGCGACCAGCTGGGGGATGACCCCGACGCTCCGGATGACGAGGCAGGTGACGATCAGGCGGAAGAAGACCAGGATTCGCCTGATTCGGCGGGAGAAGAGGAGGAGGGCGACGAGTCCGAAGCCTCGCCCGAGCGGAGCCAGGAAGAGCAGCAGGACCAGTCCCAGGCGCAAGTCACGATGGAAGACAGCGCGGACATGGAGCAGGGCGACGAGGCGGAGATGCCGGAGGGCGAGGCCCCGCTGGAGCCGCCGCCACCTGCGCCATACTCGGATGCGGACCCGAACTATTCCGTCTACACAACTGATTTCGATGAGGAAATCAAGGCAGAGGATCTGGCGGAGCCAGCGGAACTGGAGCGGCTGCGCGCTTATCTGGACCAGCAACTGGACCCGCTGAAGGGCGCGGTCAGCCGCCTTGCGAACAAGCTTCAGCGTCGGCTGCAAGCGCAGCAGAACCGCAGCTGGGACTTCGACCTTGAGGAAGGCACGCTGGATGCTGGCCGTCTGGCGCGAGTGGTGGCGAACCCGACGACCCCTTTGAGTTTCAAGCAGGAGAAGGACACCGAGTTCCGCGATACCTGCGTTACGCTGTTGCTGGACAACTCCGGCTCCATGCGGGGGCGGCCGATCTCCATTGCGGCGATCTGTGCCGACGTGCTGGCCCGGACGCTGGAGCGCTGTTCGGTGAAGGTGGAGATTCTGGGCTTCACCACGCGGGCCTGGAAGGGCGGGCAGTCGCGCGAAAGATGGCTGGCGCAGGGGCGGCCTCAGGTGCCGGGGCGGCTGAACGATCTGCGCCACATCATCTACAAGAGTGCCGATGCCCCATGGCGGCGGGTGCGGCCGAACCTTGGTCTGATGATGAAAGAGGGCCTGCTGAAGGAAAACATCGACGGCGAGGCGCTGGAATGGGCGCACCGGCGGGCGATGGCACGGCCCGAGGCGCGCAAGATCATGATGGTGATCTCGGACGGGGCTCCGGTGGATGATTCGACCCTGTCGGTCAACCCGGCGAATTACCTGGAGAAACACCTGCGCGACGTGATCGCGATGGTGGAACGGCGGCGGGCGGTGGAACTGATCGCCATCGGAATCGGCCATGACGTGACGCGCTACTATCAGCGCGCGGTGACGATCACGGATGTGGAGCAGTTGGCCGGGGCGATGACCGAGCAGCTGGCGGGGCTCTTCGAGGTCGACCCGAAGAAACGCGCCCGGGCGCTGGGACTGCGGCGGACGGGGTAAGCCCCCGTCCCCGGAGCCTGCGGCTTCATCCGCCGAGGATAGTTGTACAGAGAGGAAGATGCCGGGTGTTTCAAAGCTTTGAAAGCCATGCTTCACCGGATCAGGGGCCGCCACGGTTGGCCGCGCTCCGCGCCCGGTTGCGCGATCTTGGGCTGGAGGGGTTTCTGGTCCCACGGTCGGATGCGCATCAGGGGGAATACGTGGCCGCGCGGGATGAGCGGTTGCAGTGGCTGACAGGTTTCACCGGGTCGGCCGGGTTCTGCGTGGTCTTGCCCGGGGTTGCTGGGGTGTTCATCGACGGGCGCTACCGCACGCAGGTGAAGGCTCAGGTCGACCTCGGCGCTTTTGTTCCGGTTCCGTGGCCAGAGGTAAAGGCAGGAGACTGGATCCGCGACAACCTGGAGGCTGGGCGGGTCGGGTTCGATCCATGGCTGCACACGGCGGAAGAGGTCGATCGGGTTAAGGCGGTGCTTGAAGGTCGTAGCGTAAGTCTCTTTGCTGTAGCAAATAATCCGGTTGACGACATCTGGCCAGACCAGCCGGCCGCACCGCTTGGGAAGGCTTTTACGCATCCGGACGCGCTTGCCGGGGAGACGAGTGCGGCCAAGCGCGCGGCGCTGGCCGAGGGGCTGCGGGCCGCGGGACAAAAGGCGGCGGTGCTGACCTTGCCGGATTCGATTTGCTGGCTTTTGAACATCCGGGGGTCGGATGTGCCGAAGAACCCGGTGCTGCAGGGATTTGCGCTGCTGCAGGATGACGGGCGGGTTCAGCTCTTCGCAGAGGCCGCCAAGTTCGACGATGCGGTGCGCGCGCACCTGGGACCGGAGGTGGAGCTGCTGCCACCGAACGGGTTTGCCGCTGCCCTGCGCACTCTGGCAGGGCCGGTGCGGGTGGACAAGACATCCGCCCCCCTGGCGGTGTCGGAGATCCTGACGGAGGCGGGCATCGCGGTGGTCTGGGGCGACGATCCCTGCCGCCTGCCCAAGGCGCGGAAGAACCCGGCGGAGATCGCCGCAACGCGTGAGGCGCATCTGCGCGATGGGGCGGCGATGGCGGAGTTCCTGGCCTGGCTGGACCGGGAAGCGCCTGGCGGCACCTTGACGGAGATTGCCGTGGTGCAGGCGCTGGAAGGCTTTCGCCGGGCGACGAATGCGCTGCATGACATCAGCTTTGACACGATCTGCGGCGCGGGGCCGAACGGGGCGATCATCCATTACCGCGTGACGGAGGAGACGGATCGGCCGGTCCGTGCCGGGGAGTTGCTTCTGGTCGATTCGGGGGGGCAGTATCCGGACGGCACCACCGACATCACCCGGACCATTGCCATCGGCGACCCGGGCGTGGAAGCGCGGGAGGCCTATACCCGGGTGCTGCAAGGGATGATCGCGATCAGCCGGGTGCGGTTTCCGAAGGGCCTGGCGGGGCGCGACATCGACGCTCTGGCGCGCTATCCGCTGTGGCTTGCGGGGCAGGATTACGACCATGGGACCGGGCATGGCGTGGGGGCGTTCCTCAGCGTGCACGAGGGGCCGCAGCGGATTTCACGGCTGTCCGAAGTGCCGCTGGAGCCGGGGATGATCCTGTCGAACGAGCCTGGGTATTACCGTGAGGGGGCGTTCGGCATCCGGCTGGAGAACCTGATCGTCGTGGAGCCGGCCCCGGTGCTGGGCGACAACCGCGTGCAGTTGTCGTTCGAGACGCTGACCTTCGTGCCCTTCGACCGGCGGCTGATCCTGACGGCTGCGCTGGCACCGGGTGAGAGGGCGTGGCTCAATGCCTATCACGCCCAGGTGCTAGAAAAGCTTGGCAGCCGCGTCTCACAGGCTACCCTTGTCTGGTTGCAGGCCGCCTGCGCCCCTATCTGAGGACATCATGGCAGATCATATCCGCATCAGCCCCGCCAGCGCCGCCATCACGGTGACTGCGGGCGGCACGACGCTTGGCACGACCACCTCGGCGCTTGAACTGGTGGAGGGCGGGTCGCGGCCCGTCCTTTACGTCCCGCGCGCTGACATGGACATGTCGCGGCTGGAAAAGACCAGCCGCAGCTCCACCTGCCCATGGAAGGGCAAGGCCAGCTACTATTCGATCCGGTCAGAGGCGGGGGTGCTGGAAAACGCGGTCTGGTCCTACGAGACCCCGCTGGCAGGCGTGGCAGAAATTGCCGGGCATCTGGCGTTCTACCCGGACAAGGTCACGCTAACGCGGCAGTAGCGGTGCTGCGGATCCGGTCCACCATCGACCGCAGGCCGTTCGACCGCTGGGCGCTGAGGTGATCGTTCAGGCCAAGCCGCGCGAGTTCGGCGCTGGCGTCGATCCGGGGAACCTCGGCCACCAAGACGCCGGAATAGAGGGCGTGAAGGACCGCGATCAACCCGCGCACGATCATCGCGTCGCTGTCGCCTTCAAAGTCGAAGTGCCCGTCCCTTGGCGTGGGGCGGAGCCAGACCTGACTTGCGCAGCCATCCACTTTCAGGGCGGGGACCTTGAAGCTGTCGTCGAGCGCCGGCATAGCCTTGCCGAGGTCGATCACATGACGGTAGCGGTCTTCCCAATCGTCCAGGAAAGCAAAGGTTTCAGCAAGGTCTTCAAAGGCTGCGGTGGCCATGGCCCATCCCCCTGTTCCCCCTTCAGGTAAGCCGCACCCCCCGAAACGTCCACCCCCCGGATGAGCGCTTTTCAAACGCGGTGCCATAAGCTACCCAAGGGGCAGTTGTTCCGGGAAAACCACCATGGCTGTTGTCCGTCCCCTGCTGATTGCCCTGACATGCCTTGCCCTTGCGGGGTGCGGGGGGATACGCGACAGCCGGCTGAATCCCTTCAACTGGTTCAAGAAATCCGAGCCGCGTGAAACCATCGTGCTGCCGTCCGAAGCCGCCGAAAGCCGGCCACTGGTCGATGCAGTGCTGACCATGTCGGTGGAACCGATCCCGGGCGGGGCGATCGTGCGGGCCACCGGCCAGACGCCGACGCAAGGCTGGTGGGCCGCCGAACTGATTCCGCTGCCGGTGGATGCCGACGGCGTGCTGGTCTATGAATTTCGGCTGCTGCCACCAACGACGGCGACGGATGTGAACACCCCCCGCTCCCGCGAGGTCGAGGTGGCGATCTACGTTTCGGACTTCAGGCTGGCCGATGTGCGCGAAGTGGTGGTCCAAGGCGCCAACAACGCGCGGGTTGCCCGGCGCTGAATGGTCCGACCACGGCGATTTCTTTGAAGAAATCGCACCGGAGTTTTTGAAAACTCCGGGGGCGCTACAGCTGCACCACGCGCACTTCGCTGCCTTTCGCCGAGAGGGCGATTTCGCCGCGGCAGAGCCGGATCGCGTCATCACCAAACGCCTCACGCCGCCAGCCGCCCAAGGCCGGCAGGTCACGCTCGCCAGCCGCTATGGCGTCAAGATCGGCGCTGGAGGCGATCAGCCGGGGGGCAACGCCCAGGCTTTCGGATTTGGCTTTGAGCAGCACGCGCAAGAGATCGGCCAACGCGGGGTTGACCTGCAACTGTTCGCGCTGAGCGTCGATGCGGGGCATGTCCTCGGCCCGCATCTCCAGCCCTTCCTTGACCGCGGCGAGGATGCCTTCGGCAATGTCGGACTTGCGCCCTTCACGCAGGAGCAGGCGGGAGCGGCCAAGTTCCTCTGCCGTCGTGGGGCGGGTGGAGGCGAGTTCAA
>JANPJZ010000170.1:0-5537 GCA_031425795.1 Rhodobacter sp. | reverse complement strand
GGCTTTCAGGCCGTCCTTGATGATGGCTTGCGCCAGCACGGTCGCGGTGGTGGTGCCGTCGCCGGCCTCATCATTGGTGCGGGAAGCGACTTCCTTCACCATCTGCGCGCCCATGTTCTCGAACTTGTCGGCAAGCTCGATTTCTTTGGCAACGGTCACGCCGTCCTTGGTGATGCGGGGCGAGCCGAAGCTCTTGTCGATCACCACGTTGCGGCCTTTCGGGCCGAGGGTCACCTTCACCGCGTCGGCAAGGATGTTCACGCCGCGCAGCATCCGGTCGCGGGCGTCGGTGTCGAATTTGACGTCTTTAGCAGCCATTTTGATAGCTCCTTGAATAGGTTAAAAGGTCAGGACAAGCTCAGGCGATGATGCCGAGGATGTCGCTTTCTTTCATGATCAGCAGGTCTTCACCGTCCAGCTTCACTTCCGTGCCGGACCATTTGCCGAACAGGATCTTGTCCCCGGCCTTGACCGACGGTGCGATCAGCTCGCCAGAATCCTTGCGGGCGCCTTCGCCCACGGAAATGATCTCGCCCTCGGCGGGCTTTTCCTTGGCGGTATCCGGGATGATGAGCCCGCCCTTGGTTTTGTCTTCGCCTTCGATGCGACGGACCAGGACGCGGTCATGCAATGGTTTGAATGCCATCTGGGGTACTCCCTTGAGTTTCCAGGTTTGAAAGGGATTAGCACTCAGCTTGTCCGAGTGCTAACGCCGCTGGAGTAGGCGATGCCCCGCCCGCTGTCAACACCCGCAGGCCACCGGGCGGGCTTTTCGCATTGCCTTTTCCGACCCTGCTGCCACGATGCGGCCAACCCGTTCCAGCCAATGCGAGACCCATGCCCCCCCTGCGCCTGCACCTTGCCAGCCTGGCCACCGCTTTCGGGCTTCTGGCCGCCCCCCTCGCCGCCGAATGCAACGGCCAGAACCTCTTCACCGACATGCCGCCAGACCGCCTCGCCGCCAGCGAGGCCGCCACCGACGCCGTGCCTTTCGCCTCTGGCAACTACTGGCGCGCCCGCCGGGGTGACGACGTCATCACCCTGATCGGCACCTACCACTTCGATGACCCGCGCCACGCCCCGACGCTTGCCACCATCACCCCCGAAATCGCCGCCGCCACCACCGTGCTCGTCGAAGCCGGCCCGGACGAGGAAAAGCAGCTCCTTGACCGCGTCGCAACCGACCCCTCCGCCATCATGATCACCGACGGCCCCACGCTTTTGGAACGCCTTCCCCCCGATCTCTGGGTCGGCCTGTCCGATGCCCTCGCCGCACGCGGGATTCCCGGGTTCATGGCCGCGAAGATGCAGCCCTGGTATGCCATCGTCACCCTCGCCATCCCGCCCTGCGCCATGGCCGAGATGGTTGACCCCAAGGGCCTCGACGGCATGGTGATCGAAACCGCGCAGGGCCTCGGCATCCCCGTCCGCGGGCTGGAACCGTTCGACACCGTCTTCACGCTCTTTGGCTCCATGACCGAGGCCGACCTCGAGGCAATGCTTCAGTCCACCCTCGCCATCGAGGACCAGGCCGAGGATTACTCCGCCACCCTCGCCGACAGCTACTTTGCCGGGGAAAGCCGCCAGATCTGGGAATTCCTGCGCTTCGTCAGCTATGACATGCCCGGCATGACGCCCCAGCAGGTGGACGCCGAATACGCCCGGATGGAAGAGTTGCTGATGAACAGCCGTAACCGCGCCTGGATCCCGGTGCTGGCCGAAGCTGCCGCACAAGGCCCGGTTTTCGCCGCCTTCGGGGCATTGCACCTCTCGGGGAATGAAGGCGTGCTGAACCTGCTGCAGCAGGCGGGCTTCACCGTGGAAGCGCTGCCGCTTTGAACCTGCCCCAATGATCCTTCCCCAATGATCCTTCCAGGCCACCTGACCCGCCTGACCATCCTCGACCTCGGCCTCTTCGATGTGCGCGGGGGGGAGCGTGTCATCGGCATTCCCGCCTACCTCCTCGAGACGGACCGCGGCCAGCGCATCCTGATCGACACGGGCTTCCCACCCGCCTACGCGACGGACCCCGACATTGCCGACCGGGATGGCCTGCCCGCCTTTGGCCGCCTCCTCGGCTTTGGCTCGCACCAGACCGCCGCCGGTGCGCTTGAAGATCTTGGCCTCTCTCCCCGCGATATCGACCTGATGATTCTCAGCCATGGCCATATCGACCATGTCGGCTCGCTGGACCTGTTCGCCCATGCGCCCATCCTGCTGACCGCCACCGAACGCGCCGAGCCTCGCCCGCGCTACTTCGGCACCGCCCGGCCGATGGACTGGCCCGACGCCACCTACTGGCCGATCGAGGCCGACACCCCCGTCTGCGGCGGCCTTACCCTGATCCCGACCCCCGGCCACACCCTCGGCCACCTCTCGGCGATCCTCGACCTGCCGGAAACCGGCCGTGTCATCCTTACCATCGACGCGCTGAACCGCGCCTCGGAACCCTCCGAGCACTTCGCTGATGCAGAGGACCCGGCAGCGGCCCAGGCCTCCGCTGACCGGCTCATCTCCCTTGGTGGGCCGGACGCGCTCCTCATCTACGGCCATGAGCCCTCGCAGTGGTCAACCCTGCGCAAGGCACCTGCTTTCTACGACTGAGGTCTCCCCGTTGCCCCGCCCCCCGTGGGGTGGAGGACGAAGGTGCAGGACACCCTTCCGGCAAACCCGACGCGCCCCCCGTGACAACACGTCCGCCCTCGCCTATACCGCCCCCGAAATCCTGCATATTCCGCCACGTCAAAGGTATCCCATGACCACGCTCGTCTTCGGCCACAAATCCCCCGACACCGACTCAACCGGCTCGCCCATCATCTGGGCCTGGTATCTGACTGAAGGTGGCACCCCTGCCAAACCCGTCCTTCTGGGGGAACCCAACACCGAAGCCGCCTTCATGCTGAAGCACTGGGGCCTGCAAAAGCCCGAGATCATCTCTGACGTCACCGCTGACGATCATGTCGTGATCGTCGACACCAACAATCCGGCCGAACTTCCACCCTCGATCAACGACGCGAAGATCGACGGAATCATCGACCACCACATGCTCGTCGGCGGCCTCAAGACCCGCTCGCCCATCGACATCACCATCCGCCCGCTGGCCTGCACCGCCACCATCATGCACGACCTGATGGGCACCGTTGCCGCAAGCGCGCCGAAGCACATCAAGGGCGCGATGCTGTCCTGCATCATTTCCGACACGCTCGAATTCCGCTCGCCCACCACCACCCCGCATGACCGCGCCGTGGCCGAAAAGCTGGCCGCCGATCTGGGCGTCTCGATCGCCGACCTCGCGACCGCGATGTTCGAGGCGAAATCCGATGTCTCCGCCTTCTCCGATGCCGAACTCCTGCGGATGGACTCCAAGGAATACACCGTCGCCGGCAAGGAACTCCGCGTCTCGGTTCTCGAAACCACAGCGCCGAAGATCGTGCTCGACCGCAAGGCCAGCCTGATGGCATCGATGGAAGGCGTGGCAAAGGAAGACGGGGCCGATCAGGTCCTTCTCTTCGTCGTCGACATCCTCCGCGAGGAAGCCACCCTTCTCGTCCCGAACGATCTGGTCAAACGACTGGCCGAAGCTTCGTTCGGCTGCACCGTCACCGGCGACACCGTTGTCCTGCCGGGGATCATGAGCCGCAAGAAGCAGATCATCCCCGCATTGAAGCTGTGAAACCGGGGGCAGGCGTCGGGCGTTGGTGCCATACGCCTGCCATACGCATTCCATACGGTTTGCAGACCCGCGTTTTCAGGCTTTCCGCCCCGGACTGCCACCAGAAAGGCCATTCCGCATGACCGAAATCATCCGCTCCCTTTCTGATCTTTCCGGTCGCTATGACGCCGTTTTCTGTGACCTCTGGGGCTGCCTTCACAATGGCCAGACCGCCTTTCCCGCCGCCGTCGCGGCGCTGCAGGGCTTTCGCAAGACGGGCGGCAAGGTCGTCCTTCTGACCAACTCCCCTCGGCCGGAATCGAGTGTTATCAAGCAATTGGACGGCTTCGGCGCCCCCCGTGACTGCTGGGATCTTGTCGTGACGTCAGGCGATGCCGCGCAGATGGGGATGCTTTCGGGCGCGGTCGGCCACAAGGTCCACCACATCGGCGCCCCGAGGGATGAGGTTTTCTTCACCGATTTCGCCAATGATCTGGCAGCCTACGCCAAGACCCAGCCCGCAATCGAACGGGTGGAACTGAAGAACGCCACCGGCATCGTCTGCACCGGACTCCGCGATGACACGACCGAGACGCCGGAAGATTACCGCGCCACCCTTCTTTTGGGGAAAACACTAGGTTTGCCAATGCTTTGCGCCAACCCTGACATCGTGGTTGACCTGGGCGACAAACGCCTTTACTGCGCCGGGGCGTTGGCGCAGGCGTATGAAGAAATGGGCGGCACCACGCTTTACTTCGGCAAGCCACACCCCCCGATCTACGACCTCGCCCGCCGCCGCCTGGTGGAGCAGGCAGGACTGACCGATCCGCAGGTCCTGTGCATCGGCGACGGCATCTTCACCGACATTCAGGGCGGTGCGGGCGAGGGGCTCGATACGCTCTTCATCACCGGCGGGCTGGAGGCCGAAACGTTCGGCCCTGACGTCGAGGCTCCAGACCACGTCCTTCTGCTGCCGTGGTTGACCGAAAAGCAGCTGACACCCAACTTCGCAATGGGCCGCCTGCGTTAGTCGGGTAACTTTCGGTCTCCATCCGTGTATTTTTTGAACTTTTGTTGCTGCGACGATTGCGCTGCGCTGCAGCACATGCTACCGTCCTGCTTGATCTGACAGGATTCGGTAACCATGCTGGACAACATGCCCCGCGGCACGATCTGCATCGAAGACATTGAAATCGGCATGTCCCGACATCTCCTCAAAACCGTAACCGACCGGGATATTGAGCTTTTCGCCGAAGTCTCCACCGACCGAAACCCCGTCCACCTCGATGAACAATACGCGCAGGACACCATCTTCGCCGGCCGCATCGCCCATGGGATGCTCACTGCCGGCCTGATCTCCGCCGTGATCGGCGAGCAGCTTCCCGGCCACGGCACCGTCTACCTGGGCCAGTCCCTGCGCTTCATGGCGCCCGTCCGCCCGGGCGATACCGTGCGGGCGGAAGTGACGGTAACCGCCATCGACCACGCCAAACGCCGGGTTACCCTTGAAACCCAGGCCGCAGTGGGTAAAACCGTTGTCCTGAAGGGTGAGGCGCTGGTTCTGGCGCCCAGCCGCAAGTTCGACTGACGGGCCCCGGCCCGCGAAGGGCAGGATGCTGCAGCATTTTCAATGGCTTGGGCTTGACCCGTCCACCCGTGGCACCTCTGTCGCCATGGGCAACTTCGATGGTGTCCATCGCGGCCATCAGGCGGTGATCGACCTTGCCCGCGGCCCGGAGCCTTTGGGGATAGTCACCTTCGAGCCCCACCCCCGCCAATTCTTTGCCCCGGCCACCCCGCCCTTTCGGCTGATGAACGCCGAGGCGCGGGCAAACCGGCTGGCCAGACTTGGTGTCCAGCAGCTCTTCCAACTGCCCTTCGACGC
>JANPJZ010000169.1:0-13331 GCA_031425795.1 Rhodobacter sp. | reverse complement strand
TCCGTCGACCATCCGTTCGGTGGACAGCAAGGGCTTGCCGTTCAGGCGCACCAGGTTCGACTTGCCGCCATGGCCGATGTGAAACTCATGCGTGGTCCCGTCATAGGCCACCGCCGCATGGTTCTGCCGCGAGATCGCCATATCCCCAAAATCCAGCGCAACCGTCTGGTCAACGCCCCGGCCAATGTGCGAAACACCCTGCGCAAGCGGAAATGCCGCCCCTCGGCCGGCGCCTTCCTTGATGATCAGCCAACCGGTCGGATACATGACCATGCTGGCCTTTGTGCCGGGTTGGGAGCCGTCTTCCATCCGGCCTTCGTCGAAAAGAGGCACGACCGAGGCTGGTTGTGGCTCAAACCCCAGGACGCGTGTCTTGGTGCGGGTTGGACGGCGGCGTGGACCAGCTTCCGAGGGCATCACAGGTGGCGCCGGCGCTTCGGCCTCCGGTTCCATGTCCCAGATATTGACCGGGGGCACAGGCCCGTCCTTGGCCACGACCGCGCTGGTCGGGGTCTGCGTCAAGACTTCAGGGGAACTGTCGGAAAGCTTCGGAAACCGTCCTGCAGCCGGACCTTCCCCTGCTGCCACCGTTTCAATGACTGCTTTCGTCGCCTTGATCTGCTCGGTTTCGGAACCGCGGAACTGTGCAGCTCGCGGACGGCCTTTCGGCTTGCGGCGCAACAGCCAGTCAAGAAAGCTCATCCTGTCACACTCCATCCCTGCTCAGGTAGCAGGGTTCATATTGTATCGGACTCTCGTCAAAGACCGAAGTTAAGTTTGAAACTGTCAAGCCTTCGTTACGAGATCCGTATAGCCGTCGCTTGCCCCAAGCGGCAATAAACCTCTCACACCGCTACGAAACCTGCATCCTTACTTTGCCACTGCTTATTGTCCAATATAGGGCGGCTTCGGCCAAAAAGTGATTCATTTCGACCATTCCGCCAGCCTGGCAAGGGCGCCTGTTCAGGCGACTCTTTCCACGACAAAATCCGCAAGTTCCGAGAGCAGCGTCCTGAGCTCGCCTGCAGGAAGACTGTGCAGGGCAGATCGCGCCCGATCCGCGAATTCAAACGCAGTGTCACGCGCCGAAGCGATCGCTCCATGGCGCTGCAAAGTCACCACGGCCTGTTCGAAATCTCCGTCGCGCTGGTCGCCCAACTCGATCACGCGCCTCCAGAAGGCCCGTTCCTTTTCAGAGGCCACCGCCACCGCGCGGATGACGGGCAGCGTCAGCTTGCGCTCGCGGAAGTCATCGCCGGTGTTCTTGCCGATCACAGCCGCTGTCCCACCGTAATCCAGAATGTCGTCAACGATCTGGAACGCGATCCCAAGCGCGTCGCCATAGTCGAACAGCGCACGGATCTGCGCCTCCGGCGCGCCAGCGATGACTCCACCGACCTCTGTTGCAGCAGAAAAGAGGGCAGCCGTCTTGCCCCGCACCACCTGCAAGTAAACCCGCTCATCGGTTGCAAGATCTTGCGCGGCGGTCAGTTGCAGCACCTCGCCTTCGGCAATCGTGGCGCTTGCGTTGGCCAGGATGTCCAACACCCGCAGATTGCCGGTCTCCACCATCAGCTGGAAACTGCGGCTGAACAAGTAGTCGCCCACAAGAACCGAAGACTTGTTGTCCCACAACAGGTTGGCCGTTGGCCTCCCACGTCGCCGCTGACTTTCATCAACGACATCGTCATGAAGCAACGTGGCAGTGTGAATGAATTCCACCGTCGCGGCCAGTTTGATGTGATCATCCCCGGCATAGCCCAGCATCCGCGCCGCAGCGAGTGTCAGCATCGGCCGCAACCGCTTGCCCCCGGCCTCGACAAGATGGGCCGTGACCTCGGGGATGCGCGGCGCGTGTTCGCTTGCCATGCGGTCGCGGATCAGGCGGTTCACGGCCACCATTTCCTCGGCAAGCAGATCTGCAAGCCGGTCCTGCGGTGCCTTCGTCTGTGCTTCGCCCGACCCGTCCATGCCTGCCCCTTGCCCCAGCCGTGCGGGCGGGGTTAACTCCATCCCATGAAGGAACTATTGCGTACGACCGACCCGACCATGATCGCCTTTGCTACGCACCTTCTGGACGGCGAGGGTATAGCCACCTTTCCGCTGGACGTCCACATGAGCATCCTGGACGGAAGCCTTGGAATTCTGCCGCAGCGACTGATGGTCGCGGACCGCGACCATTTTCGCGCCGCAGCCGTGCTCCGCGACAATGATATTCCAGTCAGCCCGTGATGTTTGGGGAGGAAGAGCTTTCCGACGACGGGTTTCTGTCTGGTCGGTTGCGCCTGCTCCAGCCCCTGAAGGGCTACCGCGCCGGAACGGATCCAGTGCTCCTCGCAGCCGCCTGCCCCGCTCAGACCGGGGACAGCGTGCTTGATCTGGGCTGTGGGGCAGGTGCAGCCATCCTGTGCCTTGGTCTGCGTGTGCCGGGCATTGCCCTGGCAGGCCTTGAGCTCCAGACGCAATACGCCGACCTTGCACGCCGCAACGCCTCCCGCAACGGCCTGACGCTTGACCTGCACGAGGGCGATCTGGCGCGGGTACCAAAAGCGCTCTGCCGCGCATTCGATCATGTCATCACCAATCCGCCCTACCACTCGCCTGGGGGCAGTCCCTCTCCTGACCCGGGGCGTGCGCGGGCGATGCGCGTGGAGACCCCGCTGGCTGACTGGGTCTCTGCCGCCACCCGCCGTCTGCGTCCAGGCGGCTGGCTGACACTGATCTGCGGAGCCGACGGTCTGCCAGAAGTGCTGGCCGCCATGGGGACCAAGCTAGGCTCAATCGCAGTCCTGCCCCTATCAGCCCGAAAGGAGAGGCCTGCCCTGCGGGTCATCATCCAGGCGCGCAAAGGTGGCCGTGCAGCCTTCCGGCTTCTTGCGCCCCTGGTACTGCACCAAGGCGCTGCCCATGATGGCGACCGCGAAAGCTATACGCCCGAGGTCAGGGCCGTCCTCCGCGACGGGGCCGACCTTCTGGCGTCTTTTCGCTGAATTGGACTTATCCTTTCATCACAGAAGCGTAACAACAGGTGACACGACTCGGCTTTCATGGTGCACTCAACTTGTAGGCAACCAAGGAGGACGACCATGACGATTGCATCGCATCTGGTGGAACTGCGCAGGAAGCACGAGACACTCTCGGAAATGGTGGAACAGGCCCAGCGCAGCCCTGCTTCGGATGCTTTGAAGCTGGCCGATCTGAAAAAGCAGAAACTGCGGCTGAAGGAAGAAATCACCCGTCTCGCAACGCATTAGACCACAGCGTCGGCCTTTGCGGTGCTGGCCCGCGCGGCCAGTGCCGCACCTCCTGCAATAAGGACCGCCGCCCCTGCAATGGTCCAGGTGAACGCCGTTGTTCCTGCAGCGACCAGCGCCAGTGTAGACAGCAAAGGTGCCGCGTACGACGCCACTCCCAGAAGCTGAATGTCGCCCTTCTTCATGCCGATGTCCCAGGTAAAGAAGGCAGCGCCGACTGGCCCAATCCCCAACGCCAGTACCGATGCCCACCCCAAGGCGCCCTGCGGCCAGGCGGTCTGTTCCAGCATGAGATGGGCAAGCAGCGACAGCGCCGCTGCCGCAAGGCAGAACACCGTCACGCTTTGGGTGGGAACATTGCCCAGTCTCCGCGACAGTACCGAGTATCCCGCCCAGGTCAGCGCGCAGAGAAACGCCAATCCCAGCCCTGTGGACGAGCCTTCGTCCCCACCGCGCCCAAGCACAATTACCGCCGCCCCGGCAAAGGCGACAAGTGCGCCCACCACATGCGGTGCCCGCAGCCGCTCTCCGGGCAACAGGCCGGACAAGAGGACAATGAACAGCGGCCACAGGTAAGCGATCAGCCCGGTTTCGGCGCTGGGCGAAAGCCGGAACGCGGTGAAATACAAGAGGTGATAGCCGAACAGCCCCAATGTGCCGAAGGCGTAGACTTTCCAGCCAACGCCTCGCAGCACATTGAAACCTTGCCGCGCGGTCCAGGCCAGACCGATTGTCCCGCCAATTGCGAAGCACATCGCGTTCAGCTGCAGTGGCGGAACCGGAGCCGAACCGATGGTGAACAGCGCCAGAAGGGACCACATCAGGACCGCTGAAAACCCAACGGCCGTGGCACGGCTCCTGGTCATCGCCGGACCCGAAAGAACCCGGCATCATGGTCGGGCGCGCCGCTCATAGTCTTACACCCCGGATTGGTCCGGTCTTACCATGGACCTCCAGTGCCGCCCTGTACTTTGCCTTGATGGCATCGGTGAACAGACCGTGTCCCATCGCCTTTTGCACCAGTGCCGCAAGCGGGTTGAAATTGATCTCGTTCAACAGGGGACCATTGTCCGAAAGGATGACGTCCGAACCAATCACACCCTGATGCAGAAAAAGCCGGTGCACGCTCTGCGCCAGTTCCAACGCGGCTTTGAAGTCCGGCAGGACGGCGCCGGGCAGCCGCGCGCCCGTGACATGTCCATCCACCATATCCTGACCGGGCGGGTCGCTAAGCAACTGGGCCCGCCGGATCGCACCTGTCGTCAGGTCCACGCTCGCTGCGCCGTTGGCACCGGAAAGCGCCCCGTCGACCATCGCTCCGGGGCCCGGCAGCTTCAGCATCGCATAGATCGGGACGGGGCCTTCCTCAAGGCGCAACGTAAGAACTCGCAAGGTGCCGACAGCTGGCCCCAATAACCGTGCGATCTCGGGGTGCGGTTTCAGCAAATTCTGGAAGAGGTATCCGCCCGGATAGTCGCGTGCGATTTCCTCTGCCAGCTTGCGCAGCGACGTGCGCGTGCCATCACCCAGCACGATCGCGTCTGCTTCGCGTTTGATTAAGCTTGCCGCGCCGATACCAAAGGACGAATCCTCCGGCTTGCCGAAAAGCGGAAAGGTGGCATCGGTTCTGAGAAAGGCATCGATCTCATCGGCGCCGACCAGAACCTTCACCGGCAGCGCCACTCGGCCTGCTCGCGCAACTGCGACCGTGGTCGATGTGGGCAGGCCCGCTCCCCTCAGAAGCAGTTCGGTCAGCAACTTGCTGCTGGCGATCCCGGTGTACGAATGCCTTTCCGGGGCAGCCAGCGCACTGTTCAGACGCGAAGCCTCACTCTCGCTGACAAAGGCATTTCGGTCGTCATCGCTCAATTCCGGGCGATGAAGGCCAAGCAGAAAGTAATCCTGATAGTGCAGCTTCTGGCGTCCCAGTCGTCGCCGGATGATCTCAAGGGCGATGCGAACCGGCGACACGCCGCGCATTCTGGCGGCCGTCGTCAACCATGTCTGGATGTCCACGGACCGTGCGCGCGGTCGGTCCGTCAGAATCTTGTCCGCGAAGGCGGATTTGGTGATCGGCATCCGAAGCCTCGTCACACACAGAACAACAGACTGGCTAACATGTCTGGCTGCGGCAAGCGAGGGTCACACCACGAACTGACCCCCGTTGGCACTGATGGTGGAGCCGGTGATGAATCCCGCATCCTCGCTGGCCAGGAACACCACGACCCGCGCGATCTCCTCCGGCTCGCCCAGGCGGCCGACTGGAATCTGCGGGATGATCCGCTCGGCCAGCACCTTCTCGTCAATCGCCTTGACCATCTCGGTCGCGATGTAGCCCGGGCAGATCGCGTTAACCGTGATCCCGGCGCGTGCGCCCTCCTGGGCCAAGGCCTTGGTAAAACCTAGGTCGCCGGATTTGGCGGCAGAATAGTTCGTTTGCCCAGCCTGGCCCTTCTGGCCGTTTATGCTGCTGATGTTGATCACCCGACCGAACTTCCGGTCGCGCATGCCCGGCCACAACGGGTGCGTCATGTTGAAAAGGCCCGACAGGTTGGTGTCGATCACCTCTCTCCACTGCTGGGGCGTCATCTTGTGAAACATCGCGTCCCGCGTGATCCCGGCGTTGTTTACAAGCACGTCGATTGGACCGACCTCTGCTTCCACCTGCTTGATCCCCGCCGCGCAGGCGTCATAGTCGGCAACGGACCACTTGTAGGTCGGTATGCCCGTCTCTGCAGTGAAGTTCTGCGCCGCCGTGTCGTTGCCGGCATAGTTCGCCACCACCGTATATCCCGCCGCCTTCAGCGCCACCGAAATGGCTGCTCCGATCCCGCGTGACCCACCGGTCACCAGTGCTACACGACCCATGACGAACCTCCCTGTCATTCCTTCCGTGGCTACCGCTTCGGCAACCATTCCGCAACAATCTTGCGCGGCCATTTCAACCCAGGCGCGCCCCGTGGCAGTTCAGACCCAGGGCCAGGGCGTTCCAGGCTGCGGCTTGGTCACGCCACGCTCTGCAAGCACCTCCCGAAAGATCGGGCGCAGTTCCGCATTCAGCAATCCACCTGGGCCGGTCAGCTGATAGGTCAGATGGACAGGGCTTGCATTCGCCTCATTCACCACCACCCCGCGATGCGACAGGCCCAGATCGATCCCGAGGCTTCGGTGGCGTGGAAACTGGCGGTGAACGGCGACCGAGGTGTCGATCACATGCTGCCAATCCGCAATCCGCTTCCCGGCAAACGGCTCACCCAAGGCAGACACGGTCACCGGCTCGCCAAACTCTTTCGCCATGTCCTGTCCGCGCAGGATCGCCCCGGTCTTGAGGTCAACCAGCAGGCGGATGCAGCCGGGCTTCGCGTCGTCGTCCGACATGGAGCCGGGCGACGGCAGACGAAGCACCGCATAGACCGGCCGCGCATCGCCCGAGACCCAAAGCGAGTACACCCGCACGACCGGAAGAACCGGGCCTGACAGCGGGCGAATGTCGTCCGATGCGCGCAGCAACTCCTGGAACATGTAGCCCTTGCCGTAGGCGGCGATCAGTTCCGCGGCAAGCCTGGTCGCATCCACAACGCGCCCGTCCCCCAGGAGGAGCCGCCCCTCACCCACCGCCGCCTCGATGGCAACGACCCCACGGCACAGGCCGCCAAAGATCGGCTTGCCGAAACAAGGCGTGCTGTCAGGGCGCAGAAGATAGGCGACCATATCGTCGACCGACTCAAGCTTTTCAGCGCCTGGCCAGCTTATGCGCCCTGGGAAAACAGCACGCACCTCGGCCACTTGAACCCCGGTGGCCACCAGTCTGGCTGAGGTTTCCAGCTTGTCATTCAGGGCAGCCGTCTCATTTTCCGTATTAGGGCCGTTCAGCAGCCGGTTGAACCGCGCCGTCGCGCTGCCGCCCAAATAGGCTCTAAGGTCATTTCGGGTCAGTTCGGGCCTGTAAAGTCCCATTCGGAAGAAATCAGATGGCGTCAGCCGCTGCGGCGCGCGCATGCATTGGAACAGACGCCAGACCATGCGCAGGCTGTTCTGGCCCGGCATTCCGGCGGCCCACACAAAGGCCTGTCCCAGATCTGTCCTGTAGCCGACCCAATCCACAGGAAGGATCGGCTCCGGGGTTGTATCACTCAAAGCAGTTCACTCGCGCTCAAGGCACATCGCAACACCCATGCCGCCGCCGATGCATAGCGTGGCAAGGCCGCGCTTGGCCCCGCGACGGCCCATCTCGAACAGAAGCGTGTTCAGGATCCGGGCACCGGACGCACCGATCGGGTGGCCAATGGCGATCGCCCCGCCGTTGACGTTCACGATAGCGGGGTCCCATCCCATGTCCTTGTTCACGGCACAGGCCTGTGCGGCAAACGCCTCGTTCGCCTCCACCAGATCAAGGTCACCAACTTTCCATCCAGCCTTCGTCAGCGCTTTGCGACTGGCATGGATCGGGCCTACTCCCATGATCGACGGGTCGAGTCCTGCCGTGGCATAGGACGCGATCCGCGCCAACGGGGTCAACCCGCGCTTGGCGGCATCTTCCGCCGACATCAGCAGCACTGCCGCCGCCCCGTCGTTGAGGCCGGACGCGTTCGCCGCGGTGACCGAGCCGTCTTTTGTAAACGCCGGCCGCAGCTTTTGCATGCTCTCCAGCGTGGCGCCATGGCGAATGTATTCGTCCTGATCCACGACAATGTCACCCTTTCGGGTCTTCACGGTGAATCCGAGGATCTCGTCCGCGAATTTGCCAGCCTTCTGCGCCGCTTCGGCTTTCAGTTGGCTGGCCAAAGCGAACTCATCCTGCATGTCGCGCGAAATCTGCCACTGATTGGCAACGTTTTCTGCAGTCTGGCCCATGTGGTAGCCGTTGAAGGCGTCCCAGAGTCCATCCTTGATCATGCTGTCGACAAAGTTCAGGTCGCCCATCTTCTGCCCTGACCGCAAATGCGCCACATGGGGGGCAAGACTCATGCTTTCCTGCCCGCCGGCAATGATGATCCGCGCATCGCCAAGCTGGACGTGCTGCGCGCCAAGCGCAACGGCGCGAAGGCCTGACCCGCAGACCTGGTTCAGCGACCACGCACTTGCCTCGACAGGCAATCCGGCCTTGATATGCGCCTGACGTGCCGGGTTTTGGCCCTGTCCGGCGGTCAGAACCTGGCCAAGGATGGTCTCCTCGACCTCGGCCTTGTCCACACCAGCCCGCATTAGGACGCCCTCGATCACGGCGGCACCAAGGTCATGCGCCGGAGTGGTTGCGAATGCGCCGTTGAAGCTCCCGACCGCAGTGCGGCCTGCTGCGACGATCACGACATTGGTCATCTGGATCTTCCCCATTTTGAGCCCAGCGGCACCTTTTCGCGGTGCCGTTCCCCATGGCCTAAACGGCGAAGTCCGGAAGCGCAAGAATGTTGGCGCAACCACCGGTTCTACCGGCCGCCAGTTGGCCGAAACCTATGCCTGGCCCACCGAAAGATTTGGCCGACCATGGCGGAACGCCCGGAAATCGGGGGTCACCGTCGGCGCACCGAACAGGTATCCCTGCATGCAACCCACCCCCGCCTCTCGCAACCAGTTCGCTTCAGCCTCGGTCTCCACCTCTTCGGCCACGATGTACATTCCCATCTCCTGCGCCATGGCGATGGCCGCACGCGCCATCGCCTGCTGGTCCGCGGATTTGTCGACCTCGCGCACCAGCACGCCGTCAACCTTGGCAATGTCAAAGCGCAATTCGCGCAAAAGCCGAAGCGAGGTCACCCCCGCACCAAAATCATCCAGCGCGAAAACGATACCGTAATCGCGCATTTCAGCCATGAACGGGTTCAGCACATCCGGCACTTGCAGGGCGGATGCCTCGTTGATCTCGAGAATCAGGTTGTAGCCCAGCCGAGGGGCCTCCCGCAGGGCCTTGCGCAGGATGGCCACCCATGGACGATATCCGACCGATCGCGCCGACATGTTCACCGAGACGCGAATCTGCGGGTTGCGCTGCATTGCCATCAAGCCCATCTGCAGCGCCGCGCAGTCGATCTCGCGCCCCAGTTCGTGCTGTTCCACCGCATCCATGAAATCCCGTGCGGGAATCACTTGATCGCGCAGGTTGAGAAGGCGGATGTAACCCTCGAAGAACCCCACGATCGTCGGATCCGCTGCATAGACCACCGGCTGAAAGGCCAGCCTCATCCGGCGGTCTTGCAAGGCCTTGGCAACTTGTGTCACCGTCTCCCGGTCCTGCGCAGAGATCACCGCATCCAGCGGACTTGCCAAGGCGGGATTCACGTCGAACTTTGACGTCTTCTTGTCTTTCATGAAACTCATGTGTCTGCCCCGGACCCACATTTCGAGATTGACACCGTAAAGGCGCAATAGTGAATGTTCTCCTAAAGTTCCAATTTTCCGTCAATTGTTCAGATTGTGAAAGGCGCATGGAATGAACCATGCAGATCGCTGCCCCTGGTGCGGCACAGATCCGTTGTACGTGGCTTATCATGATCTGGAATGGGGCCGGCCCGAGCGTGATCCGGTCAAGCTGTTCGAGCTTCTCTGCCTCGAAGCGTTTCAGGCGGGCCTGTCCTGGATCACGATCCTCCGAAAGCGTGAAGCGTTTCGGACTGCTTTTGCCAACTTCGACCCGGAAACCATCGCCTCCTGGAATGAGAATGATGTGACCCGTCTGCTTTCCGACCCAGGTATTGTGCGCCACCGTGGCAAGATCGAAACCACCCTGCGCAGTGCCCGCGCTTTTCTCCGGATCGAGGGCGCACAGGGCTTTTCGTCTTTCGTCTGGTCTTTCGTCGACGACCAGCCGCAGCAGAACCGCCCCGCCAGCATGGCTGAAGTTCCGTCCCAGACCCCAGCCTCGCAAGCGATGTCCGCCGCGTTGAAGGCCCACGGCTTCGCCTTTGTCGGGCCTACGGTCACCTACGCCTTCATGCAGGCTGCCGGCCTGGTGAACGACCATCTTCAAACCTGCTCGGCTGGAGGACTGAACCCCTTGGCGATTCCCCCGCGAACGCTCATATAGGCGGCTCAGTAGCGAACGAGGTCAACCATGCTGGGTCTGGGTGAGAAACCGCAAGCGCAAATCGATCTGGTCAAGGACACGACCGAGGCGACATTCATGGCCGACGTGATCGAGGCCAGCCGCGACATACCGGTGATTGTCGATTTCTGGGCGACCTGGTGCGGCCCCTGCAAGACGCTTGGTCCGATGCTTGAAGCCGCCGTTGCCGCAGCCGGTGGAAAAGTGCGCATGGTCAAGGTCGATGTCGACAAGAACCAGCGCATAGCGTCGCAACTGCGAATCCAGTCAATTCCCACGGTCTACGCCTTCTGGCAGGGCCAGCCCGTCGACGGCTTTCAAGGTGCGGTCCCCGCTTCTGAACTGAAAGCCTTCGTTGACCGCGCTGCAGCCCTTGCAGGCGATGGCGGACTTGCCGAAGCCATAGCTGCCGCCGAAGACATGCTGACGGAAGGTGCTGCAGTAGATGCAGCGGAAACCTTCGCCGCCATCCTGGAAGAAGACCCGGAGAATGCTGCCGCTTACGGGGGCCTCGTCCGGTCGCACATTGCGCTGGTCAACCTTGACCAAGCCGAGGCTTTCCTGACCGCCGCCCCGCCCTCCATCTCCAGGTCAAAGGACCTGGATGCCGCCCGCGCACAGCTGGAGCTTGCCCGCCAGGCCACCAAGGCCGGCCCGGAGGCCGAACTTCGCGCCGCCGTCGATGCGAACCCGGATGACCACCAGGCTCGCTTTGACCTCGCCGCCGCTCTGCTTGCTGCCGGCAATCCGGCCGAGGCGGTGGACCAGTTGCTTGACCTTTTCCGCCGTGACCGCGACTGGAACGACGGCGCCGCCAAGACGCAGCTTTTCACCATCTTCGATGCTTTGAAGCCGCAAGATCCCATCGTCCTCTCTGGACGTCGGCGTCTTTCGTCGATCATATTTGCCTGAGCCTCGCATCGGACTAACTTCATGGCCATGATAAAAACGGCCGATCTGCCGGATACAATTCCGGTCTTCCCCCTGCCCGGGGCGCTGATGCTCCCCCGGGCGCGTCTTCCGCTGCACATCTTCGAGCCGCGCTATCTGGCGATGATCGAGGATTGCCTGAAGACGGACCACCGTCTTATCGGCATGATCCAGCCACGCGAGACCCCCGCAAGTGAAAAGCGCGCCGGGGAAAAGCGCCTGCAAGCCATTGGCTGCGCCGGACGCCTGACCGGGTTTTCCGAAACGGAGGATGGCCGCTACATGGTCACCCTCTCCGGTGCATCGCGCTTTCGGGTAAAGGAAGAAGTGCAGGGTTTCACGCCCTATCGGCGCTGTCTGGTCGATTGGGGCCCCTTTGGGCGCGATCTTGGCCCAACCGAAGATGACCCCCATTTCCGCCGGGGCGAATTCATGGCGCTCCTCGGCCGCTACTTCGTCAAGATGGAGCTTTCGACAGACTGGGACAGCCTGAAAGAGGCCGAGCCGGAATTGCTGATCAACTCCCTTTCCATGCTTTGCCCCTTCACGCCGGAAGACAAGCAGGCGCTGCTTGAGGCCCCGACACTCGATACCCGGCGCGAAACGCTGGTGACCCTGATCGAGTTCGCCCTGCGCGGTGGCGCTGATGAGGAAATGCTGCAGTGACAGAACCTGCTGACCGGCGCATGCTTGAAGCCTTGGTGTGCCCGGTCACCCATGCAGTTCTCACCTATGATGCCGAACGGCAGGAACTTCTGTCAAAAGCCGCGCATTTGGCCTTTCCGATACGTGATGGCATCCCCGTGATGCTGGTCAGCGAGGCAAGAGAGGTCGAGTAATCCACCTCGCGCCCTGAAGCCCGCAAGTTTCTGCTTGTGCAGTGTTATGTTATAACCTAATGGATTGCAGCCCCTGGAATCCGAAGGCCGACCATGCGCAATGGACTGACTCGCAACGAGACCGAAGTGCTCTCTCTCCTGCAAGCGGCAGATGCCCCGCTGTCCGCATATCAGTTGATCAACCTGATGCCGCATGGGGCGACTGCGGTTGCGCCGCCGACTGTTTACCGCGCTCTGAAGGGCCTTGAGGATGCGGGCCTCGTCCGTCGGATCGAATCCCTGCGTGCCTGGTCCGCTATCCAGCCCGATGCCTCGGGCGTTTTCGTGATCTGCGATGATTGCGGCATTGTCCGCACCGTTACTGCTCCAAGCCTGTTTGAAAGCCTGAGCCAAAGCTTGGTGGCCGAAGGCTTCACCGAACAGCGAAAGACAGTGGAAGTGCACGGGCGCTGTGGTGACTGCACCGGAGATCGCGCATGAAACGTGATCTGCTCTTGGCCGGCATCGCTGGCCGTCTCGCTGTCGCACTCGCTCTGTCCGGCGTGCTCTGGTTCGGCCTGTATCTGGTGGTGGGCTGATCATGGCGCTTTCCCTGCACGACCTCACTCTTGGCTATGATCGCCACCCTGCGGTTCACCATCTGAACTTGAACCTGCCGGTCGGCAGCCTGACCGCCGTCGTCGGACCGAACGGCGCCGGAAAGTCGACCCTTCTAAAGGGGCTGATCGGCGAAATCAGCCCGCTTGAGGGCAGGATCGAACGGTCTGCCCGCCGCCTGGCTTACCTGCCACAACTGTCCGAGGTTGACCGCAGCTTTCCCGTTTCGGTCGGGGCCTTCGTCGCCATGGGCCTGTGGCACCGCGCAGGCGCGTTCGCCCGCATTTCCGGCACCGCCGCCGCCCCCGTCGCCGATGCGCTGGCCGCGGTTGGACTGTCCGGCTATGCCCGCCGCCCGATTTCGGCCCTTTCCGGCGGTCAGATGCAGCGCGTTCTTTTTGCCCGGCTGTTGCTTCAGGACGCCGATCTGATCCTGCTTGACGAACCCTTCACTGCGCTCGACACGCGCACCGCGGCCGAGCTTCTGGAAGTCGTCAAGCGCTGGCATGGTGAGGGTCGTACCGTTCTGGCGGTCCTGCATGACCTTGACGCCGTGCGTGCGCATTTTCCGGAAACGCTGCTTCTCGCGCGCGAAAAGGTAGCCCATGGCCCGACTGACCAGGTACTGACCGCCGAAAACCTGTTCCGCGCCCGCCAGAAGTCCGAAGCACT
>JANPJZ010000168.1:0-3665 GCA_031425795.1 Rhodobacter sp. | reverse complement strand
TTCGAGGCGCAGGGCATCGGCCTTTGCCGCACCGAACACATGTTCTTCGACGAAGACCGCCTGATCGTGATGCGCGAGATGATCTTCGCCGACACGCCGCAAGACCGGGCCGCAGCCCTTGCCCGCCTTCTGCCGATGCAGCGCGACGACTTCGTGCAACTCTTTGAAATCATGCAAGGCCTGCCAGTCTGCATCCGCCTTTTCGACCCGCCGCTGCACGAATTCCTGCCCCAGTCCCGTGAAGGCTTGCGCGAACTCGCCGAAGCGCTGGACCGCCCCCTCAGCGAAGTTGTCCGCCGGGCGGAAGCGCTGACCGAAGTGAATCCGATGCTGGGCATGCGCGGGGTGCGGCTGGGTGTCGTCCTGCCGGAAATCTACGACATGCAGGTCCAGGCGATCTTCGAGGCCACGCTGGAAAGCGCCCGGCGCGGCGCGCCCGTGGTTCCCGAGATCATGATTCCGCTCGTCAGCGCCCGCCGCGAGGTGGAACTGGTCAAGACCCGCATCGACGCCCTTGCCGCCATGGTCCGCACCCGGGAAGGGGCGAATTTCGACTTCAAGCTGGGCGTCATGGTCGAAACGCCCCGCGCGGCCTTGCGCGCCGGTGAGATTGCCCAGCACGCGGCCTTCCTATCCTTTGGCACCAACGACCTCACGCAGATGACCTACGGCCTGTCGCGTGATGATGCCGGGCGCTTCATGAACACCTATGTCCGGCAGGGCGTCTTCCCCGAAGACCCGTTCCAGATACTCGACGTCGACGGGGTTGGAGAGCTGTTGCACATCGGGGCCGAGCGTGGGCGCAAGACCCGTCCCGACCTCACGTTGTCGATCTGCGGCGAACACGGCGGCAACCCGGAGTCGATCGAGTTCTGTCGGAAAGCCGGGTTCGACTATGTTTCCTGCTCACCCTACCGGGTGCCGATGGCCCGCTTGGCTGCTGCTCATCTTGCGGTTGCAGAAAGACGTAAATCTGTTCTTTAACAAGATTTAACGAGAACATCTTCACCTAAAGTCTCAGCTTTTTTCGGCGAGTTTACGCCGAGCTCTGGCCCGAAACCGTGGCTTTTCTGCCACAAGGGTGGACCGACCAAGCCCCCCTCCCTAATTCCCCGCCAAACTGTCACGGCGGGCCCAGATCCGCCGTTTTTCTGAAACAACGACGGGTCTATCGATGAACGTTCGATTAGTTTTGCGCAGCCTTGCGCTTGTCCTCGCGGCTGGATCAGCCACTGCCGACGTGGGCCCGGCTGGTTGGGCGGAAGCCGCCATGTCGACCTATGCCGCCGTATCCTCGCCATCCTTGCGCGTGCCGCTGCATCTCCTGCCGACCCCCGATCTCAACGCCGCCCCGCCCGAGGATGGTCTGACCGAAGCCTGGCTCGTCTCCCAGCCCGCGCCGCAGGGCGATACCGAATGGCAGTGCCTGACCGAGGCGCTCTACTTTGAATCGCGGGGTGAGACGCTGGAGGGCCAGATTGCCGTGGCCGAAGTGATCCTGAACCGCGTCGACAGCCCGCTCTACCCCCGCACTGTCTGCGGCGTGGTGAAACAACGGGGCGGTGGCGGGTGCCAGTTTTCCTACGTCTGCGATGGAAGGGCCGACCGGATGCGCGAGAAGCACTCTGCCGATCTGGCGGGCCGAATCGCGCGGGCCATGCTGGATGGGGCGCCGCGCCTGCTCACCGATGGGGCTACGCATTTCCACACCCGGAGCGTGCGACCGAGCTGGTCAAAGCGCTTCCCCAAGACGGCAGCAATCGGCGCGCATCTCTTTTACCGTCAGCCAAAGCCCCGCAGTTGACCCGTGTCGCCGCCGGGGCACCGCATGACGCGCGCCGGCAAAGGCGGCACCTCTGCCTGTGCTAGGACTGTGCCAGTGCTGGGGACCCGCCTATGACCATGACCGACACCGAACTTGCCTTCGCCCACCCCGAGGCGCGGGCCGAAGCCTCGGCCGGCGGCAACCCGCGCGACCGCATTTCGCTGCGTGATCATCTGGTCGAGGCGGACATCGGCGCGTTCCAGCAGGAACGCGGCCAGAAGCAGCGCCTGCGCTTCAACGTCGTGGTCGAGGTTCGGCCTGCGCCAACCCCGCTGGAAGATGACGTGGACCGGATCCTGTCCTATGACAAGATCACCGAAGCCATCGCCGCAGAACTGGCTGCCGAACGACTTAACTTGTTGGAAACGCTTGCAGAACGCGTAGCTGAGCGCATCCTGGCCGAACCCGCCGCGATGCGCGTGTTCCTGCGGATCGAGAAGCTGGACGTCGGGCCTTACGCGCTTGGCGTGGAAATCGTGCGTTCGCGGGCCGAGCGTCCGCTGCAACGCGCCGAAGACGGCGACGATGCCGTGCACCCGCTCGTGGTCTTTCTGGACAACGCCACACTTTCGGCCCCCGACCTGCCAGCGCGGCTCGATGTGCTGCAGGCGCGCGGGCTGCCCTTGATCCTGACCGTGGGCCTGCCCGATCTGCCGCGCCATGCGACCGGCCACAAGCCGACCCAGCGGCGCATTGACCTTCTGGCCATCGAACAGAACGCCTGGGCACTTGCCGCGCGCGACCGGCGCTGCGTCGTCGTAGCGACCCGGACCGAGATCGATTGGGCGATGCGGCGGGGGCAAACGGTGGTCTGGGCTCCGTCAAAACTGGTGCTGGACGCGGTGGATGGCCCGCAAGGCACCGCGCCGGTCATGCTTGCTCTTTGGCTGGCCGAGGCGCTTTCGGCGGTCGAGCTGATCGTTCACGGCGATGTTTCTGTCCCGGCAGGAAGCCGCGTCCCGGTGAAACCGGCCTGATCCTTCCCTCTTGCCAAGTGCAATGGCTTCGGCCAATCGAATGGCATGGAATATTTCAGACCGATCGTGATGGTTGATGCGCTCCGGCCCGAGGGTGCATTCGTGCTTGCAGGGGGCTGGTGCTGGTTCGATCGGGTCGAAGTGCTGTCGCGCAGCGCTCCGTCCCGGCAGATCGCGGCTTCGGACTGTCCGGCCGATGTGCTGACCCGGCTGACCGAACCGCGGCCCGATTTTGCCGGGCTTGCGCTGGACCGGCCCCGCCTGATGGGCATCCTGAACGTGACGCCAGACAGTTTTTCCGACGGCGGGCGGTACTTCTCGCCCGCCAAGGCGGTCGAGCAGGGCCGCCTCACCGCCAAGACCGCCGAGATCGTCGACATCGGTGGTGAAAGCACCCGTCCCGGTGCCGCAGAAGTGCCCGTGGCCGAAGAGATCGCCCGCACCGTCCCGGTGATCGAAGCGCTGCGCAAGGCCGGGATGCGGGGACCGATCTCGATCGACACGCGCAAGGCCCTTGTCGCCGCCGCAGCCCTGCAGGCGGGGGCGACGCTGGTCAATGACGTGTCGGGCCTGGCCTTCGACCCTGGCCTTGGCCCGCTTGTCGCCCGCCTTGGGGTTCCTGTGGTCGTGATGCACAGCCAGGGCCCGCCTTCGACGATGCAGGAGAATCCGCAATACGGAGACGTGCTTCTCGACGTCTATGACGCGCTTGCCGCGAAGGTGGCTGCGGCAGAGGCGTTGGGGATCGCCCGCGCAAACATCGCCATTGATCCCGGCATCGGCTTTGGCAAGACGGCGGCGCACAACCTTGTCCTGATCCGGGGCCTGTCGCTGTTCCACGGGCTTGGCTGCCCGATCCTGCT
>JANPJZ010000167.1:0-9071 GCA_031425795.1 Rhodobacter sp. | reverse complement strand
TTTGACCGTGCGACGGGCGAATGGGTCTATCCGGGGGGCTGCGCATGACGAATGTCGTCACCCCTGATCACGAAGCGCTGATAACCCGGCTTTGTCATGGCATATCAAAGCCCTTCACCCCCATCTCTGCGGCAGTTTCAGCCAAGGAGGCTTTCATGAAACGCTTCGCCCTCACCCTCGCGGCCCTGTCCATTGCCGCGCCCGCCTTCGCGCTCGTTCCGATCAATGAGGAGCCGACGATCAACAACACCCTTCTCCAGGGCTTCATCGGCGACGCGATCGACGACAACTGCGATACGATCGAAGCCCGCAAACTCCGCGCCCTGGGCGAGTTGAACAAGTTGCGCGATTACGCGTTGGAGCAGGGCTACAGCTCGGCTGAGGTGCGTGAGTTCGTGACGAACAAGGAAGAGAAGGCCCGCGGCAAGGCACTTGCGGCCGAATGGCTGAAGGAACGTGGGGCCGAACCGGGCAACCAGGACGCCTACTGCCGCATCGGCGAGGAAGAAATCGCCAAGGAAAGCCTGATCGGCTATCTGTTGAGGTCGACGAAATGACCCAGACCGCCACGCATGATGCGGGCTTGCGAGTGGGGCCCCCGTGGCCCTGCAGCAAACCCCCATGCGGGCCGGTCTGCCCCCGAATGCTGGTGGAGTAGGACGATGTGCTACGGCAATCTTGATCCGAAACACCTCATGCGCGACATCGACACGCGTGTGAAACACCTGTCATCTGCGCAGGATATGACGAAACAGGCAGCCTCTGTGCCACAGGTCGGGGTTTTAGCCCGGCTGCGTGACGCGGTCCTTGCGCTGCTGCGGAAGGACCGGGCCCATGTCTAACACTCCCTCTACTCTCAAGAAGATCAGCATCGACGGCATCGAGGTCGAGGTTGATGGCGCGATGACCATCATCCAGGCGGCTGAGGTGGCAGGGGTGGAGATCCCCCGCTTTTGCTATCACGAACGCCTGACCATCGCGGGCAACTGCCGGATGTGTCTGGTCGAGGTTGTGGGCGGCCCGCCAAAACCTGCCGCCTCTTGCGCGATGCAGGTCAAGGACTTGCGCCCCGGCCCGAATGGTGAGGCTCCTCTCGTCAAGACGAGGTCGCCGATGGTGAAGAAGGCGCGTGAAGGGGTGATGGAGTTCCTGCTCATCAACCACCCGCTGGACTGCCCGATCTGCGATCAGGGCGGCGAGTGTGACCTGCAGGATCAGGCGATGGCCTACGGCGTCGACTTCTCGCGCTACCGCGAGCCGAAGCGGGCATCGGAGGACCTGAACCTCGGCCCGCTGGTCGAAACCAAGATGACGCGCTGCATCTCCTGCACCCGCTGTGTGCGGTTCACGACCGAGGTTGCGGGCATCACCCAGATGGGCCAGACCGGACGCGGCGAAGACAGCGAGATCACGACCTACCTGGCCGGCACGCTGGACAGCAACCTGCAGGGCAACATCATCGACCTTTGCCCAGTAGGCGCGCTGACCTCGAAGCCCTATGCCTTCACCGCGCGCCCCTGGGAGCTTTCCAAGACCGAGACCATCGACGTGATGGATGCACTGGGCTCGAACATCCGTGTCGACACGAAGGGCCGCGAAGTGATGCGCATCCTGCCGCGCAACCATGACGGCGTGAACGAAGAGTGGATCAGCGACAAGACCCGCTTTGTCTGGGACGGGTTGCGCCGCCAGCGGCTGGACACGCCTTATGTCCGCGAGAACGGCCGCTTGCGCAAAGCCACCTGGGGTGAGGCGCTGGAAAAGGCCGCCGCCGCGATGAAGGGCAGGAAGGTTGCCGGGCTGATCGGTGACCTTGTGCCGGTCGAGGCGGCGTATTCGCTGAAACTGCTGGTTGAAGGCCTTGGCGGCCACGTCGACTGCCGCGTCGACGGCAGCCGCCTGCCAGTCGGCAACCGGGGCGCGTATGTCGGGACCGCCAAGATCGAGGATATCGACAGCGCGCGGCACATTTTCCTGATCGGCACCAATCCCCGCGTGGAATCTCCGGTGCTGAACGCGCGCATCCGAAAGGCCTGGCTGAACGGGGCCGAGGTGGGGCTGATCGGCGAAGCGGCCGATCTGAGCTTCGACGTGCGCCACGGCGGAACCGACCGCGACGCGCTGGAGCGGTCACTGTCCTTCGATTATTCCGGGATGCTGGATCAGCCTTCCATCGTGATCGTCGGCCAGGGTGCGATCTCCGAGGCCGACGGCGAGGCTGTGCTGGCCCATGCGATGCGGCTGACCGAACTGACGCAATCCAGGCTTCTGATCCTGCACACGTCAGCTTCGCGTGTCGGGGCGATGGACGTGGGCGCGGTCACCGAGGGTGGCGTGGCGGCAGCGACCGAAGGGGCCGAGGTGATTTACAACCTTGGCGCAGATGAGGTGGAAATCGCCGCTGGTCCCGTCGTGATCTATCAAGGCAGCCATGGTGACCGTGGCGCTTCGCGTGCGGACATCATCCTCCCGGGCGCGGCCTGGACGGAAGAGAACGGGTTGTTCGTCAACACCGAAGGCCGCCCGCAGCTAGCGCTGCGTGCCGGCTTTGCTCCGGGCGAGGCGAAGGAAAACTGGGCGGTCCTGCGGGCCCTGTCGGCGGAACTGGGCGCAACGCTGCCCTGGGACAGTCTGGCGGGCCTGCGTGCCGCGCTGGTGAAGGCGCATCCGCATATGGGCCGGATCGATCAGGTGACCGCGAATGACTGGCAGGCCCTGCCGATGAAGCCCTTGGGCAAGGCGAATTTCCGGGCGGCCCTGAGGGACTTCTACCTGACCAACCCGATCGCCCGCGCCTCGACCGTCATGGCGGAACTCTCGGCGCTGCAGAAGGCCCGGACCACCCCCGCGCTGGCGGCTGAATAGCGCGATGTTCCACCCCTGCACCCTGATTGCGACGCTTGGCACCGCGACGGCGGCGCTGGGGGCTTGCACCCCGGTGCCAGAGGTGACAGAGGAGCGCGGCCAGCCGATGTATGAGGGGGTTTCCACCATCCTTCTGGACAGCGATCTTGTCAGTCTGACCGTCGTGATGCGCGGAGTGACGGACAGCGCCCAGGTCGAGGCCTATGGCCGCTGCGCCGCCGCGCAATATGCGGTGGATCGGGACATCGGCTTCGCGCGTCAGGTGCGGACCATCGTCAGGAAAGACGGGCGGACATGGGTCGGGGATGCGGTCTACCTCCTCTCCGACAGCCTGCAGGCCGGCGCGCAAGACAGGGGTGCCGCGGACGTGGTTACGGAATGCGAAACGCTTGGCATACCGACGGTTTGAGATAAGGGGCTGAAATGTCGGATTTTCTTTCCACGGGTTTCGGGACGGCAGTGCTGATTGCGGCACAGTCGCTTCTCATCGTGGCCTTCGTGATGATCAGCCTTCTGTTCCTCGTCTACGGTGACCGCAAGATCTGGGCCGCGGTGCAGATGCGCCGGGGGCCGAATGTCGTCGGGCCCTTCGGATTGCTGCAATCGGTGGCCGACGCGCTGAAATACGTGGTCAAGGAAATCATCATTCCGGCCGGGGTCGACCGTCCGGTGTTCTTCCTCGCCCCGATGCTGAGCTTTGTTCTGGCGATCCTCGCCTGGGCGGTGATCCCCTTTGATCAGGGCTGGGTGTTGGCCAACATCAACGTGGCCCTCCTTTTCGTCTTCGCCGTCTCCTCGCTGGAGGTGTATGGCGTGATCATGGGCGGCTGGGCCTCGAACTCCAAATACGCCTTCCTCGGGTCGTTGCGGTCGGCCGCGCAGATGATCTCGTATGAGGTCTCGCTGGGCCTCATCATCATCGGGGTCATCATCTCGACCGGGGGCATGAACTTCTCGGCCATCGTGGCCGCGCAGGACGGCGACTGGGGCCTCTTCAACTGGTACTGGCTGCCGCACTTCCCGATGGTGTTCCTGTTCTTCATCTCTGCCCTGGCCGAAACCAACCGCCCGCCCTTCGACCTGCCCGAGGCCGAATCCGAACTCGTCGCCGGGTTCATGGTGGAATACTCCTCCACCCCCTACCTCCTCTTCATGGCCGGCGAATACATCGCCATCTTCCTGATGTGCGCGCTGATGAGCCTTCTCTTCTTCGGTGGCTGGCTGTCCCCCATCCCCTTCCTGCCCGATGGCTGGTGGTGGATGGTCGCGAAGATGTGGTTCTTCTTCTTCATGTTCGCCATGGTGAAGGCCATCGTCCCCCGCTACCGCTATGACCAGCTGATGCGGATCGGCTGGAAGGTCTTCCTGCCCCTGTCGCTGGGCTGGGTCGTGCTGGTGGCATTCCTTGCAAAATTCGAAGTGTTCGGCGGCTTCTGGGCCCGCTGGGCTGTGGGGGGCTGAGGATGAATCGACGGCAAACGATTGTCTATAAGTATTCCCTGCAGAGCGATCTACTCGGCGGAGAGTTTAAAGAGGCTGAGATTGTCGACAACGGGCTGCGGTTCGTCGGCTCACTTGATGAGGAACAAATCGCCGAGGCCGATAGCTTTGCGGAAGTTGCTGAGGAACTTCACAGGCACTGCAACGCGGTCCCCGTTAATTCGAACAGTTGGCGGAAAGTGATGATGATCGCAACGCAAGCGGGAAACTAAAGAATGAGCAACATCGACTGGAACCGCGCGACCCGGTATTTCCTGCTGATGGACTTCATCAAGGGCTTCGGCCTCGGGCTGAAGTACTTCTTCGCGCCGAAGACCACGCTGAACTACCCGCATGAAAAGGGGCCGCTCAGCCCCCGTTTCCGCGGTGAACATGCGCTGCGCCGTTATCCGAACGGCGAGGAACGCTGCATCGCCTGCAAGCTGTGCGAAGCGGTCTGCCCGGCGCAGGCCATCACCATCGACGCCGAACCGCGTGAGGATGGCAGCCGCCGGACCACTCGGTACGACATCGACATGACCAAGTGCATCTACTGCGGTTTCTGCCAGGAGGCCTGCCCCGTCGATGCGATCGTCGAAGGCCCGAACTTCGAATTCTCGACCGAAACGCGGGAGGAGCTTTTCTACAACAAGGACAAGCTTCTGGCGAACGGTGACCGCTGGGAAGCCGAGATTGCCCGCAACCTTGAAATCGACGCGCCCTACAGGTGACCCCATGACCGACGATTTCACCAAGATGTTCGCCGCCATGATGGAGCAGGGCCAGAAGATGACCCAGGCCTTCATGCCGGGCATGGAGGCCATCGATCCGAAGGCGTTCGAGAAGTTCTTTCCGGCGATGCCGAAAGAGCTGCTGGAGATGTGGTTCGGCAAGACCTTCAACCCCGAAGGCCTCGATGCACGCACCCGCTTCCTGGTGACCATCGCCGCGCAGACCGTGCTTGGCCCCCTGGGGGAGCCGCAACTGCGCATGACGATCAAGAACGGCCTTGCCGCCGGGGCGACAAAGCGCGAAGTCGCGGAAGTGATCTGGCAGATGAGCATGTTCGGCGGGGTTCCCGCCATGCAGAAGGCACTGGAAATCGCGCAAGCCGTCTTTGCCGAAGTTGAGGAGAAGGACGCATGACCGTCTTCAGTTTCGCCTTCTATGCCTTTGCCATGGTCACCGTGGTAGCGGGCCTGATGGTCACGATCAGCCGCAATCCGGTGCATTCGGTGCTCTGGCTGATCCTGACCTTCCTCTCGACTTCCGGCCTCTTCATCCTGCTGGGGGCCGAGTTCGTGGCGATGCTTCTCATCATCGTCTACGTCGGCGCGGTGGCGGTGCTGTTCCTGTTCGTGGTGATGATGCTGGACGTCGACTTTGCCGAGTTGAAGGGCGAGTTGGCGCGATACATGCCGCTGGGCCTGCTGATCGGGGTCGTCCTTCTGATGCAGATCGCCATCGGTGTCGGCGTCTGGGAAGTCGCACCCGATGCCGGGGCCCTGCGCCAGGCGGTGGCCCCCGCACCGGACGAGATCGAGAATACCCGCGCGCTGGGTCTCCTGATCTATGACCGCTACTTCCTCCTCTTCCAGATCTCCGGCCTGATCCTGCTGGTTGCGATGATCGGGGCAATCCTTCTGACGCTCCGCCACCGCAAGGACGTGAAACGCCAGAACGTGCTGCAACAGATGTGGCGCGACCCGGCCAAGGCGATGGAGCTGAAGGACGTGAAGCCGGGGCAGGGGCTTTAGGCGCCTGCGACCCGTCACGGCGGGGCAAGACAAAGACACCGGGCCATAAGAGCCCACGAGGGAAATGAGACGATGATCGGACTTGAACATTACCTGACGGTGGCGGCAGCCCTCTTCGTCATCGGGATCTTCGGGATCTTCCTGAACCGGAAGAACGTGATCGTCATCCTGATGTCGATCGAACTGATGCTTCTGGCGGTCAACATCAACCTCGTCGCCTTCTCGTCCTTCTCCGGTGACCTCGTGGGGCAGGTCTTCACCATGTTCGTCCTGACCGTCGCCGCCGCCGAAGCGGCCATCGGTCTCGCCATCCTCGTCGTCTTCTTCCGCAACCGCGGGACGATCGACGTGGAAGACGTGAACGTGATGAAGGGCTGACCCGAATGACCGCCACAGGGGATCGCAACGTGTTCGGGATGCGGGTCACGGCAGTGAAAGGCCGGACGCTCGACCTTGAATGCGAGACGTGCCGGACGCCCGGGTCGGTTCCGGCAGACGAGTTTCAATCGACGCGCTGCGGCTCGGCCCGCTGCGGATCAAATCAGGGCAGGACCGAGTAATGGCAACGATCATCCTCTTTGCTCCGCTGATCGGCGCCCTGATCTGCGGCTTTGGCTGGCGGCTGATCGGTGAGCGTGCCGGTCAGGTCATCACCACGGCGCTGGTCTTCCTGGCTGCCGCGCTCAGCTGGTACATCTTCCTGACCTTTGACGGCGAGACGCAGCGCATCGTCCTGATGCGCTGGATCGAAAGTGGCACGCTCGGCTCGGAATGGGCGATCCGGCTCGACCGGCTGACCGCGATCATGCTGGTCGTGGTGAACTCGGTCTCGGCACTCGTCCACCTCTACAGCTTCGGCTACATGGCGCATGACGAGAACTGGCATGAGGGCGAGCATTACAAGGCGCGCTTCTTTGCCTATCTCTCGTTCTTCACCTTCGCGATGCTGATGCTGGTGACCGCCGACAACCTAATCCAGATGTTCTTCGGCTGGGAAGGGGTGGGGGTCGCGTCCTACCTGCTGATCGGGTTCTACTACCGCAAGCCAAGCGCCAACGCTGCCGCGATCAAGGCTTTCGTGGTCAACCGCGTCGGGGACTTCGGTTTTGCGCTGGGGATCTTCGCGCTCTACTTCCTCGCGGACTCGGTTCGCTTTGACGATATCTTCGCCTATGCCCCGACACTGGCCGAGACCAACCTGAGCTTCCTCTGGACGGAATGGAATGCCGCGAACCTGATCGCGGTGCTGCTGTTCATCGGGGCGATGGGTAAATCGGCCCAGCTTTTCCTGCACACCTGGCTTCCCGACGCGATGGAGGGACCGACGCCCGTCTCGGCGCTGATCCACGCGGCGACGATGGTCACGGCGGGCGTGTTTCTGGTCTGCCGCATGTCGCCGGTGATGGAATACGCGCCGGAAGCGATGGGGTTCGTCACCTTCCTTGGGGCCACGACCGCCTTCGTCGCGGCGACCATTGGCCTGGTGCAGAACGACATCAAGCGCGTCATCGCCTCTTCCACCATGTCGCAACTGGGCTACATGTTCGTGGCCGCCGGGGTGGGCGTCTATTCGGTGGCGATGTTCCACCTCTTCACCCACGCCTTCTTCAAGGCGATGCTGTTCCTTGGGGCCGGGTCGGTGATCCACGCCACCCACCACGAACAGGACATGCGGAACTATGGTGGGCTGCGAAAGCAGATCCCCTACACCTTCGCCGCGATGCTGATCGGCACGCTTGCCATCACCGGTGTCGGCATCCCGCTGACGCATTACGGTTTCGCCGGCTTCCTGTCGAAGGACGCGGTGATCGAGAGCGCCTATGTCGGGTCAAACTACGCCTTCTGGATGCTGGTGATCGCCGCCGCCATGACCAGCTTCTACAGCTGGCGGCTGATGTTCATGACCTTTTTCGGCGAAAGCCGCGCGCATCACGCCGCGGCGCATGACAGCCACAATGGGGCTGTGCATCACGTCCAGCCGCAGGATGACCATCACCACACGCCGCATGAAAGCCCGATGATCATGCTGATCCCGCTTGGCGTCCTTGCGCTTGGGGCGATGTTCTCGGGCATGATCTGGTACAAGGTCTTTTTCGGCGAAGAGACCGCTGTCCGCCAATGGTTCGGCATGGAAACCGTCGCTGAAGGCGAGGCGCATGGTGGCGATCACAGCGCCGAGGCTACCCCGACCGAGGCCCCAGCGGTTGAGGCCCCAGCGGTTGAGACGACGGCCCCGGAAACCGCCGCAACAACCGCCACGGAAACGACCACGGACTCCACCACCGAAGCGGCTCCCGAGGCTGCCGACAGCGTGGTGGCCGAAGCGGAGGCCCACAGCCCGGCCATTGGCGTGGTACCGCAAGGCGCGCTTGTGATGCTGCCCTTCTCCGATAGCGAACAGGCCGCTGTTGATCGCCGGCTTGACCCTGCCAAGGTGGAAAAGTCCGAGCACGCGCCCACCACCATGATCAGCGCGGCGCATCTGGTGCCGACCTGGGTCAAGGTCTCGCCCTTCATCGCCATGCTTCTGGGCTTTGGCCTTGCCTGGCTGTTCTACATCAGGAACCCCAGCCTTCCGGGACGCCTTGCGGCCCAGCAGCGCCCGCTTTACCTGTTCCTCCTGAACAAGTGGTACTTTGACGAGCTCTACGACTGGCTCTTCGTCCGACCCGCAAAGTGGCTTGGCGGGTTTCTGTGGAAGAAGGGCGATGGCAACGTCATCGACGGCTCGCTCAATGGGGTGGCGCTGGGGGTCATTCCGTTCTTTACCCGCCTCGCCGGCCGTGCGCAGTCCGGCTACCTCTTCCACTACGCCTTCGCGATGGTCTTGGGGATCGTGATCCTTGTCACCTGGATGACGCTCTTCGGCGGCGCGAAGTAAGGGGCGCGCACAATGGAAAATCAGCTTCTCTCGATCATAACCTTCCTGCCGCTTGTCGCGGCACTGATCCTTGCGCTGTTCATGCGCGG
>JANPJZ010000166.1:0-4009 GCA_031425795.1 Rhodobacter sp. | reverse complement strand
GAGGCGTCGATGATGCCCACGGTGTTGCGGACCGCTTCGGCCTCGGCCTTGGCGTATTGCCACCAGTCACCGCGCCGGAAGCTGCGGGAGTTGTGGTCGAAATCGGCGGGGGCGTCCTTCGGCCCGTAGTAGTTCGGGCGTTCCCAGCCGTTCACCTGGCCGAACTGCGCGCCCATTTCCTTTTGCCGGTCATAGGCGGGCGCGGTGCGGAGCGGACGGCAGCTCTGACGCTCTTCATCCGGGTGGTGCAGGATGAAGACGTGGTCGTAGCACTCCTCATTCTTGCGAGAGGCGTATTCGGTGGTCATCCAGCCGCCGAAGCGCTTGGGGTCGAGGGAGGCCATGTCGATCTCGGCCTCACCTTGCGTCATCAGCTGGGCGAGGTAGTGGCCGGTGCCGCCAGCGGCGGTGATGCCGAAGGAGAAGCCCTCGGCCAGCCACATGTTGCGCAGGCCGGGGGCGGGGCCGACCAGCGGGTTGCCGTCGGGGGTGTAGCAGATCGGGCCGTTGTAGTCGTCCTTGAGGCCGACGGTTTCCGACGACGGAATCCGGTGGATGAAGGACATGTATTCCTGCTCGATCCGTTCGAGGTCGAGGGGGAAGAGGTCGGCGCGGAAGCTTTCCGGGACGCCATACTGAAAGCGAGCCGGGGCGTTCTTTTCGTAGGGCCCCAGGATCCAGCCGCCGCGCTCTTCGCGGACGTACCACTTGGCGTCGGCGTCACGCAGAACCGGGTGCTGCGGGTTGGTCTTGCGCCATTCGACAAGGGCCGGGTCGGGCTCGGTCACGATGTACTGGTGCTCGACGACGACGGCGGGGGTCTTGATGCCCAGAAGCTTGGCGGTCCGCTGGGCGTGATTGCCGGTGGCGGTGACGACGTGCTCGGCGGTGATCTCGAACTTGTCGTCGGTGGCGACAAGGTTGCCGCCCTTTTCCTCAAGCCTTGTGCAGGAGACGATCCATTCGGACCCGGTCCAGCGGTAGCCGTCGACCTGCACTTTGCGTTCGATGGTGGCCCCAAGCTGGCGGGCGCCCTTGGCCATGGCCTGGGTCACGTCCGCCGGGTTGATGTAGCCGTCCTGTGGGTGGTAGAGCGCACCGATCAGGTCCTCGGTCCGGACGAGCGGCCAGCGGTCCTTGATCTCCTTCGGCGTCAGGAATTCGTGATAGACGCCCGCCGTCTCGGCCACGGACGAATACAACATGTACTCATCCATGCGTTGCTGGTGTTGCGCCATCCGCAGGTTGCCGACGACGTAGAAGCCGGGGTTAAGCCCCGTTTCCGCCTCCAGCCCCTTGTAGAAATCGACGCTGTACTTGTGGATGTGCGTCGTCGCGTAGCCCATGTTGAAGAGGGGGAGAAGGCCGGCGGCGTGCCAGGTGGAGCCTGCCGTCAGCTCGTCCCGCTCGACCAGCATCGTGTCCCACCCGGCCTTGGCGAGGTGATAGGCGATCCCGGTGCCGACCGCGCCGCCACCGACGACAAGGGCTTTGACATGGGTCTTCATCGGGAGCCTCCGGGACTGGTTTGCCCCTATCTGCCAGAGGCGGGGCAAATCGGGCAAGTCCACCCGACCTTTGGCGTCAGAAAACGACATGGGGTCCGTCAAGAAGACCGCCGCGACCCGTTCAGCCTTACCCGTATGCGGATTGGTCTTAATTCCTCCCTTTTCGTCAGACAGATATTTGTCAGATCATGGGGGGAGATCCGGGACGATGCTGCGCTTTGTCATCTTATCGCTCTGCTGTCTTGCGGCAAGCGGCTGCGTCTCGGAAGCCATGGGCAGCGCGGGGCCCGATCAACCCAGCGGTTGGACCCGGATCGAAGGGCCGGTCGCCTACGACGATGGCGACCTTCTGCGTGGCACTTTGACGATAGACACTCGGGACAGCGAGCGGATGGCAACGCTGATCGGCGATCCGTGGCAGATGCAGAGAATGGTCACGAGCCCGCAGCGCATGGCCGAGGCCTTTGCCACAGCGATGGCGGCCCGAACAGGCTGCCGGCCCATCGGCAGCGTGCAGAGCGACAGAGAAAGCGACTACTTCCGCATGTTCCTGACTTGCGGCTAGCAGCCCGGAACGTTTTGCGTCTGCCCCGGAGCAGGCGCAAGATGCATCGCCAGACAGAGTTACGCGCGCATCAGATTGGCCAGGCTGGCGGTCTGGGCATCGCTGGCGCGGTGGAGGTCGGTCAGCGGCATCGGGTCGGATTTCACGAACTCGATGAACATCTGGTTCAGGGTGCAGAAGATGATCTGGCCCACGGTTGCGGGGTCGAGGTCGGGACGCGTCAGGCCCCTCTTGCGCAAGGCGGCGATCAGGTCGCAGACCTGGGCGGAGAGCATGGAGTCAAGCTCGGTGTAGCGCTGGGAGAAGGGCGTGTCAGGCGCCTCGATCGAGAAGGCCATCGCCTTGCGCCACATCTCCTTTGACAGGTAATGCAGCGAATGGTCGTAGTAGAGGCGGATCAGGCTGCCCAGCGCCTGTGCGGTGTCGGGCGGCGGGGCGTCGACGAGGGTGCGGCCTGCGTCAACCACCTCCTGAACCTCCATCGACACGATGGCGAGGAGGAGATCGCCCTTGGTGGAGAAGTAGTTGTAACAGGTGCCGGCCGAGACTTCAGCGGCGGCGGCGATATCCTCGATCCGCACCGCATCATAGCCCTGGTCCCGGAACAGGCGTGAGGCGGCATCGAGGATGCGCCCGGTGCGGTCAGCCTTCTGTCTTTCGCGCAGTCCGGTCATGTGGTCGTTCTCAAATCGCCCATTAATTGATGTTGACTTCAAAATTGAACGAACTCAATCTTTTTTCCAACATGCCCCGCAGAGGGCCCCCCAACATGGAGATGAAGATGACCCGTACGCTTTCTGCCATCGCCCTGCTGCTGACCGCCACCCCCGGCCTTGCGCAAGAGCTGGACGCGCTGGTCTGGTGTGACCACACCGACCCGGCACTGATCGCTCCGTTCGAGGAGAAGTTCGGGGTGAAGGTGAACCTGAAGGAGTATGAGGGCACGGCGGCGGGGCTGGCGATCCTGGAACAGTCGCAACCGGGCGACTGGGATGTGCTGGTGATTGATGCGGTGGACGTGAAGCGCGCGGTCGAGGGCGGGCATCTGGCCGAGATCCCGGCCGACAAGCTGCCGACGGCGGATTTCTTCCCCGAACTGGTGATGGCCGAGAACAACACGGTGGACGGCAAAACTTATGCCGTGACCGAGAAGTTTGGCTACAACACCATTTCCTACGACAGGTCCAAGGTCGATCCGGCGGATATGGCGGATATGGCGACGCTGACTTCCGGCAAATATGACGGTCGGATCGGGATCTATGACTACTATCTGCCGGTGCTGGGCCTTCTGGCGCTCGGTCAGGGGATCAACACCGCCGATATCACGGCTGACAACCTTGCGTCCCTGAAGGACCCGCTGATGGCGCTGCGCAAGGCGTCGAAACAGGTGGCGGATGTGGTGTCGGCCCAGACCGCGCTGGCGACGGGGGAAGTGGACATCATCGTCGGCGGGGGTGAGTGGCTGACGGCGGTGCTGGCGACGGAGAACGCGAACCTCGACTGGACGATCCCCGCCCAGGGCGCGCTGCGCTGGGCGCAGTCGATAGGCGTGGTGGCGGGAACGACGCAGCCTGATCTGGCGCTGGAGTTCGTCAACTACATCGTCTCGCCAGAGGGTCAGGCGCGGCTCGCGACCTCGTCCTGCTACTGGGGGATGCCGGCGAACGCCAAGGCCGGAGACGCGCTGACGGCAGAGCAGAAGGCGGTACTGCGCTGGGACCAGCAGCCGGAGTTTCTGGCGCGGGCGCAGCTGTACCCGATCCCGGATGCCGCCCTTGATACCGCGATGCAGGACCTCTGGACCGAAATGCTGGCCCAATAGGCCCGCCCTGTAAACCCGCGCAATGACACTTGCCGCCAAAGAGCGCCGTCTGGGCTGGGGCCTGATCGCCCCGGCGCTGATCTGGACGGCGGCTTTCTTCATCCTGCCGTTTCT
>JANPJZ010000165.1:0-4520 GCA_031425795.1 Rhodobacter sp. | reverse complement strand
AAGAAACTGACACAACCGGGCGAATAGACCCTGAAATGGCCACAAAGCTTTGATTTCTGTAAGACTGATCCTTCGAATCAAGGCTGGCAGGCAAAATTGGACAGGTTTGATGTACTTTGGAATGGGATGCGTGGCCTTGCCGGTGGCAAGATCCAGCTGCGCATCGTGTCGTCCATCGACGGTGCGGCACGCACCTGGCTGAACCGGGCCACCGGGGCAGCCGTGCGCGCCTTCCTGGTCATGGTGCTGATCGTGCTGCCTTCGGTCGTCCTGCCCAATATCGGCACCGACACCAAGCAGATCGTGGCCCTCATGGCGCTCTTTGCGGGAATGCTGGTTTTCGTCGAATACAACGCCGTCTATCCCAGCCTGGTCGAGTTTCGTGACGGGGCGCCCTTCAACCGCATCCGCTATCTGATGCTGCTCGCGATCGTCCTGTTCCTTTCAGTCATCATGGCCGACCGGGATGACCCCACCACCGTCTCGGGCCTGTTTCAGGCGCTGGGCTTCGTGATCGGCGAAGCGCTGGATTTCCCCTACTCGCCGGTGCGCCTGGCCACCTTCATGCTGGCCGACACCGCAACGACGGAACAGATCGCTGACCTGCGCACCGCAGCCGGCACAGCCTATCTGTTGTCGCTGGTCTGGCTGGCGGTTTTCGTCGTTGTCCTGAAGATGGCAGGCTGGCCTTCAACCAAAAGCGCCTTCAACGTCTGGGTGAACCTTCCCACATTCGAGCCGACCGCCGGTGGCGATGTCGTCGACCGGCTGGAGCGTGACTCGCGCGTGAACCTCGCCGTGGGCTTCCTGCTCCCCTTCCTCGTGCCCACCATGGTCGCGGTGTTCACCTCCGGCCTGCCTGCCGCGACCGTCACCTCGTCGCAGACGCTGATCTGGGCGATGGCGGCCTGGGCCTTCCTGCCGGCCAGTCTTCTGATGCGTGGCGTGGCGATGGCCCGTGTGGCCGACATGATCAGCACCAAGCGTGATGCCAAGATCGCCGAGGAAGAGGCCGAGGCCGCAGCCGACAAGCGCCGCCGCAATGGCGAGGATGAAGACTGATCCGCCCTGCCGTCGCCCTGGTGCTGGCACAGGTTGCTGCCCTGTGCAGCGCGGTCGTGGCGCAGGCCGACCCACTTCGCATCGCCACCTGGAACGTCGGGCTTGACCGCACCGGTCCCGGCCTTCTGGTCCGCGACCTGACCCTGCCGGACTTCCCCCAGACCGCCGCCGTGGTTAAAGTGCTGGCAGCGCTCGATGCGGACGTGATCCTTCTGACGGCGCTGGACTATGACCTTGAGGGCGTGGCACTCGGTCTCTTGGCCGACCGGCTTGCCGCGGTGGGTCAGCCCTATCCGCACCGCTTTTCCTTCCGGCCTAACACTGGGCTGCAAACCGGCTTCGACGTCGATGGCAACGGCCGCTTCGGCGACCCGCGCGATTCCCAGGGCTTTGGCCTCTTCTCGGGCCATGCCGGCATGGCGATCCTCTCGCGCCTGCCGATCGACACTACCGCCGCACGCGATTTCTCGACCTTCCTCTGGCGCGACCTGCCTGGCGCGCTGATCCCCGCGGGCACCGATCCCGGACTGCTTCAGATCCAGCGCCTCGCGACCACCGGCTTCTGGGACGTGCCGATCCTCACCGATGCCGGCCCGCTCCACCTCCTCGCCTGGCACGCCACGCCCCCGGTCTTCGATGGCCCCGAGGACCGCAACGGCAAGCGCAACCATGACGAGGCCGCCTTCTGGCGTCTCTTCCTCGACGGCGCACTGCCCATGCCACCCCCTGCCGCGCCCTTCGTCCTTCTCGGCGACGGCAATCTTGACCCCGCCGACGGCGACGGCCTGCGTGAGGGGATCGCGGGGCTCCTGTCCCACCCGGCGCTGCAGGACCCGCAGCCGAGAGGCACCCATGCCCGGACCGAGCCTGACCAGTCCGGCGACCCCGCGCTCGATACGGTGATCTACGACGGGCTTGGCGGCCTCAGGTTGGACTATGTCCTGCCCTCCGCCAGCCTGCGGGTGACAGACGCCGGCGTCCTTTGGCCCCCGGTCGGTGACCCCCTTGCCGCCGATCTGACCACTGCTTCACGCCATTTCCCGGTCTGGGTCGACATCGACCTGCCCTAGACCAGCTTCAACGCCCGCAGATGCGCAAGGATCACCGCGTCGAGAGGGGTATCCTGATAGTCCGGCAACCAATGCCGCAGCGGACCTGGGTCCAGCTCGTGCGGATAGCGGTTCAGATACAGCATCTCGCGCAGTTCCCGCGCCAGTTCCCAGAACGGGCTGGCAGCCGTGAAGAACCACAGCGGGAACTGCGTGACCCGCATCGCCCGCCCGGTCAGCCGCGTCAAATGCGCCGCCAGATCGTTGATTGTGAAGACGTGGCCCGCAAAGGGAATGTCGGCAAAGGCGGGCAGCGCATCGCCAAGCGCCACCAGCCCGACGGCCGCTCGTGCCATGTCCGGTAGGTAGGCATAGGCATGCAGCGCGTCCGCCGGCCCAAGGGCGGTGACCTTTCCCGTGCCAACCTTGGCCAGCGTCATCCGGTTCATCAGCATCTGTGGCGCCTCTGCCAGCAGGAAATCGCCCCCGCGCAGAAGGATGGTGCGCGGCCCGCCACCTTCCGCGGCTTCGCGATAGGCGGCCTCCATCGTCGTCCGGATGCGACCCTTGCGGCTGACCGGGCGGTGGGGCGTGTCCGGACCCCAGGGCGTCGGCTGCATTCCATAGGGGTAGACGTTCCCGGGCACCAGAAGCGTGGCCCCGCTGGCCCGTCCTGCCGCAAGGACAGAGGCGGTGATCTCGGGGATTAGCCGGTCCCAGTCGTGATAGGCTGGCGGGTTCAACCCATTGACGATCAGCCGCGCCCCCTTGGCTGCCACCGCCATGTCGGTTCCGCGTTTGTAGCGCTTCACCTGCCAACCGGCGGCCTGCAGCGCAAGCGCCACCTGCCCGCCGAACCCGCCCGAAGCGCCCAATACCAGTGCCGTGTTTTCCATGTTCAGTCTCCTTTCCTCACTGTATCCGGGATCAATGGGACATTTGGAATTGCATGAAAGCAGAGATAGGCTATTCATGGATGAATGGAAAAGCTCGACTGGTCCTTGATCCGATCCTTCCTTGCTGTGGCCGAGGCCAGGTCGCTTTCGGCTGCCGCCCGCGCGACTGGCATCAGCCAGCCCACCCTTGGGCGCCATATCCATCAGGCCGAGGCGGCGCTGGAGGTTCAGCTCTTTACCCGGGTGGCGCAAGGTCTGGTGCTGACCGAGGCGGGGCAGGTGCTCCTCCTTCCAGCCCGTGCGATGCGGCAGGCTGCGGCTGATCTGGCGCTTGCCGCTGCGGGCCGCGCCACCGGCATCGCAGGGACAGTGCGGATTACGGCCAGCCGCGTCGTCTCCAGCGCGATCCTGCCGCCGATCCTTGCGCGCCTGCGGGTCGATGAGCCGGGGATCGAGATCGACCTTGTGCCCTCGGACACGACAGAGAACCTGCTCCTCGGCGAGGCGGATCTTGCCCTGCGGATGTACCGGCCGACGCAACTTGACCTTGTCGCACAGAACCTGGCCAACCTGCCGATGGGCATCTATGCCGCCCGCGCCTACCTTGACCGGCATGGCCGCCCGTCCACTCCCGACGACCTTCTGGGGCTGAACTTCATCGGGCAGGATCGGGACACCCAGATCATCCGCGCCATGGCAGGTGCCGGCATTTCCGTCAGCCGAAGCTTCTTTCCGGTCCGCACCGACGACCCTCTGGTCTATCAGGACCTTATCCGCGCCGGGTGTGGGATTGGCGGCCTTCTGTGCAGGATCGGCGACGCCGAGCCGGGCCTGGAGCGGATCGACGGCCTTGTCACCCTGCCTGACCTGCCGGTCTGGCTGGTCGCGGCCCCCGCACTGCGCCAGTCCCCCCGCCTGCGCCGGGTGTGGGATGCGCTTGCGACCGCCTTCGCCTCCCCAGCCTTCCCCGCTTGAAGTTTTCGGGCCGAAGGGCTAGGCGAACCCCGACACTTCTGCAGGAGCATCCGCGTGGCCAACCCATCCCTTCTTATCCTCGCCGGTGACGGCATCGGCCCCGAAGTCATGGCCGAGGTGAAACGGATCATCGCCTGGATGGGCAGCAAGCGCGGCATCCACTTCGACGTCAGCGAAGACCTTGTGGGTGGTGCCGCCTATGACGTCCACAGCGTGCCGCTGGCGGATGCCACGATGGCCAAGGCGCAAGCCGCCGATGCAGTGCTCCTGGGCGCTGTCGGCGGGCCGAAGTACGACAAGCTGGACTTTTCCGTCAAACCCGAACGCGGCCTTCTGCGCCTGCGCAAGGAGATGGACCTCTTCTCCAACCTCCGCCCTGCGCAATGCTTTGACGCTCTGGCCGATTTCTCTTCGCTCAAGAAGGAAGTGGTTGCCGGCCTCGACATCGTCATCGTCCGCGAACTGACCTCGGGCGTCTATTTCGGCGAACCGCGCGGGATCTTCAAGGAAGGCAACGAACGCGTCGGGATCAACACCC
>JANPJZ010000164.1:0-13918 GCA_031425795.1 Rhodobacter sp. | reverse complement strand
CCGCCGCCGCCTCCAGCCGGGCGATCAGCCCCGCCACATCCTCCCCTGCCAAGGACCGGATCTCGAAGTCCAAGCTCGCATGGTTCGGCACGATGTTGACCTGCACCCCGCCCGACATCTTGCCCACATGCAGCGTCGTGTAGGGCACGTCATAGTCGCCGTCCCGCAGCCCCGTCGCCGCCACCTCCGCCTGCAGCCCCCGCACCGCCGCAAGGAAGTCCCCCGCCAGATGCAGCGCGTTCAGCGCCAGCGGAGCGAGTGCCGAATGCCCCTCGCGGCCCACGCAGGTCGCCCGCAGTGCGACCTTGCCCTTGTGGCCGGTCGCGACCTGCATCCCCGTAGGCTCTCCCACGATGCACATCCGGGGCCGGACCGGAGCCGCCGCCAGCATGTCGATCAGGCTGCGCACCCCCATGCAGCCGATCTCCTCGTCATAGCTCAACGCCAGATGCAGCGGCACCTGCAGGGGGCGATGGGCGGCCAAGAGCATCGCCTCGACCGCGCAGGCGACGAAGCCCTTCATGTCCGCAGCCCCGCGCCCGTAAAGCCGTCCCTCGGCTTCGGTCAGCGTGAAAGGGGGCCTGGTCCAGGCCTGCCCCTCCACCGGCACCACATCGGTATGGCCCGACAGCATAACCCCACCCACGCCGGCAGGCCCCACGGTCGCATAAAGGTTCGCCTTCCCACCGGCGGCATCCGGGATCAGCCGCACCACGATGCCCGCCGCCTCCAGAAGGCCCTTCACATAGTGCATCAGCGCGATGTTGGGGTTCGAGCTGACCGTGTCGAAGGCCAACAGCCGGTCCAGGATCTGTCGCATCGCCATGTCTCGCCTCCGCTTTGCAGCCGTGCTAGCGCGAATGGTGGCGGGCGGAAAGCTTTCCTCACTTGTCCCCGCCCGCCCGCTTTGCCACAGTCGGCCCCTTGCCACACCGGACCCCCCATGCCGAGCCTGCTCCGCCCACTCGCCCTTTTCCTTGCGCTTGGCGGCCCCGCTCCGGCCGAGGGGAACCTGTCCGACACCCCCACAGGCACCATCGGCACCGCCGCGCGGCTGGTCCTGGCCCAACGCGCCTGGCAGCACGGCCTTGCAACGGGCGAGCTCTTGCCGATGCTGGCCGCGATCAGGCAGGCGCGCAGCGTCACCCTGCGCCCGGCCACGGGGTGGGAGAGGACGACGACGGAAAGCACCTTGGCAGACGCACCCGCCGGCCGCACCGCAGCCCCCGACCCTGCCAGCGACGCGGCCCTTGCGATCATGCGCAACCTCGCCGGAGACGACCCGGATCTGCAGGACCTGGTCTATGACCTGGACGCCCAGCTTCCCCGCGGGCGGCTGGAGACGGCAGCCGTCGCAGGTGCCGACATCCTCCCCGGCCAGACCGACAGCTGGCGCATGGCCCTGTTCGGACAGGTGCCAGCGGAACTGGCCCTGATCGGCGATACCGACGGCCCGTTGCAGCTGACCCTGCAGGACGAGACCGGGGCGCTCCTCTGTGCGCTGCCCGCGTCCGTCGATCCCGCCCTTTGCCGGATAACCCCGGCGCGGAACGGGTTCTTCACCCTCACTGTCCACAATCCGGGCATGGTGGTGAACAGCTATCGGTTGATCGGCAACTGACCGGTAGGGGCCTTGGTGGTGACGGCATTTGTCACGCAGAGCAATCTTCTCAAACGCCAGGTGGCCTGACAGTATCGGTCCACACCGTCCCGCATTGGAACGGCTGTCATATAGGACCGGACATGACCCTCAAATCCCTTTCCCTCGCCCTTGCATCGACCGCTCTGGTGGCTTTTACCCTTCCCGCTGCGGCCCAGGACAAGTCTGGCAGCAATGTCGACCCCGCCGCCGCCACGGCCCCCGCCGGGGGGGCCACCACGATGGGCCTTGCCCAGGACCTCTACGCGCTGGGTGTCGCCCAAGGGGACGCGCTCACCGTGCTGGCCGCCGCAAAGCTGGCCGCTTCAGTCGATGTGAAGACCGCCGAAGCCGCAGCGCTCGATCCCTCCACCATCCGCTTCGAGGGCGACCAGGAGGCCCTGCGCAAGAAGGCCGCCCCCTCGGCAGCCCCCGCAGCCCCGGCCCCGATGATGGCCGACGGCACCCGCCCTGCCGCGAAAGCCACCTTCTTCACCTCGACGTCCGAGGAAGAAGGCGCAAGCGACGGCCCCGCCACCGTCGAAGCGATGTTCGCCAAGGCGACCGAGCTTGCCGCAGGTGACGAGGTCATTCTCGGCCTGATCGAGGATGCGATGGCCGAAGGCTCACGCGGGCGGATCGGCGGCGCGGTGTCCTGGCTCTCGCGCCTGCCAGCCGGTCAGACCGATGTGTGGGAGGTCCCCTTCTACGGCAGCTCCTACGCTGAAATCGCTGTCGTGGGGGACGGGGATACCAACCTGGATGTGGCGATCACGGACGAGAATGGCAACGTCTTCTGCTATGACGTCAGCTGGTCGGACTCGCTTTACTGCGATTTCACCCCGTCCTGGGATGGCTATTTCTACGTGACGGTCCAGAACATCGGCGGCGTGCGCAACAGCTACTACCTGATGACGAATTAGAGCTCGCCTTCCGCAACCTCCCCAAGGTCCGCAGCCCCCACTGCGGGCCTTTCTCTAGGCGCAAACCGTGGAAGACCACCCCAACGGGGCCCCGGTTGCGGCCCCTTCGGCCGCGACCGGGGAGAATGGGCGTGCCGCGGCACGCGGCTCCGCGAAATGAGGGCCGGGCGAGATGAGGGGCCGGAGCGGCGCTCAGGGGTTGGCCGCGATCACCTCGTTTAGCCAGGGCACAAAGCGGGAGATGTTGGTATAGGCCGAGAAAAGCGCCGTCTCCTCGCAGCCCCGCCCCGAGGTCGCGCTCAGCCCCCAGCTGACGATGCCGGCCTGGATGTAACGTCCGTCATCCAGGGGCACGACCAGCGGCCCGCCGCTGTCACCGTTGCACGAGGTCTTGCCGCCTTCGAAGGTGCCAGAGCAGATCATGTTCTCGCTGACCGGCATCGGCGCGCGGGCCACCAGCTCGTCCCAGAGCGCGTAGGCGTCCGCTTCGGCCAGCCCCAGGGTCTGCACCGCATAGCTGAAACCACCTGCCGCGTCCTCGGCCCGCGCCTCCATCATCGCGCTGTTGCACAGGGTGCGGTCCAACACCTGGATCTGCGCCTGCCGCAACTCGGGCGAAGGCATCGCCCCTTCCTGCAGGCCCCAACCGGTGACGATGGTCGTCACGCCCTGCTGGTTCAGAAGGTCGCCATACTCGGCATCCGGCACTTCGACCGTCTGGAACGGCACCTGCGGCGCGCGATCAAGCTTGATCAGCGCGATGTCGAAATCGAACTCGGTGCCAAGATAGGACGGATGCCGGAAGATCGCCCGAACCGGGATGAGGTCACCCTTCCCGGGCTGCAACTGGTTCGTCCCCACCAGCACCGCAACATCCTGCGGCAGAAGATCGGCATAGCTGCCATCCTCCTGGCCCATGTGGATGCAATGCGCGGCGGTCAGGACCCAGGTGTCCATCACCAGCGACCCGCCGCAGAACTGCGCATCGGTGCCGACCGGGGCGCCGCCCACCAGCAGCGCCACCTGCCAGGGCCAGGCCCCCTCTGGTGCCAGCTCGCCGCCAATGACCTTCGCCCCGGCGCTGTCCGCCGCCAGGGCCCGCGCGGCCTTGGCCCCGGACCTCGCGTAGTCGAAAGGCGAGCTGGTGCCCGTCTTCGTGGCAAATCCAGCCTCCTGTGGGAAGGCGACGCCGGGCAGCAGGATGCAGGCAAGCGGCAGCAGCAGGGCAAACCGGGATTTCATCTCAATTCTCCATGGCAATGTCAGGACCGTGGGCCCCGGGGGACAGGCGCACCAGCTGGCGGATCATCGTCAGCGGGGCGGGTTTCAGGGTAAATCCGCGGCTGGCGGTGCCGTCCTCCAGGCGGCCTTCCAGCCAGAGTGTCATCGCGTCGCCGCCGGTCGCGCGGGTCGTCTCCGGACTGGCGAGCTTCGTCAGGTCCACCCGGGGCGCGTCGGGGTCGACCGGCACGGCCAGCACCCAGATCTCCTCCACTCCGGCCCTGCTCTCCGCTTCGATCTGCAGGCCGACGCGCACGCTTTCGCCCGGGGCCAGCCGGTTCGCAAGGTTTTGCGCGGGCCAGATCGGGGCCACGCTGAAGTCGGTCGCGAAGTAAAGCACACTGACATCCTGCGCCTTGCCGCCAGAATTCGTGAGCGTCAGCCAAAGCTGGTCACAGGGGGCCACCCCCTCTGCCGGATCGTGCGGCACCGCTTCGGTCACGGTTCCGCAGCCCCCCGTCGCCGCCCGGCGCTCCACCGCCATGGTCAGCGCGGGTTTGCCCGTCAGCGCCCTCCCGGTCGCCCCGGCCAGCACCGCGCGCAGGCGAAGCCCATGCGCCGCCTGCTCCAGCACCCGCGCGACGGCCTCTGCCTCGGTCTCGCCCGCCAGCGCGCTGATCCGGGGGGTAGAGCCCGGCCCGGCGGCGTCCAGTACCCCGTCGGCCCCGGCAAGTGCCACTTGCCCGCCGGTCAGGATCGGCACCAGATCAGGCATAGCGCCCCCGCTGGGCAGGGCGGCCACCCAAGCCGCATAGTCCAGCCCGTCCCCCGGATCGGCGCGCACCGGGGCGGCCAGAACCAGCGGCTGCGGAGGGGGCGCGCTGACCACTTCGGCCCAGGCGGCCCCCTCCGGCACCGCGCCGGCCAGCACGGCCGCCCGCGCGGTCACCTCGCCCAAGGGCAGCACCCCGAGCGCCTCGCCCCCGGCGGGACCGGCGTAAAGCGCCACCTCGGCCCCCGTAGCGAGACCGTCCAGCAGCCCCGCCGCAAGCTTGCCCCCGGTCACCGCCAGCCGCGCGGCCCCGTCCCCCACGCCAAAGACCCGCGCCTCCAGCATCGTGCCCTCACCCTCGGGCATCTGCCGGGCCGGGCCCTGCACCATCGCCTCCCGCGTGGCGGCGAGCACCTGCGCCCAGCTTGCCTCGGGCGCATCGCGCAGGGTCTGCGCCAGCCGCAGGGTGAATTCGCCCTGCCAGGTGGTGCCATCGGCCAGCGGGTATTCGAACGACCGCTGATCGGACTGAGAGGAGTAGAGGAACACGAACTCCCCCGTCAGCGGCGGCAGCGCCTCACCCGTGACCGAGGCCACATCCGCAGGAATCCCCAGCGCCGCCTCGTCGACCACCCGCGCCACGCCTGCGCCGCCGACGGCCCGGAAGCCGGTGGCCGAATGACAGGCGTCGATCAGCCCCACCACCTGCACCCCGCGCGACAGCATCCCTTGCGCCCAGGCCTGCAATTCATCATCCAGGATCGCATTCTCGACCGCGCCGATTGCCCCCTTCCAGCCGGCAGCGTCGGCGGGGAGCAGGATCTCGTCATACCCGCCGCCCTCGTCCCCGCTCATGTCCGGGGCCTGCGCGCCATGGCCCGAGAAGTAGAATACGACCGTATCTCCCGCCTCCGACTGCGCCGAGACCATGTTCATCGCGGCAAGGATGTCGGCCCGCAGCGGCAGGGCGGTCGCCACGCCGGCGGGCAGGCCTGTGGGGTCGGACGTCAGGACCGTCATTCCCGCCGGGTCCACACCGCGCAAGGCCAAAGTCTCTGCCATCAGGCGCACGTCGTTCGCAGGACCCTTCAGATCAGCATTGAGGGTCAGATAATCGCCCACGCCAATCAGGACGGCCCTGACCTCGGCTGCCGCCGGAAGTGCAGCCATCGCAGCCAGAAGAAAGACAGGAAACCCGCGCATGATGGGGCAGCTTACCCGCCATGCGACATGGAACAAGTCCCGCAGGACGGATGACCGGATTTGTCATCTTCCGGCATGGTCTGTTCAGTTCCCCACCGGCAGCACCCGCCGCCCGCCTGCGGCGATGCCCGCCTCGATCCGGCCGTCGACCGCATTTCCGGCCAGCGAGGCGAGAAACCCGTTGAACTCCGGCGTCATCCTTGTGGCAAGACGGCCCGCCTCGATCACCATGTCCACCTCCGCCTCTGGCAGTTTCAGCCGGGTCGGCACGGCGTTCAGGGCATCGCGCATATCGGTCGGCAGGTTGGCAAAGCTGGCCTCGCCGACGAAAAGCTTCACGTCCCTGCAGTCCCACCCGGCCACGGACCCGCGCAGGCGGCGCACCTCGGCGAGGGGCAGGGCACAGCGCCATTCGATCAGCTCCGCCTCCCAGAACCGCAACTCGCCCCGCATGGAGTCATAGCCCGACCGCGACGCCGCCGACATCGCGCTGGTGGCAATCGACATGGCCAGGTTCACACCACCCGGTCCGGCCACCTTTTGCGTCCAGTCGTAATCTTCCTCGACGCCGGCATTGGCGACAAGGAACAGCATCCGCTTCAGCTTCACCGCCTCTTCCGCCGTCAGCGGTGCGTGGGGCACCTGGGCGCGCGCGCGTTCCACGGCCAGACCCGTGGTGCCGAAGTTGTCGGTGATCCCGCCATCCAGCAGCTTCACGAACCTCACCTCATCCGGGTTGGTGTAGCTTTCCAGCGCACGGGCATGGGCGCGCATGGCCGCCGTCGCCTCGGGGTTATAGCGGGCAGCGGTCAGCCAGTCCGGCTCGCGATAATCGCAATCGCCCTGATGGGCCTCCAGCACGATAGGCGTGAACACCAGCGGGAAGGCCGCGCTGGCAGCGACCGCCTCGCTCAGCCGCACCTGGGACAGGTCGGAGCAGAGGGCGTCGAAGGTTTCGGGGCTGAAGAGGAATGGCGTGTTGTTCGCCATGTCAGTGGCGTTGATCCAGGTCTTGATGCGCGAGGCGTTGCGCAGGTCACCAAAGGTCGCACCCTGAAACAGCGTGTCATCCAGATAGCGCCCGAAGGTGTCACGTCCGTTGACCCCGCCCGCCACGCCCTTGGCGATGGTCAGGGGGTTCAGGCCCGAGGTGACCATGTAGGCCTCGGCATTGGTGATCAGGAACCGCTCACGAAACCCTGACAGGCCAGCAGGCCCGCGCAGCCCGAACTGCGCTGCCATGATCGACCCGCCCGACACGCCCGAAACCAGCCGCACTTCGTCCAGCAGACCGTCCGGCGTCCCGGCCTCTACCCCTGCCGCGCGCAACTCCTCCAGCATGCCGTAGGCGAAGGCGGTCGCCCGCATCCCACCGCCAGAAAAGGCCAGACCGATGTAAAGCTCGCCATCCCCGACCACCACAGGGTCGGCCAGGGGGGCGTTCTCACCCTGCAGGGGCTGGTTCAGCGGCTGGTTCCAGGGAGCACACCCAAGGAGAAGCAGCAAGGGAAGGACGGCACGCCGCATGCAAGGTCCGGAATGAATGGCTCACTCCGATTGCTGCAGCCTTGGCCAGTGGATTTCAAGCCTGAAACCTTCCGCGCCGTCAGGCAGCACCAGCCGTGCGCCGTGCCGGGCCGCGATTGCCCGCACGAGCGCAAGCCCCAGCCCGTGGCCCTTGATGCCCCGGTCCCGCTCGGCCCGGACGAACCGCTCGAACGCCTCTCCGCGCATGTCGTCGGGCAGGCCGGGGCCGGTGTCCATCACGCGCATCAGATGGCGGTCGCCGTCCGGGGCCAGCGTCAGGGTCAGAAGGTCACCGGCAGAGCAATACTTGATCGCGTTGTCGAGGAGGTTCGACAGAAGCTGCGCAATAAGGTTGCGGTCGCCAAGGACCTGAAGCCCGCGTTCGATCTGGGCTTGGGCGTCCAGCCCCTTGTCTTCGGCCAAAGGCTCGTAAAGCTCCCACACCTCCCGGGCGACGGCGGAAAGGTCGACCGGCACAAGGCCGCCACCGCTGCCCGCATCCGCCTCGGCCCGGCTGATGTCCAGAAGCGAGTCGAACATGCGGATCGCCTGGCGCATCTCGGCCTTCAGGTCGTCCGTCAGGTCCTCATGCCCCTCGACCTTCGCCAGCTTCTGGAGCATCCGGTTCAGGGGGGTCCGCAACTCGTGCGCGATGGTATCCGACAGCCGGTGCGTGGCGCGGTTCAGGTTCTGGATCCGGTCCAGCATCCCGTGAACGTGGGTCTCCAGCAGGCCGAATTCGTCATCCGACCGCGCGCCGGGAAGCCGCGCGTCCAGCGCCCCATCGGCCACGCGGTCGGCAAGGTCATTCACCCGCCCGATCCGGCGCATGACCGACCGTGCGGCCAGCCAGCCCACCCCCCCGCCCGCCACCAGCATCGCCGCGAAAAGCCCCAGCATTCCGCGCCGCATTGCGGCCAGGGTCTCATCCACCGGGCGCAGAGAGCGGGCGACCAGCAAGGAGAACCCGCCCGGTATGTCCCAGGAGACCGCCAGCCAGCGGGTGCCACTTTCCGGAACGACTTCCGTGGGTTCCGCGCCAAATACTTCGCCGCTTTGCGCGACCGCCACCAGCCAACCCGTTTCCGGGCCTGCCAGAACGCCACCTTGCCGATCAAGCAGGACGATGACCTCTTCGCTGCTGGCAACTGTCGAGCGGAACTCGATCGCCTGCCGCACCGCGATGATCCGACGCTGGTCGTAAAGCGCGCGGAAGCCGTCAAGGTCGGCCGCCAGAAGTGCCTTTTGTGCCGCCATCAGCCGCGTCTCGACCAGGCGGTACTGCAGCCCCATCGCGGCAAGGGACAGGACGGTGACAGCGAGGGCCATCAGCGCCGCCAGCCGCAAGGTGGCCCGCGCCACCATCGGCCTTTGCAGGCTCACCCCGCGCCGACCTTGGGTGCGAAGACATAGCCCTCGCCTCGCGCGGTCTGGATCGCGGGCGACCCCGCCTCCTCCAGCTTGCGCCGCAGCCTGCCGACATGGACATCGACGACATTCGTGCCGGGGTCGAAATGCAGGTTCCAGACGTTCTCCAGCAGCTGCATCCGCGTGACGATCTGCCCGGCATTGCGGGCGAAAAAGGTGATCAGCTCGAATTCCTTGGGGCTGACCGGGACATGGGAGCGGCGGACATGCACCGTGCGCGCCTTCATGCGGATTTCCAGGTCGCCAAAGGCCAGCAGGTCGTTGTCCAGCACCTGCATCGTGCCCCGTCGCAACAGTGCCCGGACGCGCGCGCGCAGCTCATCGGGCTCGAACGGCTTTGGCAGGTAGTCGTCGGCACCCTTCTCCAGCCCCTCCACCCGGTTTGCGGCCCGCCCCAGCGCTGAAAGCACAAGGACCAGCGCGGTCGATCCGCCCGCCCGGATGCGCGCCATCGCCTCGACCCCGTCGCCGCCGGGCAGCATGCGGTCAAGGACGATGACCTTGTAGGGTTCAGAAATGGCCGACGCGACGCCTGCCTCAAGCGTGTCGCAATGGTCCACAGTGCAGCCCATCCCCTCGACCACCGCGCGCACGGCGGCTGCAGTCTCGGCATCGTCCTCGACGATCAGGATGCGGTCTTCCAGGCCCATGCCTTTCATTCAAAACACCACCACGTCCGGGTCAAGCACATTCGCCCCACCCAGCGGGCGCACTCCCTGCTGCGCGCCCCACGGGTCAAGCTGGATGTGCCGCGTGGCCCCGCCCGGCGCCTGCACCAGCATCAGCAGGGGTTCGGTCACGAGATAGGCCGGCAAGTCCACCGTCGCACCGTTCACCGTCAGGACCCGGTCTCCCAGCGCCAGCCCGGCAAGAGCGGCGGGGGAGTTGTCGGTCAGCGCGGTCACGACCCCTCCCTCGTCCAGCGCGACACCCAGGGCCGAAAGGCGGTAGGACTGCACCATCTCCGGCATTCCCTGCGCCACCTGACGCAGCCGCACCCCCGCCTCCGCCGCCAGCAGCGGCAAGGTCAGGTCAAGCCGCGCGCCCTCCCGCAGGACGGTCACCACCGCCTTACCCGTCGCACTCGCCCGCTCCACCGCAAATGCGAGGTCACCCGTTGCGGCCATCTCCACCCCGTCCACCGCCAGGATGACATCGCCGCCGCTCAGACGCGCCGCCTCGGCAAGACCTCCCGCCATGACGCCGTCCACGAGCAGCCCCGCGACCGGCACGCCCAGCGCTGCTGCGATCTGCCGATCCACCGGCCGCGCCGTCATCCCGAGTGTCGGGAAAGGCAGCAGCGTCTCTTCCACCAGCCCGGTCACGATGACCGCGAGATCCGGCGCCGAGATCGCATAGGCGATACCCACGAACATCCGGCTGCCATCGGCAATGCGGCTGTTCATCCCCAGAAGCCGCCCGTCGGCATCCACCAATGGCCCACCCGAAGACCCCGGGTTCACCGCAGCATCGTGCTGAAGCAGCCTCAGGGGCACGTTGATATCCACCTGCCGGGCCGTCGCCGAAATCCGCCCCTCGGTCAACGTGAACTCAATCCCGAGCGGCGCCCCAAGCGCAAAGACCTCGGTCCCCAAAGCCGGCTGCAAGGCTGACGGGAACAGCCCGGCGCGCAATCCGCCAAAGCCTGGCGGCACCGAGATCACGGCCACATCCCGCACCGCATCGCGCGCGATGACCAAACCCTCGGTTTCCGCGCCGGTGCGGGTGACCAGCCGCACGGCCTCCGCTTCGCCGACCACATGCGCATTCGTCACAACCACCGGAGCCTCACCCCACAGGAAGGCTGAACCAAGGAAACGGTCCTCGGAATCTGCGCTGCGCACGGTAAAGACCCGGTCCATCGCGTCATCCAGCGGCTGGGCATTCGCCGGTCCGACGAAGGCCAGAAGCACGATCACCAGCAGTGCCGCCAGCAGCTCACCGGCAAAGCGCATCGGCCACTTCCGCTTTCCTCCCTGCCTCTTTGCCGTTGTCATCCTGCAATCCCTCGTTGTTTTCCATGCCGTCTTGCTAACAGCGGCCCTTTTGCAAGGCACATGACAAAGACCGTCATGGAAAACTCCTGCATTTACAGGCGCTGCGCCCCGCCGCATCTTCACCCCAACCGACACGGAAGAGCCCGCCCATGATGTGCCGCCTGCTTGCCACCGCCCTGTCCCTTGCCCTCGCGCTTCCCGCCACGGCCGAGACCCATTCACCCGTCAAGCTGGCCGAGCTTTCGGCCCGCCTTTACGCCACGGGCCTGGAGACTGCAGACCCCCTGCTGATCCTCTCCGCCGCCCGGCTGCGCAAGACGCTGGCCCCCGTTGCCACCGACCGGGCCGCGAGCGGCGGCACTGTCGGCGAAGGCACGCCCCTGACCTGGGAAGAGATGCTTGCAAGCGCAAAGGCCCTTTCCGGCGATGACGAAACCCTGCTGGGCCTCATCGACGATGTCAGGGTCGAGACGACCAAGGGCGTGGCGTCCGGCCCGGTCTATAACATCGGCTCGCTTGGCACCGGCGGCGGCGACACCTACCCGCCTATCGAGTTTCGCGGCGGCGAATACGCCGAGGTCTATGTCGAGGCGAAGTCGGCGACCAACCTCAACCTTACCATCCTTGACGACAGGGGGCGGCTGGTGTGCTCGGACACCGACATCTCGCATATCGCCTACTGCGGCTGGACGCCGGCAAAGGCCGGGACCTTCACGCTCAAGGTTGAAAACAAGGGGCCTGCCGGGGCCGCCTATGCACTGATGACGAACTGAGATGCGCGGGCTCCTCGCTTCCGCTCTGCTGGCCACCCTGACGCTGGCGACCCTTCCTGCCCAAGCTCGCGAAAACCACGCACTCCTGATCGGGGCGAACGAGTATCCCAGCCTTGCAGAACGCTGGTGGCTGAGGGGCCCGGCAAACGACGTGCAACTGGTGGCGGGCTACCTCACGACCAGCGCCCCGGTGCCGTTTGAGGCCGCCAACATCACCGTCCTGACCGATGGCGTCGCGGGCTACGACGCCCCGACCCTCGCCGCCATCCGCAGCGCCTTCGCCGACCTGACCACCCGCGTGAAGCCTGGCGATTTCGTCTATCTCCACTTCTCCGGCCACGGCACCCAGGCCCCGGCCCTTGACCCGGCCTCCGAACTTGACGGGCTGGACGAACTGTTCCTGCCCGTCGACATCGGCCAATGGTCCGACGGGGTGGGGGCGGTCGAGAACGCGCTGGTCGATGACGAGATCGGCGCAATGATCGACGCCCTGCGTGCCAAAGGGGCCAATGTCTGGGCCGTGTTCGACAGTTGCCACTCCGGCACCGCCACCCGTAACGTCGATGGGACGGATGACGTGCGCACCCGCCAGATCTCGCCCGAGGCGCTGGGGATCGACCCGGATGCGATGGAGACGGTCACCCGCTCCATCGGCGACCCGCGGGACGGTGTGGAAGCCCCGTTTGACGCCGGGGCCGGTGAAGGCAGTTTCGTCGCCTTCTTTGCCGCTCAAACCAATGAGGTGACGCCGGAAAAGAATCTGCCCAAGGGAAAGCCCGGCCGCAAACCGCAGGGCGTCTTCACCTTCACGCTGATGGAGGTGCTGGCCGAATACCCCGGCGCCACTTATGGTCAGGTCGGGCAAGAGGTGCTGCGCCGCTATTCGGTCAAGAACCTCGCCCGCTCCACCCCGCTGTTCGAGGGCGATCTTGATCAGGTCGTCTTCGGCGCCGACCCTGGCACCCGCGTCGCGCAATGGCGGGCCGAGGTGACCGAGGCCGGCCTTGCCATTCCAGCGGGCTCCCTGCATGGGCTGGCCGAAGGCGCGGTGATGGCGGTGATGGCCAGCGCCGCCGACCGGACCGAGGCCGCCCTTGGCTATGTCACCCTGACCAGCGTCGACACCTTTGCGGCCACGGGCGAACCGGTTGCACGCGACGGCAAGGCCCTGCCGCCCGACCTCCCGAAGGGCATGACCCTGCGCAAGCTGGACGAGGCGCTCGATTTCACCCTTACCGTGGCCCTCCCCGCCCCCGGCACCGCCCCGGCCGATGCGCTGCTCTCGGCCATCGTGGAGTTGACCGAAAGCGCCGGCCCCCGCCTCAATTTCGTCGGCCCTGCCGATGAGGCCGATCTCCGCCTTGCCATCCTGCCCGACAGCCCGCGCCCCGATGCGATCTGGGTCCTGCCCTCCACCGGCCTGGCCGAGGATCTGGGCACCACGCCTTCCGTCTCGACCGCCGACAAGGACCCGGCCACGCTGGCAACCACGCTGGCCGACACGCTGACCACGATGGCGCGGGCGCAGAACCTGCTGAAACTCGGGGCCGCCGTGGGCGCGGGCACACTTGATGTCGATGTCGCCCTGCAGACCCGCACGCCCGAAGACCGCACCCTGCGCGCCCTGCCCTTCGCCCCGGTCCCGACACTCCTGCCCGACGACGAGGTCCATGTCCTCGCCCGCAACAATACCGACGGGCCGGTTGACGTGAACGTCCTCTACATCGCGGCGGATTATGCGATCAGCCACTGGTTTTCCGGCCGCCTCCAGCCGGGGGACGAGTTGAAGAAAGGCCTGTTCAAGATCACCGACACGGTTCTGGGGCAGGAGCGGATGCTGGTCATCCTGACCCCCGCCAAGCCGCAAAGCCCGGTCGAGGATCTTGGCTACCTCGCCCAGGACGCCCTGGAGGTAAGCCGCGACATCGGCAGCTCGGCCTTGGGCGACGCGCTGGCCGAAGCGGGGTTCGGGGTGACAACCCGCGGCGCGATCGGCCTGACCGATGAGACGGCGGACACCGGCCCCGGTCCGGCAATCCTGCAGCTGGAGTTGAGGACGGTTGCCGGAGACTGACGAGTAACCCACTGTTTCACATGGATTGCTGCGCAGCATTTTCTGCAGCATTCCAGGCCCCCGCACCTCGGGGTGGGGGGCCTGTCGGAAAGTGGGTTCAGAGAACCTCGCTCACCTTCACGGTGCGGCCCTCGGCGACGGATTTCAGCGCGGCTTCGGCCAGCGCCAGTGCCAGCAACCCATCCTCACCCGAAGGGCTCGCCTTGGCCTTGCCGCCCATCGCGTCGATGAAGGCGGTGATCTCTGCGGCATAGGCTTCGGTGTAGCGGGTCATGAAGAAGTCATGCAGCGGCGGGCGGGTGTAGCCTGCCCCGGTCGCCACCTCGATGCTGACCGGCCGCTGGTTTTCCGCGCTGACCGC